>NZ_JBQFRU010000008.1:0-185824 GCF_056537585.1 Ruegeria sp. C9
CACCGCCCAATCAAAAACCTCAGATGCCCCCAGTCTCTCCCGAGCGTCTCCGCAGCTTCCACCGCGTCCCAGCACCTCAGCAGCGCCGGTGAAGGGCGTTCTAAGTATATCGCCCAAAAGCCGCAAGTGGAAAAATCAAAAAAACGCAAAAAAACGCAAAAGCAGAATTTTATATTACTAAAACAAATGGTTACGAAGAGCATCCAGCCATTCAACCCGGAAGTCGCGGACACAGACCATCGCAAATCAGCGCCATGGATATGTTATTCACACTGTTACCCACAGACTCGCCTGCGAGTCAGGCTGAATCGGCTTGCCTAAACCGGATCAGGAATGATGTTACCGGCAGGCGCATGACCAGAAGGCCCAGAATAATCGCCAGGTAGACCAATGGCTCGATCTGAAACCCCTTCGCCAGCATCACATAATGAAGCGCGCCCAGAATTGCTGCTGGATAGACCAGACGATGCAATTTGCGCCAACGAGGCCCCAAACGGCGAACCGCCCAGTTGTTGGACGTGATTGCAAGCGGCAGTAACAGTACAAAGGCAGCCATGCCCACGGTGATATAGGGCCGCTTGATAATGTCCGCCCAGATTTGGCTGGGAATCTGAACATCCAGAACCAGCCAGATCAACAGGTGCAATGCGACATAGGAAAACGTCAGTACACCTATCGCGCGGCGGAACTTCATCAGATTTAGGCCAGCGAAGCGACGCAAGGGCGAAATCGCGAGACCCAAAATCAGAAGCTGCAGCGCCAGTTCGCCAAACTCGTGCTCGAGCGCCTCGATCGGCTCGACCCCGAGACCACCGGTCATGCCCTGATAAAACAACCAGGGCGCAGGCAGCGCGCCCAGCAGATAAACAGCCCAATTGGGAAGCCGTCGCAAGAGGTCGTTGAGCCGCCGCATCATCTCAGTAGTTCTTCGCCAGATCCATGCCTTCGTAGAGGCTGGCGACCTCATCTTCATATCCGTTGAACATCAGCGTCGGGATTCGCTTGGCAAACAGACCTCCGCCGATTTGACGTTCCGAAGCCTGCGACCAGCGGGGGTGATCCACATTGGGGTTCACATTGCTGTAGAACCCATATTCCCTAGGACCTGCCATGTTCCAACTTGTCGGAGGCTGGGTATCCGTCAGGGTAATCCGCACGATCGATTTGATCGATTTGAAGCCGTATTTCCACGGTACCACCAATCGCAAAGGCGCGCCGTTCTGGTTCGGGATGTCCCTGCCGTAGATCCCAGTAGCCATAATGGTCAGCGGATGCATCGCCTCATCCAAACGCAGCCCTTCGCGATATGGCCAGTCTAGTACCGGATACGCCACACCCGGCATCTCATCGGGACGATAGGCGGTCTCAAACGCCACGTATTTCGCGCCGTCCTGAACGCCAGCCATGCCGAGTAGATCTGCCAGTTCAAACCCGTTCCAAGGTATCACCATCGACCAGGCCTCAACACAGCGGAACCGATAGATTCGCTCCTCAACAGTCATTTCAGACATGATGTCTTTGAAATCATATTCACCAGGGCGGTCGACCAGACCGTCGATGGTTACACTCCAGGGCTCGGTTACCAGTGTGTGTGCATATTTCGCCGGATCATCCTTGCGTGTCCCGAACTCATAATAATTGTTGTAGGAAGTAATCTCTTCCCAGGTATTCGGTTCAAGCGCCTCGGCCGCCGCTGGCCGCGCCAGACTCGCCAGCCCGACACCCGCAAAACCGGCCATGACCTGTCGCCGGTTCAGAAACGCCGCCCTTGGGGTGACGTCCGCATGCGTCAGTTTGTTGGTCCAGCGATGCGCCATTTGGTTCTCCGTTATCCATTAACCTCGAAACTGAGGTAAGGTCTGATAGCACAGAGCCAAGGAAACAGGCGTCACGATTGAGCGAACAGATTGTAACGAAAATTAGGTGGCTTGGGCGCGAGGATAACGGTCACCCGATGTTCAAGCCGACAACACGGTTTATTTCGCACCCAAGATTGACCGCCTGATAGGTCGGAAAAGGCAGCCGGGCCGAAGTTTCGATATCGCGTCGCACCCAGTCCTGCTCCTCTAATTGCTTGAGCGAGGATGACAATGCGCGATCAGTGATCACCTGAAGATCCGACCTGAGCCTTGAAAAACGCCGCGGTTGGCGGGTCAACGCCAGAATAGGGACCGTCCAGCTACGACGCAGTAGCTTCAATTCGGTATCATGCGGCACCAAGGCCACGATTTCTGCCGCTACAGCCGCCGCCTGAACCCCGGCTTTGGTCAAACGGAATTCAGGGCGCAAAGGGTGGCCGTGGCCCGGGTTCCGTTCAAGCAAGCCAAGGCTGACCAGATGCTCAAGACTTGCCGCAAATGACGTCCGGCTTGCCCCGGTCGCGGCGTGCAATGGGGCCTGCCTGCCCGGAACCCCCTGGTGCAGCTGCGCAAGAATGTTCAGCGACCAGGCCCGAGAGGTAAGCTTGACAAGTAATTTAATGTCCATAAAGTATAGTTACTTTATTTTAGGACAAAAGGAAAGTTCCATGGCCCTCGTTTCCTTAGAAAACACCATCACTCTTGCCATTTCGGTCAAAGATCGCCACGCCAGCGCGCGCTGGTATAATGACAAGCTCGGGTTTGAGTTGATCCATCATATTGATGAGGCGGGTTGGAGCGAGATGCTCACCAAAACCGAAGGCGTCACCCTTGGTTTGGGCGAGCAGGCAGAACCAGCGCCCGGAAACTCCGTTCCGGTCTTTGGTGTTGCTGATATCGCAAGCGCACGCGATGCTTTGGAAGGGGCCGGAGTTCGGTTTGACGGCGAAACCGAGACGATTGAGGGGATGGTCAGCACTGCCACATTTTACGACCCGGACGGCAACGCAATGATGCTGGCGCAGGATCTGACCGGGCAGGTCTGAACGCTCTTAGTCGCAATACAAGCCACCAAAAAAAGACCCGCCTGGATGGCGGGTCTCTTCATTACCTGAGATTTAATGCACGACTGCATCATCCGGGCGCGGACGCTCGGACGTTCCCAGCCGGTCGCCGATGATCAAACCATCGGTTCCGGCGGTCACCGGAACGGTCTCACCATCCTTTATCTCACCGGCCAGCAGTGCTTCGGCCAACGGGTTCTGCAGGGCGCGTTGGATCACGCGTTTCAATGGGCGGGCACCGAAGACCGGATCATAGCCTTCATTGGCCAGCCATTCCTTCGCGCCATCGTCCAGTGCCAGCTCGATCTTGCGGGCAGCCAGACGTTTCTGCAGACGTGCCATCTGGATATCGACGATGCCATCCATATCGGCCCGCTTGAGCCGGTCAAAGATGATGGTTTCGTCCAGACGGTTCAGGAACTCGGGCCGGAAATGCGCCCGGACCGCATCCATCACGTCGCGCCGCGCCTGCGCGCTGTCCGCTCCTTCAGGCAACTGGCTGAGCGCCTGAGAGCCAAGGTTCGACGTCAGGATGATCAGCGTCTGCTTGAAGTCGACGGTACGACCCTGACCATCGGTCAGGACGCCATCGTCCAGGACCTGCAGCAGCACGTTGAACACATCCGGGTGTGCCTTTTCGACCTCGTCAAACAGCACGACCTGATAGGGTCTGCGCCGCACGGCTTCGGTCAGCACACCACCTTCGTCATAGCCGACATAGCCCGGAGGGGCACCGATCAGACGGGCGACCGCGTGTTTCTCCATGAACTCGGACATGTCGATGCGCACCATCGCGTTGTCGTCGTCGAACAGGAAGTTCGCCACGGCCTTGGTCAGCTCGGTCTTACCCACACCGGTCGGCCCGAGGAACAGGAACGAGCCCAGCGGGCGCCCTTCGTCGTTCAGACCGGCACGCGCACGGCGCACGGCGTTGGCAACGGCGGTGACCGCCGCATCCTGACCGATCACGCGGGAATGCAGATCGTCTTCCATCCGCAGCAGTTTCTCACGCTCGCCTTCCAGCATTTTCGAGGTCGGGATACCGGTCCAGCGTTCGACCACCGACGCAATCTGTTCTGGGCGCACCGTTTCCTCGGCCATCATGGCGTTGCTTTCGGCGTTTTCGGCCTCGGTCAGCTTTTTCTCAAGCTCAGGGATGACACCGTAGGACAGCTCACCCGCTTTGGCGAGGTTCCCTTCGCGCTTCGCGATTTCCAGATCAGCCCGCGCTTTGTCGAGCTGTTCTTTCAGATCGCGCGCTCCGGCAAGCTTGTCACGTTCGGCCTGCCACTGGGCGGTCATCTCGGCGGATTTCTCCTGCAGATCGGCAAGGTCCTTTTGCAAGGTTTCCAGACGATCTTTTGATGCCGCATCATCCTCAAGCTTCAGCGCCTCTTCCTCGATCTGCATCTGCAGGATCTGACGATCCAGTTGATCGAGTTCCTCGGGCTTGGAATCCACCTCCATCCGCAAACGCGACGCCGCTTCATCGACAAGGTCTATGGCTTTGTCAGGCAGGAAGCGGTCGGTGATGTAGCGATGCGACAGGGTCGCCGCCGACACGAGCGCTGAGTCCGAGATGCGCACACCGTGGTGCAGCTCGTACTTTTCCTTGATACCGCGAAGGATGCTGATCGTGTCCTCAACTGTCGGCTCAGTGACCATCACCGGCTGGAACCGGCGGGCGAGGGCTGCGTCTTTCTCGACGTATTTGCGGTACTCATCCAGCGTCGTCGCGCCGATACAATGCAACTCACCCCGGGCAAGCGCAGGCTTGATCAGGTTGGCGGCATCCATCGCACCGTCGGATTTACCTGCACCTACCAGCGTGTGCATCTCGTCGATGAACAGTATGATCTCACCGGCGGCTTCGGTCACTTCGGTCAGAACAGCCTTCAGTCGTTCTTCGAACTCACCGCGATATTTAGCGCCGGCGATCAGCGCACCCATGTCGAGCGCGAGAAGCTTCTTGTCCTTCAATGATTCCGGCACATCACCATTGACGATGCGCAGGGCCATGCCCTCGGCAATCGCGGTCTTACCGACGCCGGGTTCACCAATCAGTACCGGATTGTTCTTGGTGCGGCGCGACAGAACCTGCATCGAACGGCGGATTTCCTCATCCCGCCCGATGATCGGGTCGATCTTGCCTTCGGCTGCAGCCTCGGTCAGGTCGCGCGCATATTTCTTAAGCGCGTCGTAGCCTTCTTCCGCCGATGCGGTGTCAGCAGTGCGGCCCTTGCGAATGTCATTAATCGCTTCGTTCAGCTTTTGTGCAGACACAGCACCAGCTTCCAACGCCTCTTTGGCTTTGGACTTCACCATGCACAACGCCATCAGAACGCGTTCGACCGGCACAAAGCTGTCACCTGCCTTGTTGGCAATCTTTGCGGCCTCATCCAGAACTTTGGCGGTCTGCCCGTCCATATAGATCTGGCTCGCGTCGCTGCTGACCTTCGGGATTTTGCCCATGGCCGCGTCCAACGCCTCAACCACGCGGTTCGGTGCGCCGCCAGCGCGTGTGATCAGGTTGCTGGCCAGCCCCTGATCGTCGTCCATCAATGCTTTCAAGATATGTGTGGGCTCCAGCCTTTGGTGCCCTTCGCGCAGCGCAATAGTCTGCGCCGCCTGCACGAATCCCCGTGCCCGCTCGGTGAACTTGTTCAAGTCCATAGTATTCTCCTTTTCTTAAGCGCCCCGTATTGATGCGCCCGCTTGGCGGCACGCGTCGGTCTGGGCCTCACATTCAATTTGGGAAATGTCTTTTCCCATTCAAGGGGCTAGAGCATATAAATCGGCGTCATCCGCGCGGAATCGAGTAGACGGAATAACCGCCAGTTTCTCCCATCAATTCAGCGTTATACATTTCGACCAAAGACTGCTCGGCACTGCTGCCTGTGGGGCATGAAACCAGATCTGCTGTATGATCGAGGAAGTTGCCGGTATAGGCTGTTTCCCCGGTCAATTGACACCAGTCGTCTTCCGATCGGTACCCACGCACTAACAGAAGATTGTCATTGGTTGGAGCCGGCGCGACACCGGTTTCGGGCGGATCGCTTTGAGGCGCGTCTTCGCATGCGGCCAACATCAGTGCCGCGCCAAGTACAATTACCTTTTTCATCGTTTCTATCCCTGTTCTGAACGTCGGCACTTTAGCACATTGCGCAAAATAGTGAGTGAACTGCGTCACCTCGGGCTTCACACATGGACAGATCGCCCTGAACCCGTTAGGACGCAAACGTTTGCCAAAAAGGAGCGCCCCATGTCCGATGACCGCCTTATCGTAGCCCTCGACGTCCCAAACGCCCTGCAGGGTCTAGCCATGGCCGAGCGGCTGGGCGACTCGGTTTCGTTCTATAAGATCGGGCTGGGTATGTTGACTGGCGGCGGTCTGGCATTGGCCAACGAGTTGAAACAGGATCACGGAAAGCGCATTTTCTTGGACATGAAGCTGTTCGATATCGGCAACACTGTAGAAAATGCAGTGCGTGGGTTGGCTCAGTTCGATCTGGACTTCTTGACGGTGCATGGTGATCCGCATGTCGTACGCGCCGCAAAGGAGGGCGCTGCAGGCAAGGACATGAAAATTCTGGCGGTAACAGTCCTGACATCACTGAACAGGGACGATCTGGATGCAAGCCTTCTGAAAGCGGGTGACGTACAGGACCTCGTTGTAGAACGCGCGGCCAAGGCTTTCGAGGCCGGAGCTGATGGCGTCATCGCCAGCCCTCAGGAAGCCGCGCTAATCCGCGCCCTGCCCCAATCCGAAGGTCGTTTGATTGTAACCCCTGGGGTACGCCCTGCTGGTGCAGCTTTGGGCGACCAAAAGCGGGTCGCAACCCCGGCCAGTGCAATCGGCGATGGGGCCGATCATATCGTCGTGGGCCGCCCGATTTATCAGGCGGATGACCCCAAAGCCGCCGCACAAGCAGTTTTGAGCGAGTTAAATTCATTGACTCACCATTAGGCGAAAAGCCAAAAATTGCGGAAGGAACGGTGCTCAAGCAATTGACGTTAGGTCAATTTTTCGCGCCGCCGCGCCAAATCGTCCCTGTGCCCGAAAACACACATGAAAAACATGAGTTTTATGGCGTTCGGCTTGTGGCTATCGAAAAACGCCATTTTCGGCGATTCTACACACAAGACACTCCCCAACGGGCCATCTCTTCCTGAGGCTCGTTACCTCCCCCCGCAGGCGCGGGGGGTTTTCTTTCGAAGTCCCGTTCAAAGCTGCGCCGTTTCCGACAAATAATCCCGAAGGCGATCTGCAAAATTTGGAATGGCCAACGGATTCGACAGATAATCCCGCGGACAATTCAGCCTCCACCCCTGCCCTTCGTCCCCAAAACGGATCAGACCAACATCTTCCGGCGGGCGCAGGGCGATGTAGAACCAGCTTTGACCATATTGCCGTGACCAGACAAGATCGGTTGCGCACAGGCGCAGCCCAACCTCTTCATCTGTTTCACGCAACGCGCATTCGATCGGTGTTTCGCCTGACTTTTTCCCGCCGCCTGGAAAATCGAGATGACCTGGAAACGGGATATCAGATCGATCATCTCTTAGAATGACCAGCAGCTTGCGCCCCAGAAACAACGCCATTTTTGCCCCGGCGAAGTCCATCGGTCCTCTTTTTATCCTTATCCATTCGCGATACTTATTAACCTATCGAATGTCTTGATCAATCCGCCGCTGGCCGGAAAGAAACTACATCATGCCCGCCATCTGTCGCGACTGCCTGAAGGAAATTAAGCAAGGGCCGCGCTGCCCAACTTGCAGCAGCCCGAGGGTCAAATCGCACCCAGAGCTGTTTGACCTGACGATCGCGCATATGGATTGCGATGCTTTTTATGCTTCGGTCGAAAAGCGCGACAATCCCGAACTTGCCGACAAGCCTGTGATCATTGGCGGCGGCAAGCGCGGGGTGGTATCAACTGCATGTTACGTGGCCCGCGTTCGCGGGGTACGTTCAGCCATGCCAATGTTCAAGGCGCTTCAACTATGCCCAGAAGCGGTGGTGATCAAACCGCGTATGTCGCTCTATGCCAGCGTCTCGCGCGAGATACGCACCATGATGGACGAGTTGACACCTGATGTTGAACCACTGTCGCTGGATGAAGCGTTCATGGACCTATCCGGCACCGAGCGGCTGCATGGTGCACCGCCAGCGGTCATGCTTGCGCGTCTGGTCAAGAGGATGAAAGATGAGCTGGGCCTGACGGGATCGATTGGCTTGAGCCATAACAAGTTTCTGGCCAAGGTGGCCTCGGATCTCGACAAGCCTCGGGGTTTTTCAGTGATCGGCCAGGCCGAGACGGCTGATTTCCTGCATGACCGGCCGGTGCGATTAATCTGGGGAATTGGTCCGGCGGCGCAGGAATCTCTGGATCGCGCAGGGATTCGCACATTTTCTGATCTTCTGCGCTGGGATCAGGAGGCGCTGACAGCGCGGTTCGGATCAATGGGCTACCGTCTGTGGCATCTGGCGCGAGGGCAGGACAAACGGCGCGTATCGGCCCATGAGCCGATGAAGTCGATCAGTAATGAGACCACTTTTTTCGAGGATACCGCCAGTCTTGAAATTCTGGACGGGCATCTGTGGCGTATGTCTGAAAAGGTAGCCGACCGGGCCAAAGCCAAGGGATTGGCTGGGCGAGTGGTGACGCTGAAGCTGAAACAGGCCAACCACAAGATCATCACCCGGCGGATATCGCTACGCGATGCGACTCAGATAGCGGATCGGATTTATCGCACCGCTCGTGGGCTATTTGATCAGGTTGGCGATCAGGGTCCCTATCGCCTTTTGGGATGCGGCCTGTCTGACCTATGCTCAGAGGATCAGGCCGATATCTCGGGCGACCTTCTGGATCCCGGTGCAGAACGCCGATCACAGGCCGAACGTGCGACGGACGAAATCCGGCGCCGTTTCGGCAGTGATGCAATCGTAAAAGGTCGTGCGCTGCGCTAGGTCTATTCGGCGGCAAGTGACATTGGATCGGACCCGATACTGGTGATCTGCGCGGTGACCTGCCGCAACACATCACGCAACGCCTCAAAGTTGCCGTTCGGCTGGATCGTTTCCTCGTTCATATAAAGTGAACGATCGATCTCGATTTGAACCGCATGCTGATGGCGGGCAGGTCGACCATAGGTCTGGGTGACGTAGGCCCCTGCAAAAGGCGTGTTGCGCGCCACATTCAGACCCGCGTCGGCAAAAGCGGCCTCGATCTGATCAACGATCACACCGGAAGCGGCCGCACCGAACCGATCGCCCAAAACGATTTCCGGTCGGGCCCGGCGCGAGCCGCCGGCCAGCGCCACCGCCTCGTGCGGCATCGAGTGGCAATCAATCAGAATGGCCTGCCCAAACATCTGATGCGATTCCGCCAGCAGAGATTTCAGGCGAGCATGGTATGGACGCCAATAGGTATCGATCCGCAGGCGCGCCTCATCCATAGTCAGCTTGCCGCTGTAGATCGCCCTGCCGTTGGCGACCACGCGGGGAATCACCCCGAGGCCCGAGGTAACCCGCGGGTTATGTCCGTGACGACGCGCACCCTGTATCAATGCGGGGTCCAATTCATCCGAATTGCGATTCAGGTCCAGATAGGCGCGCGGCATGGCCGCGGCGAGCAGCGGTGCACCGAATTCAGCGACTGAGGAAAAAAGCTGGTCGACATACGCATCCTCAGACGACCGAATCATATTGCGGTTCAAAACAGACCGCTTCAACAAAGACACGGGATAGGTCCGACCGCTATGGGGCGAGGCAAATACCACGCAGGACGTACGCGTTGCGGGCATATCCAGAATATAGGCTGCATTGGTGGCGGCGTCGGGCATGGGCTCTCCGTTGTTCGCACTCAACATAGACCGTAAAATAGTTCTGCCAAACCCCTTGATCCCCCCAACGACTCCTTTTATAGACCCCGCTACCGGCGCGGGGTTCCGCGCCCCATTTCGTTATGGGGCAGGTCACGCAACGGTTTCATGGGCGGTTAGCTCAGCGGTAGAGCACTTCGTTGACATCGAAGGGGTCACAAGTTCGATCCTTGTACCGCCCACCATGAATTCATTGCTCTGGTCTTTCCGGGGCACCCGATTAACCCAGGCGCTGGCCACGTCTTTGATGAAGGCGCCGCAGATTGGAGACAGACCCATGAAGGTCAAGAACTCGCTCCGCTCGCTCAAGAACCGGCACCGTGATTGCCGGGTTGTGCGTCGCAAAGGCCGCGTCTACGTGATCAACAAGACGCAGCGCAAGTTCAAAGCTCGCCAGGGCTAAGGGCTGCACGAACTTAATTCAAAAACCGCGCTTTCGAGCGCGGTTTTTTTATGCCCTGCTTCTAGCGCCCTTTCGTGTCGGCGGAAGTGCCGGAAATCGCTCCGAAAGTCCGGTTCTGAGATTTAGTATTGTTATGAGACGGTCTCATGCTACGCTTTCCCTGTTTTTAGAAGGGAGGTCGGGTTGGCCAACGATGATCTGGATACGCTATTAGGAACAACCCTGACCGAGATGGTGGCCGATATAGGCCGAAGCGTGGCCCAAGCCGCCGAACAGCTTAGTCTGGATCAGTTGAACGCGCTGAAGAACTATCCTCAGGAACTGCGCGAGATGGGCATTCCGCCAGTCTTTTACCACATGCAGGATGTCGATGTAGAATTGAAGGTCGTCATGGAGATGACCAGTACCACAGAAGAAGGCAAACGCGGGATCATTGGCGCGTTTCTGTGTGGGCCAAAACTGACGCAGACAGATACGCTCGATGCAAGCAGCGCGTCGACCATGCGGATGCGGTTCGCGCCGGGACCGGTGGATGAAGGTGGTTCTGGTGGAGGGGTCGATGGCGACTAAAAAGGACAAGACCCCCAAAAAACAGCCTATAGATGTGCGCATCACCGAACTGCCCGAGGCCTTCACCACACTGCTTCAGTCATTGGAAAACCGCCTGACCGCGCTGGAGGCGCGCGAGGTCGTGTTGCTGGAGACGATCCAGGACCTGCAAGACCAGATCGACGATTTGGAAGAAGGAGGCGGTGGCATGCTGATGGGCTCGGGTTCTCCGGTGGTGAACCCAATGGCCGGAGGCCAGAGCGGAATGGAGGTTGAAGACAAAGATACGCAGATCGTGGATGCGCAGGTTTTTTCGCAGGCCCTGGGCGAACAGATCCTTGCAGGATCCGACGGCAGCGACGATTTCACCATCGACAATGTCCAGGTCGAAGCCTTTGTTGGGCTTGGTCGGGATGGCGACAAAGCCCAGTTCGCTACAAACGCGAAGAAACAGGCGGTCAGCCAGAACGCAGCGAAGGTCTCGTTCTCGGTCAAAAGACGGTCCGCAACGAAGATTATTGATAGAGACTGAATTCACAAAGGAGATTGGAAATGAGTATCGGGCAGGAACTGCTAAACGTCCCTTTCGCGGAAATGGTTCAGAAACTGGCGATTTCCGTGGCAGAGTCGCAAACTGAATTGGATAGACATTCGACTGATATCGCCAAATACATGGCGGATCAGAAGATCCAGCTTCCCGACCTATCCAACCCCGATGGTCCCCCAAAGGAATTCAGCCTCGTGTCGATGGGTTTCCTGCCCGCGTTCTATGCGGTGCAAGAGGCCGAGATCGAGGTAAAGATGGCGATCTCGATGACCAAACAGACCGAGAAATCAGGCAGCGCATCGGTCAAAGGTGGCTGGGGACCCGTGGCGGCGCAGGTCAACGCAAGTTATTCCTCGCGCTATGCCTATAATCAGGAAGGCGCAAGCAGGCTGTCAATCAAACTGGCCCCAGCCGATCCGCCGGTCATGCTGCAGAAATACATGGAAGCGGTAACTCAGGCGATGCTGACCAAAGAACCGGTGCTCAGCGACGATCCGGACCCCGAGCCGGCACCGTCCCCCGTCCCACCGCAACCCGAAAGAAAACAAAGTAGGCGGCGTCAATCCTGAAGGGGCCGTCCGGCAAGGTAAGTTCAGCGACGTTTTGACCAACTAATTTTGTCGGATTTCCTTGCATCCCACCGAGAATCGTTTAATTGACCAAATCAGTCGGGTTAATTCCCGTCACGATTTTCAATGTTGGGACAAATGATGCTGAAATCCTCTACCTGCTTTGCCGCCACCCTGACGGCCCTGATCGCCACCTCTGCCGCAGCCGAGGGCGAGCTGAACCTGTATTCCTCGCGCCACTACGACACCGACGAACGCCTGTATTCCGACTTCGAAGAGGCCACCGGCATCACCATCAACCGCATCGAAGGCAAGGCCGACGAACTGATCGCACGGATGAAAGCAGAAGGCGCGAATTCGCCTGCTGATGTCCTGCTGACGGTCGACAGCTCGCGCCTGGCCCGCGCCAAGAGCGAAGGCATCCTGCAGCCGGTTGAGAGCGCAATCTTAGAGGAGCGTATTCCGGCAAACCTTCAGGACGAAGACAATCAGTGGTACGGCTTTTCTCAGCGCGCACGGATCATCTTCTTTGACAAGGCTGATGTCGCCAACCCACCCGCAACCTATCTGGATCTGGCAAAACCGGAGTATAAAGGGCAGATCTGCATTCGCTCGTCCGGCAATATCTATAACCAGACGCTATTGTCATCGATCATTGCAAATCACGGCGCGGAAGAAGCCAGGAAATGGGCTGAAGGTGTCGCCGCCAACATGGCACGCGAACCTCAGGGCGGTGACACAGACCAGCTGCGCGGCATCGTGTCAGGCGAGTGCGAGATTGCGGTTGCCAACACATACTATATGGCCCGCGCTATGCGCAAAGACGTCAAGGGTCTAAGCGCGGATATCGAGATGATCGGCGTGCAGTTCCCGGCACAGGACGCCGAAGGTGCACATATGAACCTGTCGGGTGCAGGTGTTGCAGCAAACGCGCCGAACAAAGAAAACGCGATTAAGTTCCTTGAGTATCTCGCAAGCGATCAGGCGCAGGTCTACTTCTCGAACGGAAACGATGAATACCCCGCTGTCGAAGGCGTTGCGCTGGCTGAGAACGTGGCCGCTCTGGGGGAATTCAAAGCAGATGAGGTGAACCTCTCAGAGGCCGCCAAAAACATCCCCGAGGCACAGAAAATCTATAACGAAGTTGGCTGGAAGTAATCCAGTCCGATACCCGAGCAGCAAAAGGGCGCAGATTTCTGCGTCCTTTTTCTATTGTGTTTGAGGTAAAACAAGGCAATAATCCCATATTCGTAACTGATTCCCATATGTGAGCCATGCTCGACACACTATCAAACCGCCTCGCTAAGCGTCTGAACGAGCTGCGCCAGGGTCATGGCTGGTCGCTTGAGCAGTTGGCAGACCAAAGTGGGATCAGCCGGGCGACACTGTCGCGAATGGAAAACGGTGATGTCAGCCCTACCGCTGAAACGCTTGGCCGTTTATGCGCGGCATACGGCCTGCCCATGTCACGCCTGCTGATGATGGTCGAAGACAGTTTCGATCCCAAAGTACCTTTCGAGAAGCAGCCTGAATGGCATGACCCCGAAAGCGGGTTTACCCGCCGTTCGGTTTCACCACCGGCGACTGGCCTCAGTGGGGAAGTAATGGAAGGTCATTTGCCCCCAGGTACTGTCATCACCTACGATACTCCGCCCAAGCCGGGACAGGAGCACCACCTGATCCTACTTGATGGAGGGCTAACGTTGACAGTGGACGGGATTGCCCATGCGCTCAGCGGCGGCGATTGCCTTCGCTATCACCTGTCGGGGCCAACACAGTTCGAAACCGGACCCAAACGCGGTGCGCGCTATCTGTTGGTGCTGATATGATTACGCGATTGCCACAGGAATATTTCGACGAAGCGCTTGAGGATCTGACCAATATCCTGCACCGCTGTGTCCATACCGGTGCCAGTATCGGGTTCATCCTTCCTTTTTCGCGCGACGATGCCCGCGCCTATTGGCGGGACAGGGTGCAGCCCGAACTCCGCGCGGAGACACTCGATCTGTTTGTCGCATATGGTGACGGACGCATTCTGGGCACGGTGCAACTGATTCCCGCCGCAATGCCAAACCAACCACATCGCGCGGATGTGGCAAAGCTGCTGGTTCATCCGCAGGCTCGCCGTCGCGGTTTGGGTCGGTCGCTGATGGAGGCACTGCATGAGCGAGCTCGGGAATTGAAACGCACGATGCTGGTGCTGGACACCCGTAGCAGCGATCCTTCACGCTTGCTGTATCAGTCGATGGGTTTTCAGATTGCCGGAGAGATCCCGAACTATTGCCGAAACCCGTTTGAGGATCGGCTGGAGCCGACCACTTACATGTTCAAGGACGTCACTTAGCTGCCCGTCGCGCGCACATTCGCGACAGAGCATTCGGCGATCCCCGAAGGTCCCGACATAGGTCGGCACCAATGGCCTACAGCCGCGCGCCATCGACAGCAAAGGGCGCTCGTTGACCAAAGAATTTGATACCTCAAGCGCATCGGGATCCATCTAGAATCGAAGGAACTCCAGAGCTTCTCCGGCTGGCAGCTTCTCAGTTTCTGCCGGAATAATTACCAGACCATCGGCCTGTGCAAGAAGGGCAACGCGCCCGCTGTAAGACCCGGCCATCAGGCGCAATCGCGGTGCGCCATTCGGTGTACATCCGTCGATGCTTACCGGGCGGTACTCACGCCGTCCCGCGCGGCGTTGAAGAGGTTCTGCCAAAACCGCCTGCTCGGGGGTGCGTTCGTTCCGATGCAGACCGGCACGGCGTTCCATCATCCGCGCACCAATGATCTGCCACGTCACAAAAGCCGAAACCGGATTTCCCGGCAGGCCCACATAAAGCGCATCACCCCGACAACCGAACATGATCGGCTTGCCGGGTTTCATCGCCACTTTCATCACCTCGGTTTCGCCACCGATTTCACTGAACAGGCGCGGCATGTGGTCTTCGTCCCCGACCGAAACACCGCCCGTGGTGATAATCAGGTCCGAGCTATTACAGGCATCCCTCAAGACCTGCTTCAGCAGCACCGGATCATCTTCGACCGGGCCTCGGTCGGCTAGTTCGATCCAGGGTTTATCCAGCAAAGCCAAAAGCATGTACCGGTTCGAGTTGTAGATCTGTCCGGGGCCAAGCGCTTCACCCGGCTGGCGCAGCTCGCTACCGGTCGAGAAGATCGTGACCTTGAGCTTGCGATAAACCTTCACCTCGCCATAACCAGCCGAGGCCAACGCGGCGGCCTCACGCGCAGTAATTTCACACCCGCGCCGCAGGATCGGGGCACCAGCTTTCAAATCCTCGCCCGCGCGACGGATATGCTGACCGGATTTTGGACGGCGGTTGAACCGGATGCGATCGGACTGTAACTCACAGTCTTCCTGCATTAATACCGCATCGAACTCGGACGGCACCGGCGCTCCTGTGAATATACGCAAGGCACTGCCATCCGGCGCATCGTGTGCGCCGCTATCACCGGCGGCTATGCGCCCGCCAACTAGCAGTTCGAACACAGGCCCCTCGCCCAGATCGGCGCTGCGAACGGCATAACCGTCCATGGCCGAGTTATCGAAGGCGGGCATGTCTACATTGCTAGCGCAATCCTCGGCCAATATCCGGCCAATGGCCTGCACCAGCGGCAGTGTTTCGATATCCGTGATGGGGTTGGCCACGGACAAACCGCGCCTCAGGGCGTCATCTACGGTCAGGTACATATGAGCATGGTGGTCGCAGGCACATCCATCAGCCATTTTGGGCCTCCATATACGCAAAGAGCTCTTCGAAACCGACCCGCTCGGCCTCTCCAAGTTTAGGTAGATAGGCCTTGGCTTCTTCGAGATTCGAGCTTGGATCACCAACTACCAGCAGCATGACCATTCCGTGACGCCCATGAACGCGGCAACGGATGCCGTAGACTCCCTCTTTCTCGAAAGTCAGATCCAGTTCGGGTTTGCCCCGAATCTCGAAGACGCGCGCGCCCACGGGTATCATTCGAGGAATGGCAGTGACCGTGTGCCGCCCGGTCGAGCCTTTGAAACGCACAGTCGCCCCAGCGGGAACCTGCAGGAATTTGGGTTCGAACCGAAATGCATGCGCCGGAGTGTCGGCGTTCAGGTCGATGACCTGATGAACTACGGCAACCTCGGGGATCTCCTCGGCCAGTGCGACACTACCAAAAGCCATTGCCCCCGTTAGAATCGCCGCGCCTAGTTTCAGCGAAATCGCCATCTATCCCTCCGGTTTCAGACCGCCCGGTAGGGGTCTCCCAACAGGTCGGCCAAAGCGCTGATCAACACCGGCCACTGGGCGCGGCGGTTCTCGTCGCGCAATCCGGCCAACAATTCGCGCCCAATGGACACCAAGGCAGGGGTGCTGTCATTGACATAGGTCACGATCCGTTGCTCAGGATTGGCCAGAAGGAAGGGTACGATGGCCGCACCTGCCTGATCCGGGGCCGTTTCAGACAAAAGCCGCATCGCCGCCTGCCGTACCGGGGCCGAGACATCGTCCAGCAAGCTGCGCGCCACATCGGCCGTCCCGTCCCAGCGGGTCAGAATCTGCATGGCGTCGATACGAAAGGCAGTATCTCCGGTTTTCAGCATTGCCCGCAATTTGCCCCGCAGCGCATCCTGCGGTGGCAGGTCAGCCTGTTGCAGCAGGTTCAGCGCCTGCAGGGACAGATTGGCATCGGTATGCGAAAGCCCCTGTGTGATCAGCTCGATCAAATGCGGCTGGTTCAGTTCGGACCCGTTGCGCGCGACCGACAAGCCCAGTGCCGCCAGCGCCTGCGCAGCGATCTCGGTCTCGGGGTCCTGCGCGATCTGCGCCAGCATGATCTGCATACCTGTGACGTCGCCCAGCAGGCGGATGGCCGAAATGCGGGTCTCACGCTCCAAGGCTTCGGCATTGTCATCCAACGCCACGCGGCGGCGTTTGGGATGGCGGGTGGCCTTGACCAACAATGCCTGCTCGCGTGGCGTCAGGGGGTGCAGGTCATCATCCTCGGCCTCTTTCTTCATCTCTGCCGCGATAGCGTCATGGCCAAGGATCGCGCCGAGGCTGGAGGTAGGGCCGTTTTCACCACCGTCGGATACATCCAGCCCTGCCTCTTCCAGCGCGGCGATGTCGGTTTGCGGGGCCTCTTCCTCGTGCGCGTCTTCGACCACGCTCATCGGGGCGAGCGCGAAGGACAGCAGCAATTCGCGGCCCTGCTGCTGGTTCACATGCGGGCGGTCGGTGTCAGTAACAATCATCGCCAGCGAGGCCACGGCCTTCAGCCGCACCGACCGGAAGGGCGCGCGGCAGGCGCGTTGCAGCCATTCTGCCGCCTCGCGCAGGGGCGAGGTCGCCAGCGCGTCGACGATGGCCCATTGGATACGCTCGGCCTTGAGGTCGTCCGCCTCGACCGAGAACAGCGCGTTCAGCCGATCTGCCACCAGTTGCGGGGCCAACGCCGCCAGCAGGCCCAGCGCCTGCGCCGAGACCTCAGGCTGTTGTCCGGTTGCGAGGAAATCCAGCACCTGCCAGCGCAGGTCGTCTTGATCAACGATAGGCTGGCTGCGGTCCAGCCGGTCGATCAGCGCCAGTTTCACCTTGGCGCCGGGGTCGCGCATCATGCGGTCCAGCAGTTCGGGTTCGGAAAGGCCGGACTGGTTCAGCGCTGCGATGCGGATATCCTCGACCGCATCTGTCAGGGCCTGTTCGACCAGCGCCGGGTCGTTCGGCATCAGCGCCTCATATGCGATCAGACGCACGGCCCCGTCCTTGTCGGTGGTGGCTTTGCGCAAGATGGCTTCGGCCTCGGGTCCTCCGATGGTGGCCAGCGTGCGCAGAGCGCGGTGACGCAGACGGCGGTTCGAGGATTGAGCGAACACACCCAAGGTCGGCACGGACGGCGTACCGATCTGGCCCAGCGCTTCGCAGGCCACATCCCCCAGTTCTTGCCCGTCTTCGTCCATCAGGGCCATGACAATGGGTTCAATCGCAGCCGCATCGCCCATGCGACCTAACGCTTTGATCGCCGCGATCTGAGTATCCAGCCAGTCGTCCCATTCATCCTGATGCAGCTCGTCCTCGTCCCACGTGATATCCTCGCCGCGACCAGTGACAAGCGTGCGCAGGTAAGGCGCCGCGTCTTCGGATTTCAACTCGGCCAGAGCGGTGACGCAGGCCAGTTTCACCTCACCGCAGGGATCATGGATCAAGTTTTCCAGCAGTTGCGGCGCGGCCTCCTGCACGCCCAGCGCGCCCAGCGCTTGGGCTGCGTCTTGCCGGACGTCTTCGTCATCATCCAACAGCGCCTCGATCAAGGCCGGGCTGTTACTGGCCCCAATGGCGGCCAGGGCCTGAATGGCGCGCAGGCGGATCACGTCATAATCAGATTTTGCATAGTCGGAGAACAGGCTGGTGGCCTCGTCACGCAGGGCGGTATCGGAATGCATGTTCATATCAGGTCTGCCATGTTTTGCGTTGGGACGGGTTGGGTGAATGTGGAAGACAGGTTTCCCAACCGAAGCCTGCCTTCCAGGTGGTCCCTTCTGCAGTGGGACCGGACACGAGGGGCGGCATGGCGTCCGCCCCCCGGAAAAGCGTCAGGCGATATCGCGCGGCGCGAAGGACATCGTGCGGAACGAGGTCTTGTAGGGGCTCGGCCCCAGCTTGCGGACCTTGGCAACGCCCATCTTGTAGTTGTAGTTGCCGCTGATCCAGTCAACGATCCGGCCCTCAAGCGCGTTGGCGGGCTGCTGCATGTGCAGGAAGTCCATGTAAACGACGCTTTTCTTTATGGCGGGCGTAACCATTGCCACGGCGGTGATCGCCGCTTTGGTCAGTTCGATATGCCCGTTCTCCATCAGTTTCGAGAACTGGAAGTCGTCGCCTTCCACACCGAGCAAAGTGTGCTTGTTGCCCGGAACACGTTCCGAGTAAACCATCACGTAATCACCGCTTTCGATGCCACGCTCGGCCGCATCGTCGGGGTGAATCTCGACCCAGTTTTCCGGCCAGCGCTGCACGATATAGGGGCGGCGGCGGTCGTCGAAACCGGACTGCCAGCGTTCATTGATCCGACCGGATGTGGCCCACAACTCGCCTTCGTCCTTGTTGGGTTTCAGCCATTCCCAGTAATCCGAGAACAGGCCCCACGGCGATTTCTGGATGTTGCACTTGCCGGTCTGGCTGTTGAAGTGCGTCAGCTTCTTGTTGAATACATCCGCACCAGCCGCACCAGTATCAGGCAGCGTGCGGGTTGTGTCATGCAGACGCTTGGTTTCAATCAGCGTGACACCGTCGGCATCCAGCATGACTGGGCATTGCACACCATCGGTGCCGAATTCTCGGACCTTCTGGTGCAGACCTTTGCCCTCTTTCTTTGCCAGACGGTAGACCGCGTGGAAGTCCTTGCGCGACCCGCGCGTAAAGCGCACGGCCTCTTCGGCAACCTCGTTCGAGTTCTGCCAGTCGAACCCGTCAAAGCCCATCCGCTGTGCCAGTTGCGCAATGATCCACCAGTCGGGCTTGGCCGCACCGGGCGCATCATAGAACTTCTGGTACAGGCGCAGGCGGCGTTCGCCGTTGGCGCGCAGAAAGTCCTCTTCGCCCCAGGTCGCTGCGGGGAACACGATGTCGGCATAGCGGTTGCCGATCGGATCTTGCAGATAGATGTCCTGGTTGATCACCACCATGCCACCGCTGTCGGCGCGCGCCTTCAGCGTGTCGATCATTTCTTGCTTGTCGAAAGACGCAATCTGATGCGGGTTGCGGACGGTCAGTTCCTCGAACTTGTCAGCCAACTGTTGCGAACCACACATCGCCTGAATCCATGTGGTGCCGATCACATGGGCCATACGGGTATGACCTGCGATCAGATACCGGTCGGTATCCATGGCGCGGCGACGGCGACCCGGCAGTTTCTCGGGCGACTTGTTGCGCGGGTACTTCCCGCCCTTCACGCCGCCCCGCTGGTGACCACCGGCCCGGCCAATCACCTGACCCGGACGACCTCCACAGCCACAGATGATGCCCAGAGCGGAGATCGCCTGTGTGTTGCCGGTGTTGTTCGACCAGTAGAACCCTTTCTCGATCATGACCGAGGTTTTGGGCCGGGTGCCATCCGCCTTGGGTTTGGCCAGCCACTCGGCGGCAGTATAGATTTTCTGCACGTCGATTTCGGCCATAGCAGCAGCGGTTTCAGGCGCGAATTCGTCCTGCGACAGCAGCCACTCTTTCCAATCCTCGAAGCCTTTGGTCTGGAACTTGCCCCAGGTCGTACGCCACTGCCATGGCGTGTTCCTTGTGCCCTGACCGAAGCCGGACGAGCTTTCCCACTTGTTGTTGACCCATTTCTTGATCCAGTCGCTGTCTTCCCAGCCATTTTCCACGATGACCCGGGCGATGGCGTTGACGACCAGAAGGTCGGTGCCGGGCAGAACGTCGATATGCAGGCCACCCATCTTTTCAGCATGGGCCACACCGGCAGACCGGCGCGGAATCAGATAGATCTCTTTCTGGCCGTTCTGCATCCCCTTCATCATCCACTGAGTATAGAGGATAGTCTTGGTTTCATACGGGTCGGTGCCACAGACCAGAAGGGTTTCCGCATCCCGCCAGTCCTCGTACGAGGGACCAAAGTTGTCGAAACCCGCATCCCGGAAACCGGGGGTCGAGGTCACGTCGGACGGCGTGTCGTGGAAGGTGAAGTTCGCGGTGTTGATATGACGCAGCGCGTATTTCGAGATCGCATAGGTGTTCTCGATATACTGATAGCTGAAGGTTTTTACGCCATAGGCATTGGTACCGTGCTTGGCGATCACGTGGTTGCCCACCTCAGCCGCAACATCCAGCGCCAGATCCCACGGAACCGGCATCAAGGTACCATAGATCCGCATCAGCGGCGTCTTAAGGCGGTCGCGTGTTGGCGTCTGCGGGTTATAGCATTTCTGCGCGATACATCCGCCCCGCAAGGAACTGTCGCCGTCGGTGTTGACGTATTGCGTGTCCTTGTCAGGGATGATCACCACGTGGTGCGGCTGACCTTTGTGCAGTACGATATTGTGCTGGTTCGGCGCGACCCACGCACCCAGCGGTGCAACAGGGAAATCCTCGCCAAACGCGTTTTCGTCCGCGGTGGGGCCGCCGGGTTTGGCCGTCACAGGCCAGCGATAGACTTTGTAACCACAGGCCACGATGCAGTAGTCGCAGGCGGTCGAGATGACCTCGGCTCCTTTGGGCGGCAGCGGGACGTTGGTTTCGGGTACGTAATACGGGGTTGCCATGATTCCGCTTCCCTTATGCAATGAGGTTGTCGTAACGGCCGTAGATCAGGCCGAACATGCCAACGGCGTAGATGTCATCGCCGTCCAGTTCCAAAAGGACCTGCGGCAGCGACTGATAGGCCTGCCCCGAGACGAGGATGCCGTGCCGTGTCACGTCATAGGTGGACAGGTGCAACGGGCACGGGCCCAGCACCTTATGTTCAGGCTTGTAGCTGTCATACATCGACCCGCCCTGATGGGTGCAGGTGAGGTTGAAGGCCACAACATCCTTTTGCGGACCAATGCCGCCGCCGCTTTCCACGCCGGTTTTCACAAGGATCGAGTCCGAATAGTCGCCCTCGTCCGGGTAGTAGAACTCGACCGGCACATCCTGTTCCAGTCCGGACAGTTTGCCGATCAGCTTGCGCGGATAGGTCGATACCAATGCGGGCACCTGTTCGGCCTGACCGTGGCGGGTAGGCATGGTCACCATCACGGCAAAGGTGGTGGCACCCGAGGCGAACAGGAACTGGCGGCGGTTCACGGTGCAGGCCTTTTTGGCCTCGCCCGAACAGCTGCATCCGGTTGCGTTATGATCTTTCATGACGCTTACTCCTCTGCTGCCGCGGGAAGCGGCTGGTAATCCGGCAGATCAGGTTCTTCGACCAGAATCTCGTCACCGGACAGGGATTTCAGGAAGGCCACCAGATCCGCTTTTTCTTGATCATTCAGGCCAAGGGGTTGGATCAGCGGAGATTTATTGGCCGAGAACTCATTCTCGCCGCCGCCCTGGTTGTAGAACTCGACCACATCCTCAAGCGTCTCCAACATGCCGTTATGCATGTAGGGTTCGGTATAGAGGGTATAGCGCAGGCTTGGCGTGCGGAACTTCCCCTTGTCGGCCTTTTCCTTGGTACGGAAATAGAAGCCGGGGTCGTCCTTGGTGTGGCGGTACATCTCTTCGGTCGAGCCTTTGGCATAAAGCTCATACCGGAAGGTGACTTGCGCCAGACCATCGTCCTGCCAACCGTCATAGGCGGGCACACCGGTGTTGTAGTATTTTTCATCCGACAGCAACGCGCCGTTATGGCATTCGGAACATTGCGCCTTACCGGCGAACAATTCCAGCCCGCGTTTCTGCTCGTCGGTCAGCGCCGCGTCATCCCCACGGAGATAATTGTCGAAGGGCGTGTCGGTCTGAACGATGGTTCGTTCAAACGCGGCAATAGCCCGCCATGCATTGCTGATACGCGGCCACTGATCGCCGAAGACATCGTTGAAGCGTTCGACATATTCGGGAACGAAGGCCAGGCGCGCCTCCATCATGTCGGCCTCACCGTTGCCGGCGACCGCACCGCCTGCGGCGGATTTGGCCTGGTTCTCAAGGCTTTTCGAGGAACCTGCCCAGAACAGCTTGCCGTAATAGGCCGAGTTCACGATGGTCTGGCTGTTGCGCCAGTGGGTCGTGCCCGGATAGCCGAACGAGATTGGTGCTTCGACGTCCCAGCCGACATCTGGCATGTGACAGGCCGAACAGGGGGTCGACGGGTTGCCGCCCAGACGCGGATCGAAGAACAGCATCTTGCCCAGTTCGATCTTGGCCTCGGTCTGGGGGTTGTCCAGCGGTATGGGCGGCTCACCCAGTGCCACCAATGGCGCATCGGGGTCGGGGTCTGCCCCGCCGATACCGGCCTCAATCTCCATGCTGGTTTCTGCAAAGGCTTGCGAACCAAGGGCGGCAACCAGAGCAGCGGTGGCGATTGTACCTGAAAGGTAAGACTTAAGGTCTTTCATGGGTCCACTCCTCAGTTTGTCGCGTCTTGCCAGTTTTCGATCGGCGCATAATCCGTATCGATGTCCTCGGCGACGAAGTCCGGGCCGGTCAGCGGCTCACCAGACAGCGCCTTAAGGAAGGCCACCAGCTGTGCTTGTTCGGTCTCGCTGAGGCCAAGCGGCTTGATGCGCGGATCCTTGTTTTCATCTTCGCCACCACCGGCGTTGTAGAAGGCCACCACATCCTCGAGCGTCGCAATCGAGCCGTTATGCATAAATGGCGCGGTATAGGTCAGCTCACGCAGCGTGGGGGTTATGAACGTGCCGAATGTATCGGCGGTGTGAGTGCGGATATACGCACCGGGGTCGGCGCGCAGGTTCATGTAATTCTCGACGCCGAGGAACTTCATCATGGTCACAAAGGTGATGTGACGTTCCGGGGTCGCCCAGATATCGGGGTTGTCGCCCACGCCGATATTGTGCGGCAGATCATCCGTGAACCGCTCGCCCGAGTGGCAGGAATTGCAGCCGCTGGCATTAAACAGCTCATAGCCCGCCTTGGCTTCTTCCGACATCTCGCCTGTATCGAACGGCGCGCCGCGCGAAATCAGCGTTTTCAGATATTCCGGGATGGCGTTACGGACCCCACCGTTCGACGGCTCGCCAAATCCGGCGGCTTCGAACATCTCGACATAAACCGGATCTTGCTTGATGCGTTCCTGCATCAAACGCATATCCATGTTCATCGAGTATGTCTCGGTGATGCTTTCGCGGGTCGCGTCGTTGAGGTTGGTGCCAATGCGCCCGTCATGGAACCACGCGGCGCGCTTGGCGCTGTTAATCAGCGTCGGCACGTTGCGGAAATGCAGGCTGCCGGCATAGGCATCCGATAAGGCCTGCCCGTCGGTAAAGCCGTTTTCCGGCTGGTGGCAGCTGGCGCAGGACAGTTCGGTGTCGCCAGACAGGCGCGGGTCAAAAAACAAACGTTTGCCAAGTGCCGCCTTGGCTTGGTCGAACTCAATGGCTTCTACCGGGCCCGGCTGTTCCGCCTGGGCATGGTGAACCGGGAACGCAACACCCACCGACAGCAATGAAACTGTCGACAGTGCCGAGAACCACGTTCTGGCTTTGGTCATCATTTAAAAAGCCCTCATTATCCGCAAATCTGATCGCTCCGGTTAACCGGAGATCGACGAGGCGAATATTAGAGGGTCATGTATCGCGATACCTTGATCGAGATTAAATCCGCAGAGAATTGGCGACGTGATCGTCGCTTATCTGAACCAAGGCCGCGACTGTCAGACGTCGATATCCAAAGCAAGCGCATGGATACGGGGGACTATATCCCCCAATGCCGTATGTACTGCGCGATGGCGAGCAACGCGGGATTGCCCCTCGAAAGCCGCAGAACGAATAAGGACGTTGAAATGACTCTCACCGCCCTCCTGATATCCAGCGTGACCACGATGGCTCTCGCTGTCGTCAACCACCTCCAGCTCACGCGGGTTAAATGCTGCCTGCAATCGTTCACGGATTTCGTCGGTCACGCTCATTTTTATGCTCAACGGCAAATAAATTGCCGTCCCCCTCTTCTACTTTCGGCTGCTTAGATTAAACTGCTGCCTCCGAGTCGAAAAGATGCCTTCGTGAGGTTGTGCAGATGGTAAAGTCAGATCCCTTCGGATTCGATATGTCCGTGTCGAGCGCTAAGAAAAAGAAGCCGCGCGGCCGTCGGGGTATGTCAGGTGCGTCCGAAACTTCGGTGCGAATCTGTGATCATGAGGGCTGTGAAGAACCCGGTAAGTTTCGCGCGCCCAAAGCTCCGGACGTGCTGGATGATTTTTTCTGGTTCTGCCAGCAACATGTGCGCGAATATAACCAGAAGTGGAATTTCTTCGACGGCACCACCGAGGCCGAACTGAACGCGCAGCGTTCGAAGGACAAAGTGTGGGAGCGTGAGACCAAACCGATGGGCGATCCCGAGGCCCGTGCCTGGGCACGTCTGGGGATCGAGGACCCGCATCAGGTTCTAGGCGAAAACGCCACCAAAAATCCCGGCCGCGCCAATTCCGGCGGTCGACGCCTGCCGCCGACTGAGCGCCGCGCGATTGAGATCCTCGAAGCGCAAGATAGCTGGTCGAAGGCAGAGATTCGCAAAGCCTACAAGAAGCTGATCAAGGTGCTGCACCCGGATATGAACGGTGGTGACCGATCTCAGGAAGAGCAGTTGCAAGAGGTCGTCTGGGCCTGGGATCAGATCAAGGACAGCCGCAGCTTCAAGTAGTATTCAACGGATACGGGTCAGCAGCGTTCCATCTCACGAATAGTGCTTGTTGCGGGACATCTTTCCGATTCCCGGGTTCATACTGTTCGTGGGATCGATCGACTTGTAGAAAGCTGCCAGATCGGGTTTGGCTGCATAGAGATGGCCAACATTATGTTCCGCCGGGTATTCAGCGCCGCGTTTGTCCAGCAACTTTAGCATTGCGGCCTTCAACGCGTTCGGGTCTGCGCCTTTCTTGACGATGTAATCCTGATGCAGAACATGACACATGAAGTGGCCATAGTAGAGTTTGCCGACCAGTTGATCCGCGATCTCAACTGGCAAGTCTTCGAACCAGTCGACGTCATTGCGGCGCAGCGCGATATCTAGGGCGATGATATCTTCCACTTCGGCTGCATGAACCTTCATATAACGAATGGCTGCACCTGCGGCAGCAAAACGATGTAGCCCAGCGATCTTTGCCTCACGCAGGTCGCATTCAAAGAAATCCAGCTTGTCTTCGGCAGTCATGTCATTGAGTAGATCGCGCGCTTCATCGATACCGCCATCGCGCATTTTGAGTATCAGGTGATGCGGATACCGATCCCGATAGGCCCGCATCCGGCGCGGCAGGATATCGGGCCAAAGTCGCATCGCGAACTGCATGAAACGATCGGTAAAATTGCCGAGAACCGGTATGCCTTCCAAACGCGCGTCCACCGCGCCCTTCAGCGCAAAGAAAGTGGGCAAACGGTCGGTTCCCAACTTGTCAATCATCACCATGGTGTCTTTGCCATAGCGGTCAGAGATATCGAATACCTCCTCATGCATGTATTCAGCGCTGACCGGCAGGGTTTTGAAGTCGGACAGGATGCGACGGCGCAATTCCGTGAATGCCTCGGTGTCGTGCGCCCCGACGTAGAAAGTACGTTCTGCTTCGTTCTTGGCATATGTATCCAGCCGAACCGCAAAAACCGCCAGTTTACCCGCGCAGCCCGCTGCTTCGTATAGACGCGACTTATCAGCGTTAAAGCGTGCTGGCGTTTCAGCATCTACATTACGCACCCGACGGGCGTAATCGGTGTCAGAGGCTTTGCGATTGTCGGTCTCGATATCAGTTGCTGAGAAATCACCGTTCTGCAGTCGGGTCAGGATTTCTTCGGGTGTATCACCCAATTGCATGCCTAGATGATTGACCAACTCAAGCTCGCCGTCCTGAGTGATCCGCGCGTACAGTGACAGCTCGGTATAGGAGGGGCCGCGCTCGACCAGCGAACCGCCCGAGTTGTTGCACACCCCGCCAACGACTGAGGCACCGATGCACGAAGATCCGATCACCGAATGCGGCTGGCGGCCAATCGGGTCCAGCAGCTTTTCCAGCGCAAACAGTGTGCTGCCCGGAAAGCTGATGACCTGCTTGCCATCATTGATCAGATGCAGATCGTCCATCCGCCGCGTGTTGATCAACACTACATCACGATCGTAGCTACCCTTGGGCGTAGACCCTTCGGTCAGGCCGGTATTGGCGGCTTGCATGATGACAATTTTGTCAGCGGCAACACAGGCCTGCAGCACCTGCCATTGTTCCAGCAGCGTAGCGGGCTGAACCACCGCGAGCGCGTCCCCTTCACCCGATCTGAACCCTCGGCGAAAGCGGCGGGTGCTGCGCGACGAAGTCAAAACGCGCCGCCGCCCACAAATGGCCTGAAGACGCTTGATCAGATCGGCATCGTTCATCCCGCTACCCTCCGTTAATACGCGACCGAGGGCAACCACGTGGCCAATTGCGGCCACAAGAAGACAAAGAACAGGCCGGTCAGCTGCAGGATCACGAATGGGATAATCCCTTTGTAGATGTCAGTCAGCTTGATCTCGGGCGGGCAGACCCCTTTCAGATAGAAAAGCGCAAATCCAACCGGAGGTGTCAGGAAAGAGGTCTGCAACGTCACCGCCACAAGGATTACGAACCACACCAGCGCAGGTTCATCGATGACACCGAAGCCGTCGATATCCAGGCCCAGCCCGTTCACGATGGGGCGCATCAAGGGCAGAACGATGAGCGTGATCTCGATCCAGTCCAGCACGAAGCCCAGCAGGAAGACGATGAACAGGATCATGAAGACAGTGCCATTTGGGCCGAGCCCGGTACCGTGGATCATATCCTCGATCAGCGCGTCGCCGCCCAGTTCGCGCAAGACATAGGAGAACACCGTCGCACCAAGGAAGATCGCGAAAATATAGGCGGTGGTGTTGAACGTTGCTTTCAGCACATTCACCAGCTTGGCCAGCGTCAGCTTGCGATATCCCAGCGCCAGCAGAGTGGCTCCCAACGCGCCCACGCCCGAGGCTTCGGTCGGTGTGGTCAAACCCGCGAAGATCGAGCCCAGCACGGCGAGGATAAGGGCCAGCGTCGGCAGGACTGCAATCAGCACGTCCTTGACTGCGTTCCAGTCAGGACGGGTTGCGCCTTCGGGTACTGGGGCCACGTCGCGTTTGATTAGGGCGATGACAAAAATATAGGTCAGGTAGAGCGCGCCAATGATCACGCCGGGGAACACTGCAGCCATAAATAGGTCGCCGACCGATAGCGCCATCTGGTCCGCCATGATGACAAGCATGATCGACGGCGGGATGAGGATGCCCAGCGTGCCTGAAGCGCTGACCACACCGGCGGCCAATGAGGGGCTGTATTTCTGCTCCATCATCGACGGCAGCGAAAGCACGCCCAACAGAACCACAGACGCCCCAATGATCCCGGTCGAGGCGGCCAGAATGATGCCGATCATCGTTACCGTGATCGCCAGCCCGCCGCGCACCGTGCCGAACAGGCGCTGCATCGAAGACATCAAACGCTCGGCCACACCGGATTCGTCCAACATCAGGCCCATGAAGATGAACATTGGCAGCGCCACCAGAACCGCATTTGACATGGTGGCATAGACCCGGTTCACCACCGCGCCCAGCGTCAGATAGTCCAGACCGGTCAGCGTTTCCTCAAGCCCGGTCCAGTTCATCATGCCATTGTCGAACAGATAGGCCAGACCGCAATAGGCAACGCCAACCCCGGCCAGCGTCCACGCCACCGGGAATCCGGTGAACAGCAACGCGATGAAGGTCAGGAACATGGCGATGACCAGTTTTTCCTCGGTTGTTTCAACCAGGAAGGTCAGCGCTGTTGCGACCACAGCAAAGCCCAGAAGGGCCCAGATGATCAGGCGCAGGCCCTTGCCCTGACGCTCTTCATCCAAATTCATGAATAGCGCGTGCACGTCGTGAATCAGCCTCGCCGCTGCAGCCAATGCTAGCAATACAAAACTGGCCGGGATCACACCTTTCAAAGCCCAACGCGCGTGCAGGCCGGTGGGGCTGTCCGAGGATTCGTTGACCCTCCAGCTTTCGTAGAAATAGTCATAGCCCTGATCGATCATCAGATAGATGAACGGCACAAGCAGTGTGAAGATTCCGATGATCTCGATGATCCGGCGCGCGCGCTGGCTGAGCTGCATGTGCAGCAAGTCCACCCGCACATGACTGTCAGTAACCAAGGCATACGAGATACCGATCATCGTCACCAGACCATAGAAATGCCACTGAATCTCATCCAGCTTGGGATAGTTCTGGTTCAGCAGATAGCGCATCGCCACTTGCGAAACGATGGCCGCAACTAGCAGCAAGTTGGCCCACATGACCACATGACCCACCGCTTTGACACCGTTGTCGATCGCTACTGCCAGCTTTTGACGGTCGGGCTCACCATGTTCAAGGATACTTTCATAGACTTCAATCGGGTCGTCCTGATGACGCTGTGTCTCGGCCATGGTCTCCTCCTCAAGAGTTTGGCAGTGGGGACGTGAATGCGCCCGGGTCGTTGGGGAAAATAAAGAAAATCAGAAGGGTCCGAGGGCGGCGGAAGGAAGCCGCCCCCGGATAATCGCAAGCGGCAAATTTACTTGCGGGGGAGGAATGCGTTTTCTTTCCAGACCGCATAACCGTCACGGAATTCGTTCATGTCGGCCAGAACCTTGGCAAAGAATTCGTCGTTGGCGGCCTGTTCTGCGGCAACCTCTTCCCAGGTCGCGCGGAAGGTCGACAGCATCTCGTCGTTCCACTGCTTGATCTGAACACCATTGTTTTCAACGTTGTCCAGCAGCGCAGCGTGTTGGATCGCCTCACCTTCGGCAAAGCTGTCAGCCATCGAAGCCTTACAGGCATTTTCGATGATCGCTTTGTGCTGATCGCTGGCTTCGTTCCAGACGTCCTTGTTGATCATCAGTTCAAACACCGTCGCTTGCTGGTGCCAGCCGGGGAAATAGTTGTACTTGACCAACTTGTGGAAACCGAGGCGTGCGTCGATGGCAGGCATCGAGAATTCGGTCGCGTCGATCGCGCCTTTTTCCAGTGCCGGGAAGATTTCGCCGCCGGGCAGCAGTGACGTCGCCACACCCAGCTTCTGCATCACTTCACCGCCCAGACCGAAAAAGCGCATCTTCAGGCCGTTCAGGTCTTCGGGGCTGTTGATCTCATTCGCGAACCAGCCCGAGGTTTCGGGAGCGATAATGGCGCAGGGAATGACATGGACGTTGAAACCGGCCTGATCATACATCTCCTGATACAAGCTCATGCCGTTGCCATAGTACAGCCACGCCATGTATTCACCCGCCTCAGGGCCAAACGGAACGGCCGAGAACAACGGTGCAGCCGGGATCTTACCCGCCCAGTAGCCGGCGGTGGTATAGCCCGAATTGATCTTGCCTGAAGACACCGCATCCAGAATTTCAAACGGCGGGACCAGCTTGCCCGGTTCGTAAACCTTCATCTTCAGCGTGCCGCCGGACATCAGGTCCAGCTGTTCGGCCACGCGCGGGATCGGCGAGCCGAGGCCCGGTAGAGCGGTTGAAAACGCGATTGGGGTTTTCAGCAGCATCTTATCCGCCGCGTGGGCAACCGGGGCTGCCAGCAGCGAGGCCGCAACGGCAAGCGATGTCAGGGTGGTCTTCATGGGTTCTCCTCCAAGGTAAAGATCAGCCGGTGGTCTGGCTGTCACTCTCGCCGCGAGCACGGCTTAAGTGGTAAATATTGTTTACCTTGTCATTCAGTCAACAATTTTATTTACCAATTTGGCTACGCCGCGGTGGTGTGGCTCATAACCAAGATTGACCTTTCATAACCCAAAATTTTCGAATAATTTTGCGACACTCAATAAAAACAAACGCTTATACGTGCAGCGAGCATCCGTATTTTTGGGTAGTTTTTCTTGCAATGTCGAAAGCTAGTGGTAAATATTATAAACAACTTCGACGATCTTTAATCTAACTACCGGACAGGAATTATGAGCACGAACAGCCTCTTTGATCCCGTTGGTCACGAATCAATTGCCGATGCTGTCGTTGCACAAATCGAGACAATGATTGTTGATGGAATCCTGAAAGAGGGTCGCAAAATCCCGTCTGAACGGGAGCTTGCGGAAGCCCTAGGCGTTTCACGCCCCAAGCTGCGCGAAGCACTCCAAATCCTCGAAAATCGCGGCTTGGTGACCGTGCGACATGGCGAGGGCACCTTTATCGCCCCACTGACCGGTCGTGCCATGTCGCCCGCCCTTCTGTCTCTCTATGCCCGGCACGGCAGTGCTTTCTACGATTATCTTGAATACCGGCGCGAGCAAGAGGCCTTTGCCAGCCGCCTCGCCGCACAGCGCGCCACACAGTCCGACAAGGAACGGATCGCAGAAATCATCGATGAAATGCAGCGAGCCTGGGAGAATGACGATCAGGATGCCAGTGAAGAGGCTGATTTTCGACTGCACGCCGCCGTTGTCGATGCGAGCCAAAACACGACCCTTATCCACATGATGGCATCCATCTATGACCTCACGCGCCAAGGCGTGTTCTACAACCGCCGCTTCCTGCGCTCGATGGACGGCACGGGTGAAGCACTGCTTGATCAGCACAAGGCAATCGCGCAGGCCATCATCGATGGCGACCCGGACCGTGCAGAAACCGCCGCACGCACGCATATGGATTTCGTCGAGGATTCATTTCGCGTTGGTCAAGAACAACAAGCTCGCGAGATCCGCGCAGCAAAACGGCGGCAGTTTTCGGATTGAGGTCAAAAACAGAGGCGTATTTTTTGTACCACGGAAAAGTCTCCCGCACGACGTACTAAGTCTTGGCTCTGCCTTTCTCGACCGGTTCTCGCCTCAGGCACTTTTCCAGGTCTACTTCCAATGCACTGAGGTTTATGTCTCCAGCTCGCAGAGCGTCCACCTCATTGGCTCCTTGCCTCGTCAAACCAAGGTTTTTGAGCAACGTGTTCCAGTCCGGTACGTCCCGCTTCAATCCCGCGCGCAGCAAAACCTCAATTTTTCGAATGTACCAAAGGGCCAGAGAAGACACACGAATGTCAGGTGGAGTGTCCACGGGCACATGGGCGGCAATCGCAGCGCTTGCGCACGCCATTGACTCGGATGCCACGTAGAAAGCCTGCGCCGCGCTGTTAGGGTTTACGTATTTAACGCCTTCATTGATCAAAGCTCCACCGGCCAAGACCAAGGCCAGGTCTTTTCCTGAGATCGAGGCCGCACTTCCAAGCGCGGCACCGCCTGCTACAGTGATCAGTGCCGCCGCTGTCAGGTCCCGATTGCGCGCTGCTTCGTCGCCCAGCCTTTTGTAGGCATCTGAAAGTTGCAGCGCATAATACGACGTACGAATAGGACCGCGTTCAAGCAACAGGCTTGTGGACTGAAATGTTTTTGGTGCCGTTTCAAACGCACCCCCGATCCCAACAGCGTGCTGGATAACGTCTCCCGATGTATTCGACAGCACGGTTTGCTCGGCATTAAAGGCCCTATTCTCGTAGGCACAACCGGTGATCAAGGTCAGCGGCACCAAGGCCGGAATCAGGCGATTGAAAACGGACTTCATCAAATTTCCCCATGAAAACGCGCAATTGAATAAGTGAAACTATACAATCACAGGGTGTTTCAGGCAAATTCGGCCGCACATGTCATCGCCAACTCACAATGCCACAACCCGTTTCAAACACCCGGCGCGACGCGCATGGATGGCTTATAAATCCCGAATCCAGAATTGAAGCGGCTTTTGGGTTTCGCAATCGTCGCCTCGATCCTTCCACGAGAATTGCGCCACGACGCCAGGAAGTGGCGCATATCCCCGCGCGCGCCAGAAGGCATCCAACGGGCGGCAATGATCTGGTCGCATGGGGTGGTCGTCAGGGCGTACTACACTGCAGAAGGCGCTTTTGGTGAATCCCATCGCATGGGCGTGGGCTTCGCGCAGATCAAAGAACGTATGGCCTGCGCCCTGCCCGCGATACTCCGGCAGCAGAACCGATTCTGCGCAATAGAAGATGTCGCCCAGCGACAGGCCCGAGCCTTCGAACGCGGCCGCGAAATCGTCGGCGTGATCCGTCAAGGGTGCACCCGTCGAAGCACCCACCAAAGTATCACCGTCGAACGCTCCGACAACGATGGCCCTGGCGCTGTCGACGTAAGACTGCAGGTATTTCCGCTCATACTCCAGATCGCCATCATAGAGATATGGCCAAGCGTGAAATACGTCGATCCGCAGGCGCGCGACGTCATCCAACGCGTCGACCAATGTCGATCCGGTCATTGCGCGGACCTGCGAAATTTCAGCCATTCGAGACCTGTTTGGTCCAGTCCGCAAGGTTGTAAAACGTGGTCACGCGGGTGATCTTCCCGTCGTTAAGGTCAAAAAAAGAACCCGCAGGCAAGCGGTAAGTCTGCCCATACGCTTCTGGCAAACCTTCATCAGTTTCCAGATAGGTTCCGTTGACGATGAACTCAGCCGCAGCACGGGTGCCGCCTTCGGCCTCGAAGATCACGATATCCGTCAGGTTCTCGCGGTAACAGCGGTTCATATGCGCGCAGAAGGCGGCAAATTTCTCTTTGCCGACGCGAATCTGACCTTCGTTGACATGATGGGCCACGTCATCCGACAGGCAGGCCAGCATGCCATCTACATCACCGGCATTGAAGGCATCAAAATAAGTTTTCACGGTCGGGTTCATGGTCACTCCGTCGGTTCACCCCAGCGGTCTTTCAGATGCGCGATGATCTGATCTCGGGTTTGTCGATAATGACGTAGCTTGTCCTCGCGGGTTTCACCTAGTCCGGTAGGGTCCATAATTGGCCAATAATCGACATCGAGGTGAAAAAAACGCGTCAGTTCCAGCGCTTTTCGCTGGCTGGCGGGTGACAGGGCCACGATCAGATCAAATGAACTGAGGTCATCGCCCCATTGCTCCATTTCGTCAAAAGAACGCGAGCGGTGACGGGACAGCTCAACGCCAATCTCCTGACAGGCTGCGATGCAGAACCCATCGATCTCAAGATCGTTATGCACACCGGCGGATTGCACATAGGTGCCGGTGCCGTAAAACTTCTTCATGATGCCTTCGGCCATGGGTGACCGAACCGAATTGTGGTCGCAACAGAACAGAATGGACTGCGGCAGAGGCGTCACCCGTTAGCCTCCAAAATGAAGGACGCAGATGAGCGTAAAAAGGCGGCGGGCAGTATCAGTATCAACCTCAGCTTTGCCTTCCAGCCTTTCCTGTAACACGCGGCTGCCTTCGTTGTGGATGCCGCGCCGAGCCATATCGATCGTTTCGATCTGGCTGGGCGGCAGTGTTTTCACCGCATCGAAATAGCTCTCGCAGATCTGAAAATAGTCTTTTACGACCTGCCGGAATGGACCAAGCGACAGATGAAACTCAGCCGCCTTCTCGCTGGCTTCGGTGGCGATATCGAAAACCAGTCGCTTGTCACGGATTGATAGCTGCACATGGTAGGGCCCGTCGGGGATCATCCGATCGTCGCGCGCTGGCAGCGTGAACGAGTTATCTTCAAGCAAATCATATATGGCGACCTTCCGCTCCTGCTCGATCTCCGGTGTCGGCGGGGGCAGATTTCGGTCGTCCAGTTCGATATGCGAAATACGGGTCATCTTAACGGTCACAATCCTTGCGTCTGCACAGACCTATAACAACGATTTTCATTGAGCAACGTACAGAAGCGCCATGCGTGCCAAGTCATTGCGTCACTTCAGCCATTCAGCCGGTTAAGGCGCGCCGAAACGGACAGGCCATGCGCTTCGAGGCTTTCGGATTGCGCAAGCGTTTCAGCCGCCGGGCCGATGGCGCGCAAAGCTTCGGGTGTCATCTGGCTGAGCGTTGTGCGTTTGAGAAAATCCATCACGCTAAGGCCAGACGAAAAGCGCGCCGAACGCGCTGTGGGCAGCACGTGATTGGGGCCGCCGACATAATCGCCAATGGCTTCGGGCGTGTACTGGCCAAGGAAAATGGCACCGGCATGGATCGTTTGCTGGCTTAACGCCACCGGGTCGGCCACGCAGAGTTCCAGATGTTCGGGCGCGATGCGGTTGGACAACGCGGCAGCCTCGTCCAAATCGCGCGCAGTGATTACGGCACCAAAGTCGCGCCAGCTGGCCCGGGCGATGGCGCGGCGTTGCAGGGTCTCAAGACGTTTTTCCACCGCTTGCGTCACGGCTTGACCAAATTCTGCGTCATCCGTGATCAAAATGGATTGGGCGCTTTCGTCATGCTCGGCCTGGCTGAGCAGGTCCAGCGCGATCCAGTCGGGGTCGTTGTCCTTGTCTGCAATGACCAGAATTTCCGAGGGGCCCGCGATCATGTCGATGCCGACTTTGCCGAATACACGGCGTTTCGCGGCGGCCACGAAGGCGTTGCCCGGGCCGGTGATCTTATCGACCGGCGCAATGGTTTCGGTGCCATAAGCCAGCGCGGCCACAGCTTGCGCGCCGCCGATGCGATAAATCTCATCCACGCCCGACAGTTGTGCCGCCAGCAGGACCAGCGGGTTTGCCTGACCCTCAGGTGTGGGGACGACAATGGCCAACCGGTCTACGCCCGCCACCTTCGCAGGTATTGCGTTCATCAAAACCGACGACGGGTATGAAGCCAATCCGCCCGGCACATAAAGCCCCGCAGCCGACACCGCCGACCAGCGCCAGCCGAGTGTTGCGCCTGCCTCATCGGTCCACTGATGATCCTCGGGCATCTGCTTTTCGTGATATGCACGAATGCGTTCTGCTGCCAGTTCCAACGCGGCGCGGTCCTGGGGCGTGACCTGCGCGACGGCCTCGGCGATCTCATTGGATGAAAAGGCCATGGTCTCGGGCGTCAGCTCCAGCCGGTCGAATTTCGCGGTAAGTTCGATCACCGAAGCATCACCACGGGTCCGCACATCATCGATGATCTGCGCCACAACCGCATCCACATCGGGGCTGTCCTCGCGCTTGGCGGACAACAGCGCCTGAAATGCAGTTTCGAAATCGGCGGAGGTCGTATCGAGGAAAGCGGGCATGTGAGAGACTCCGGAAGCGTTTCAACGGGTCTTATCGCCCGGGCCGGGTGGCCTCAACCCTTAGGCCGTTGGGTGCAGCGATTTGCGCATCGGGAATTGGGGGTTGCCGTGCCATTCCGTCGGGTCGCCGACATCATGCCAGCCGTGCGCCAGATAGAACGAATGTGCCGTTTTGGTCGCGTGCAGATGCGCCTCAGAGGCGCCACGTGCTTGCAGTTCCTCTTCCAACCGGTGCAGCAGCGCTGCTCCGAGCCCGCGCTCTGCGTGATCGGGATCGACATAGAGCAGAGATATCTCACCCTCGCCACTTAAACCGCCCACTGCAGTAACCACTCCCACTTGCGTAGCGACCCAAAGGATTGCTCCATTATCGATCCAGTTTCGGACCGAAGCCGGATCCTTATTGGCAGACCAGCGGGAAAGGTTTTCGGGATTATCCAGATGATCCGCCCGACAGAGGTCACGGATCGATCGGATCAGAACACGGCTGATGTCGAATACATCAAACACGGTTGCCCGCCGCACCGCGATGCCGCGTGGCGGATTCGGGAAGGCCTGAGCGATGCCACGTTTATTCTTCACTCGGGGTGATGGGGCGCTTGTCCAGAAGGCGCCTTGTAGGGACGCGTCACATCCTTGAGCGTTGCATCGATGGCCTCAACCGACAGGCGGATCGCGCCGTCGCCTGCCAAGGTCAACAGGATTTGTCCCGCACCATCCTCGCTTGGCTCGAATTCGACCGAGAGCAGAGACAGGATCATGTCCTTGTCGCTGCGGTCGATGCCCTGACTGGCTACCGACAGAACCGAGCCGAACATCAAAACGGCCTGCACCCGCTCGTAGGCGCGACCGCGCCGGGCAGCGGCATCCTTGTCTTCCCAGCGAAAGCGATTGAGCAACAGCGCAAAGCGGCGCTGGCCGGGTTGCCATGTCATCTCGGTCACCGGGAAAACCGCATCCTGCGTCAGGGTCGCAATCACCTGGAGGTCATCGGCATCTTCGGCTCCAAGGTTCAGCGGTGCCTCGCGGCCGTCTTTGAAACTCGCGTCTGTCATTGACCTTTAATCCGTTCGATCTTTGCGCCCACGCCTTCCAGCTTGCGCACCACATGTTCATATCCGCGGTCCAAATGATAGACCCGGCTGACAACCGTCTCACCTTCCGCCGCCATTCCGGCAAGGATCAGCGAGACCGAGGCCCTCAGGTCTGTCGCCATCACCGGAGCACCTTTCAATCGTTCGACCCCGGTTACGGTGGCCGTGCCGCCATGTACCTCGATATTCGCGCCCATGCGCACCAGTTCGGGCGCATGCATAAAGCGATTCTCGAAAATACGCTCTTCAAGCACAGACACACCTTCGGCAGTGCACATCAGGGCCATCATCTGAGCCTGCAGATCGGTCGGGAAGCCGGGGAAGGGTTCGGTGACCACATCGACCGAGGTCACACGCCCGTTCTTACGAGAAACTTTTAGCCCCTTGTCGGTTTCAGAAACACTGATCCCCGCCGCATCCAGCTTGGCGGCGAAGGATTCGACCAGCGACATGCGTCCGCCCAGCAGCTCAACCTCGCCCCCGCAGATCGCCGGGGCCAGCATATAAGTGCCCAGCTCAATCCGGTCGGTCACCACCTGATGGGTCGCGCCGTGCAGACGATCGACACCCTGAATTTCGATGGTCGAGGTCCCCTCACCCGAAATCTGAGCGCCCATCTTGCGCAAGCATTCGACCAGATCGACAATCTCGGGCTCGCGCGCGGCGTTTTTTAGCACCGTGGTGCCCTTGGCCAGCGTGGCGGCCATGACGATGTTCTCGGTCGCGCCAACCGAGGCAAAGCGCATCTCATGCACAGCACCTTTCAGCCCGCCCGACGCCTTCGCGTGCAAATAGCCATCTTTAAGCTCGATCTCGGCGCCCAGCGCCTCAAGCCCTTCGACATGCAAATCCATCGGGCGCGCGCCAATTGCACATCCACCAGGTAGCGACACCACGGCCTGCCCCAGCCGCGCCAGCATCGGCCCCAACACCAGGTTCGAAGCGCGCATTTTTCGCACGATGTCATAATCCGCCGTGTGGCTGTTCAGGTCATGGCTGGACATCGCAATGACCTGACCATCCTGCAGCGAAGACACCTCGGCCCCAAGCGACCGCAGCAGCGCCGTCATGGTCTTGATGTCACTCAAACGCGGCGCATTGGTCAACGTCAGCGGTTCTTCGCTGAGCAAGGTCGCGGGCATCAGCGTCAGACACGCATTTTTCGCCCCCGCAATGGGAATCTGCCCGTTCAGCGGGCCATTACCCGTTACCAGAATCGAATCCATCTGCTCTTATCCCTCGTCCTTGCCGGCTTTGTCCCCGGAGGTGGCCCGCGCCATGGCCTGAGCCTTGCGCCGCGCCATATTCGCTTTTAGCGCCGCCTTTAGACGGTCTTCGCGCGTTTCCCCGGACTTGCCGTGTTTTTTAGGTGAATTTTTGTCTGCCATTGCCTTTCTCTACAGGAGTAGAAAAAAACCGTCCAGACACCCTTGCGCCGCGTTTCGTTTGAGTCTAATCACCCGCCCACAGCGCTGCTGTAGCTCAGAGGTAGAGCACTCCCTTGGTAAGGGAGAGGTCGAGAGTTCAATTCTCTCCAGCAGCACCATGATTTCCTTATTTACATCAGAAACTTACGATAAAACAGCGGCTTGCGCTTGCAGTCTCCTACATAGGAGTTCTACACAGTGACGCTTATCATGCCTACACCAGGCAAAGACAAAAAACAGCGGAATATACTACATCAGGGTGCGAGTTCCGGCGGACCTTAAGGGAATCGTCGACCGTGCCGAGGTGTCAAAGTCACTCCGCACCAGAGACCCTGCAGAGGCCAAAGAGAGATTTGCGGCTGAATACGCCAAAATCCAAAAGCAGTGGGCGTGCCCGCGGTCAAAGCCTGAAACCCTCCCTTTGAAAAAGATCGTTGCTCTTTCTGGTCGCGTGTATTTCCGCCTGATGGAAATGCTAGATAGTGAACCGGGTGAACCTGAGATATGGAACCGTGTACTGCACCTGAGCCAACAAGCGGAAGCTACCGAAGGCGCTATTAAAAAATGGTACGGAGATGTGCTGACGAGATACTGGCGGAAGAAGGTATTGCTTTAGACGAACCGACGCGTGCGCGATTACTACGTGAAGTCCACAGGTCTTGGATTCAGGCGGCTAGCCAGCAGTTGAAGAGAACGGAAGGCGATTTCACCCCGGACCCTCAGGTCATGCGTTTCCCCGAATGGGAACCCGAAGGCGTATCAAAAAAAGGCGGCAGAAGGCCCAGCACTCACCCATCTCACGGAGCGGTGACAGAAAGACCACCTGAGCAACGGGAATGTATGCAACGATTGAGACTTCGCTCATAAGAAAGACACGTTGGCTGCCTATCCGGAGCACGAGGATATCTCTCGAGTAAGGCCTAAGGACATTGCAGATTAGTGTGACTACCTTCGAGACGAAAAAGGATTGAAGCTACCGATGGACGATCAATACGCGCCCTTTAGGTACCGACGAGGTGCAGTTCTGTCTTTGCACTAATGCATGCCGCTGCCGCCTCATGGAACTAAAGCGGTACGTCCACATGGGTGATGACGTGGTGGACGATTATGACGACTTTGAACCAGCTGCGGAATGGCCAGGGCCTGGGCTGAGATCTCCCGTCAAGGTGCCAGACCGGTCTATTTCAATGTGATCCCTACGGGACCTTTTGGTCACCATCGAGACGGGTGGCTCTGACGTGCAATGCTCCTCACGTTAGGCAAAGTGGTACCTCTTTCCCTGCCAGAACTTCAATCTGTCGCAATTTCGTGACTGCCTCCCCGGGCTTCGATCGCCTGTCTGCAATGTGCCTCCTCCGGTTTCCTAAACATAGTGGAGGACCAGTCCAACGGAAGAAAACCAAATCACTAGAGCCCGCGAGCCAGTTCCAATCAGATTGCATCGAAGACCGATCTGCAAAACACGTTAAAAATCTCTCGGAACTGTCTCTAGCTACTTTTCAAAAGCCCTAGTGTGTAGTACCGGTCCCTCTCGAGCTCTCAACCAGCCTTAACCACCCGCAATTGAAGAAAATGGTACTTTTCTCTAAACACTCGTCTGAAGACCGAAAGTTGATTTCTCTGCAATGAATAATCGCAAAAGACTCCTGGGTATTTTCTTAAGCGCATTCATATTAGTTGTAGCGCTATCGATTTTTACGCTGGATACAGTTTTCAGCGCTAGAAATGAATTTCGCCCCGTTGAGTTGGACTACATCAGAACAGCCTTTCTGGCCTGTTCTTCCGCCCTTATTGCAATGGTTGTCGTTGCAAATTTGTTGCCTTCAAAGCTTGCAATAGCGGCCCGAGCTCTGACGGGTGTGCTTTTCGCTGCCGCTGTTTTTTCGATTAATTGGTCGATGGTCGAAGCATTCGTATTGCTTCCGATGATAGCAATGGCTGGCCTTTGCCTCCTTGCGATCTATTTGACTTACATCGTTCTGAGCTTGGGCGTTCGGGGCCGGGCAATAGTTGCTGTAATCGTGGCTGTGATTTTCATCCTTGTCCCTGGGCGGGACATGCTGGATGCGAATGAAGAGGCTGAAAACACAGAGTTTCCAGGCATCGAAGATATCACGTTTGATACAAAACCAAATGTCTATCTTATCTCGTTTGACTCAATTCACCCCAAAAGCCTGACATCTCGCTACATGGGCATTGAAGAGACAGCTTTCCACGAACCAGTTTATACCAGAATGGACAGGTTCGAGAATCTGTTTTCGGTCCGTGTCCCCACAAAATATGCGATGAATCTAATGCTACGGATGGAGGTTGATGAATTTGATCGCGGCAAACGTAAAAGTTTTGAACTCTATACGGGTAAGTACGACGGTCGACTAAACGCAATTTTCCGCAACAATGGTTACGAAATCAACACGGCCTATGCCGGAAAATACTTTGGGACCGAACAGGGCAGCTATGTGGATCGGTATCATATTCCGTCGCGAACAGCGGGCGCGTGCGAATTCAATGATAGCAAGTTTCGACAGGTGTCGTTGTTTGGTCTCTGCCGATTCATCGACAAAAACAAGTCCGATACAAAGGTCGACAAAGCAGCACATGTACTTGATTTCGTGTCTTATCTGTCACGTCAAAAGGAGCCGCAGTTCTTACTGGCCTCCATCTACTCCCCAGGTCACACCGGCAAAGACTTTTTGATCGAAGACGAAGAAGCCGATGCCGCTTACAATGACTTCTACCTGGAGCGTTCTTTGGAAGCACAGCAAACGTTGAACCAGCTTCTGGACCAGCTTGAGCGGGAAGATCCCACGGCGATTCTTTATATCTTCGGTGATCACGGCCCTTGGCGGAGCCGGGGAACTTGGGAGACCCGTTTTGCGAAAGACCCAGAGTTCTTTGTACATGACCGTTTTGGGATATTAGGGGGCGTTTTTCCGAAGGGACGTTGTAAAACCTATGTGGACCTGAGAAATGAGCAGACGTATACGACGAGCGTTCAAGGTGCGGAAGCAATCTTAAAGTGCCTGACCGAGGGTCGCTATCAGGAACTGGATCAAGTCTATAGAATCAACCAAAGCGTTGACGGCGTAAGTGATAAATTCGAGGACTATGTATATGAATAGCCGCAAGAAATTGGCATTGCTCATCATTGCCGCTGCCATTGTGCACCCATCCGTTGCTCTGGCATACGTGGATCCAGGTTCGGGGAGCGTCATTGTAACCACAATTCTCGGGTTCTTCGCAGCGATTGCTTACACGTTCCGCAAGTACTTCTATAAGCTGAAGCGAAAGATATTTGGCACAAAAAGCGATGAAGAAGACAGTCGAGCGCTCGATGACTAAGGCAAACAGTGGCTCCTTTCGTGACCCCAGCAGCCGTGTATATACAATTGACTTACCCGAAAATGGCAGTTCTGCGATTTTTCGAGGCGTCGACAATAAAACGCTTGAGAACTTCAAAAAGCTCCAGACTGAGCCCTTCTACCAACAACTTGAGATCGAAAAGCGCGTTGTAAAAACCAAGCTTTGCGCGCCTGACGATCCTGTTGCAAAGGAAATCCTAGAAGCCGGATGGGCAGGTGTGATGCAGCATGAGCCTGTCTCGATCGTTTCTTACTCTTACGAATGGTCGTTCGCCATGCTAAGACGAGCGGCTCTATTGCATCTGCGTATCTTGACCGACGCGCTGGAAGCTGGGTGGACCATTAAGGACTCAACACCTTTTAACATCCAGTTTGAAGGTACGGCACCAGTCTTTATTGACATCCCATCGTTTGTGCCTTGGCAGGAAGGCGAACCCTGGTTGGCATACCGACAGTTTTGTTGCTGTTTTCTGACGCCGTTGATGATGCGTAGTCATCTGGGCATCAATCACCTTCCATTATTACGGTCCTACTTGGACGGTATACCTCCGGTTGAGGCTGCGAACTTTTTCAGAGGTTTCTCCCGTTTCAAGCGCGGTGTCGCTAGCCACATCATGCTACCTGCTCGCGTAGAAAAGCGGATTGAGGCGCGTGAACGCGATGCCGTTCCCGCTCAGGACCGAAGTCAGCGCAAAGTCAGTCGAAAATACGTACTGGCACTTGTTGAAAGTGTAACGCGACTGGTCAAGTCGCTCTCTGTGAACATCGAGCACACGGACTGGTCGGAATACGACAAAACCCACACTTACGATGACGAGGAACTCCAAGCGAAAAAAGGTTTCGTACAAAAGTTCGTACAAGAAAAGAAACCTTATTGCCTAATGGATATCGGCTGCAACACAGGCACTTTTTCAAAAATTGCTGCGGAACATGCAGACTTGGTCATTGCAGCTGATGGCGACCACGATGCGGTCCAGAAACTGTTTATGCATGAATCCAGTCACTCGGTGCACAACAACATCTTGCCGTTAGTGCTGGATTTGTCCAACGTCTCCCCCAATCAGGGATGGGCAGGCAAGGAACGCTCTTCATTCGACAGTCGCGCCAATCCAGATGCAATTCTGGTTCTGGCCCTTGTCCACCACATTCGGATTTCTGCCAATATCCCGATGGCATTGTTCCTAGACTGGTTGCGGTCTTTCAATTGCGACATCGTTATTGAGTTCGTTGATCGGCACGACGAGATGGTCGTCAAATTGCTGCAGAACAAAACGGAACAGTATCTGGATTACGACCGCGTGGCCTTCGAGCACGAGCTAAAAGAGCGCTTTAAAGTGCGTACTTCCAAAGACCTCAAAGGCGGTAAGCGCGTGATTTACCATATTGAGCCACAGTGATAGGGGATGTTGTTTATACGGTCCTGTTGCCGGTTATATATCCGATGGACTTGCTGTTCGATTTGATGTGGACAGCAACGAATTCTGCTGGGCTATCGATAATTCTGCTTGCAATGGTGATCTCGATTTTGACCATCCCGCTTAAGAAGTGGGCGAAAAAGTCCGAGGATAAATTTCTTGCGGTCAAGCAGTTGGTCGACATCGATATCGCAAAGCAAGCTGCTGGACTAAAAGGCGAAAAACGATTCGAAGTAGTTGAAAAAGTTTATGAAAAACACGGCTATCATCCAATCAAATCGATCGTCGCCGGAACATCGTTCGTTGTTATGCTTCCATTTCTGATTTCGGCGATCTTTATTTTTGGAGGCTCGGATGAATTGAAAGGCGTTAGCTTTTTGTTAATTAGTGATCTTTCGGAACAAGATCATCTGTTTTTTGGATTAAATTTACTCCCTATCTTAATGTTGCTCCTTGGAATTAGCGAGGCCCTATTGCGCTGGCATAACCAAAAGGATCAATTGATCCGTTACTTAATCGTGTCGGTTGTTCTATTTGCGTTGGTCTATTCACTTGCATCTGCACTAATACTCTACTGGATTAGCATGAACATTTGTGCCGGGATCATCTTTTTTGCGGCGAGAAGCCAGAATCCTCGTTAGAGGTGAATTTTCGGTTGGCGACAACCTGTGTCTCGCGCCAGATTGCCTCTCCCGTTTTAGGAGACAGCTCCAGTGTCGTCCGGCAGTGAATTCACGGTTACAGGAGGCAGCTTTTATTTAGCTGACCAATAAAGTTCACTGTAGAAACGGTGGCGAAATGATGTTTGGTGCGTATCTGAGAATCTGCAAAGTTTGTAGAGTGACTTTGCTTTGAGCTGAAGGCTGCGCGGTGCATTCACGATATCCTGACTAAATGCGAGGACGCGTAGGTAGAAGTGTTCGGCTATCGAGAAGCTTGCGAAGGATATTCCTTCAACAATTGCCGAAGTTACATTGTAGCTTATGTTAGTCATGATATTGGCCAATACGCCTCCGCAGGACCGCCACACATAGCTGCTCTACGTATGGTTTTATATCATTAAATCAATGTATTGGCACTCCCTCATCCAAATTCAATTCCCTCCGGGCACACCATCTTCATGTCCGACATAATGCTTCGAATGGTGCACGATCACGTGGCGTCTCAGCCACTGGCATTTTCATTGAATTGAGTTGAAGTTGACGCGCGCGCAAGCGCCTGATGACAGCGGGCGGTTGCATCACAACCGCCCGTGCCTAGGTTTATTCCGCAGGTGCTGTGGTCTGCTTTTGCCTCAGACCATCGCGATAAAGCGCCTTGGCGAGCGCTATGCACATCAGGCCCATGACCATCGTAAAGGGTAGCGCACCGATGATCATCGCATTTCGCAAGGCGTCCATCGGATTGTTTTCACCCGCAGCCAGGATCAGAGCGCCAATCACCGCTGTCAGGATAAGGCCCCAGACGATCTTGTGCTTGTTACCGATGTTCTGATCGCCGCCAGACATGATGGTGTTCATCACCAGAATGCCCGAGTCCGCCGAGGTGACCAGGAAGGTCATGATCAGGACGACGCACATCACGGTGATGCCAGACAACAGCCCACCGGTGATCATCTCTTGCAAGGTGACAAACAGCTTGGCGGTGTTCGACGCCCCGATGATGGCGCCTTCGGCGGTACCATTCAGTTCTAGATCGATCGCGGTGCCACCCAGAATGGTCATCCACGCAAAGCAGACCAGCGCAGGGGCAAAGACACAACCGATGATGAACTCACGCACAGAGCGTCCCTTGGAAATGCGCGCCAGGAACAGGCCGACGAACGGCGAAAACGCGATCCACCAGGCCCAGTAGAACGTGGTCCAGCCCGCTTGCCAGCCAAACTGCCGACCCGGATCACCTGCGGCGTAGACCGAAGCTAGAACAGATTCCGGCAGCGCGGCGGCGTCGCCTTCCAGGCCAGATTTGAACCCGTCAAACGATCCCCAAGGATTGGTCGCACCGGCATAAAGCGCATCGGCAAACGGCGCTGCTTCACTCGGCAGGGCAGCATCAAACGCCGCCGCCGATTGCGGATTGAAAGCACCAAAGCTGAGCGAAATGAAGTGCTGGATGTAATCGACAAATGCAGTTGCGTAAGTCGTCATCGCGAACAGGAACGACCCAAAGACAACAAAGACCAGCAACAGGATCAGTGACAACACCAGGTTCAGGTTAGACAGGTACTTGACGCCACGACCAACACCAGAGACAGCCGAGATGATCGAGAGGCCCATGATCACAATGAGGCCAGCCAGCAGACCAACAGTGCTGGGGGCCGGTGCGTCACCGGTCAGATCCATCATCCATTCCATACCCGAAATGGCGTAAAGGCCGTCGATGAACTGCGAAACCCCGTACCCGATGGTAACTGAAACACCCAAAATGGTTGCCACCACGCCCAGTACATCCACGACGTGGCCCAGGAAGCCGTTCATCAGCTTGCCGAACAGAGGTGTCAGCGCGGTGCGAATAGTCAGGGGCATGTTGCGCGTGTAGGCGTAATAGGCCAGCGACAGGCCGGTCACCACATAAATCGCCCAGGCGTGAAACCCGTAATGCAGGAAAGTGTAGCGATATCCCGACTGCAATGCGTCTTCGCTATTGCCGACGACATCGCCCGCGATGACAACCGGGTTCGATCCCCACAGCCCTAAAGGCTCAGCGGTAGCGAACACCATGAGACCGACGCCCAAGCCCGCGCCAAACATCATCGAAAACCATGAGAAATCCGAGAATTCTGGTTTTTCGCCCTCTGGGCCCATAAGCCGCTTACCGGTTTGCGGCAACGCCGCCACGACAAACAGGAAAAAGACAAAAAAGCCGACAATAACGATATAGAAGGCGTTAAAATCTTCCAGCAGACGCGAGTTCAGGCTTCCAAGAACTCCGTTTGCATTTGCGGGCCAGACAAGCGCCCAGATAACCAGCGCGACCATGATTGACTTGCTCAGCAAGGCAATCTCAACACTGTGCCCTTCATAAAACCCGCCCGAAGATCGCTTGATCTCCAGATCGGTAAAAGGTTCCTTCATAGACATGTGTTTCCTCCCTATTCGCACGTGTCCTGATTTCCAGAAAGATCTTCATGAGCGTCCCGGAGCTTCGCCATCGAGCCCTACGTCAGCAGAGCTTCTATTTTGTCGAGGGTCGCTACACTGACAGCCACACCATCGTTCTTGGCCACCAAACGCTTTGCCTGGCGGCCGTCTCCGGGCAAATGTGCGCCGTTCTGAGATCGGATCGCTTCGACAAGATCGACAATTCTGGAAGAAAATGCGTCATCCGCAGTCGCAGAAGCGTCAATTGCAATAAAGAACTGGCCTGTTTTCGGAGGCCCACCGGCGGTTCCCGAAAAAGGTGAGGCGTGTATCCCAAGCGTGGCACCGGTCAGCGCTGCAGCCAAAACCTCGGTCATCAGGGCAACGCCAACCCCTTTGTACCCACCCGATGGGGCCATGGAACCCTTAAGCCCAACATTCGGGTCGGTCGTTGGGTTGCCATCTGCGTCCAACGCCCAGCCAACCGGGATTGGTTTGCCTTCGCGTGCGTGTTTCATGACCTCGCTTTTTGCGATGGTGCTGGCACTTTGATCAATCAGCAATGCGGGTTGGCCATCGTTTCCGGGGACTGCGATTGAGAACGGATTGGTCCCGACCACGGGCTTGGCACCCCCGGACGGCGCGATGGAGGCGGGCGCGTTGGTGAACCCAAGCCCCACAAAACCAGCCTGTGCCAGCCGGTAGGTGTGATACCCCAGCACGCCGCAGTTATAGCTGTTGCGGATCGCCAACACCGCAACGCCTTGCGTGCGCGCCGTATTGGTCAACACCTCAAATCCCGTGTCGATCGCCGTGTGGGCGAACCCGGTCGCGGCGTCGACCGTCACTACGCCGGGGCGCGGCTGGGACAGCTGAGGGGTGGCCTGCCCATCTACCTTGCCGCACTGAACATGTTCGCAATAGATCGGGATATAGGCCAGACCATGGCTCGCCACCCCGTCCGCCTCGGTTGCGGCGGTTGCAATTGCCAATGGGCGCGCGTTTTCTTCGCTGGTGCCCGCGGACACCAATGCACGGAAAGAAAGATCCTCGATTTCAGCAAGGCTAAGGGTACGGGTTTCGATCATGTCGCTCTCTCATTCAGTCATTGTCGGACAGGCCAGCGCCGGCACCCAACAGTCGGGATTCTTCGGTAGCAGGCGCGTAGGTGCGATGGGCAAATCGGTTGAGGGTGTCCCAGCAAACCGGGTCCGGGGATGCGCGGGTCACGTGCGGTCGAGGGGTGGTAAGTTGGCCGCCCAGCGTGATCTGGGTGTGATCAGAAAACGATGGCCAATCCTGCCCCGCCTCCAGACGATCGCCATCCGTTGCGGCCCTGAACAGATCGCACGTATGCGTGATCACGTTATTCTGGGCGCGTGCCGCCGAGGCTACGAAGGGCAGCAGAAAAACAGGTACTGCGAGCTTCTGAATACGTATGGGACCTGCGTGCAGCAGGTCAGACCGATCAGACAGCAAAGCGCCCGTGATGATCGGGCAAAGCACGCCTTGCCCCGCCCAAGCCGACTGCATCTCAACCGGGCGGTGATTCTTGAGCGAGGCCGCCAGACCTTGCTCCAACAATTGCGCAAGGGAATTCGTGCCATCAATCCCGTGCGCGCATAGCCAACGTGTGGCTTTGCCGACCTCTTCCGCCAGTCCCCAGGGGTATCCGGCTCCGCGCGCGGCGCGTTTGGCCGTGGCTTCGACCTCATTCAGCGATACGTTCACGGTCCAAGCTCCGGATAGACCCACAGATCGGCAGTCTTGCTGCTTAACTCTTCGGGATAAGGCGCGCCAGCATACATGCAGATACGTACCCAGCGGTCTGAACGAGGATCGAAATGCGTGGCACCAAAGAACGAGAGTTTGGCACGCAGCATGTCGATCGGCAGAACATCCGCGCTGATCGTGTTGTCGCGAATTTCGCCGTAAGGCGCTACGCGGCTCATTTGCGCGCGACGGATCGTGTGGCGGTGTTCAGGGTGTTCAAGTAGGAACTCGGCGATGGGTGCACCATCCGCCCATTCCGAAAGCGCGCTTTCGGCCAGAGCCGCGTCGCGCGCCGGGGCTAGCGGCTGTTCGTAGTCTGCAATCGGTTCGTCAAACCGCTCACCCAGCCGGGGCTCGAGCTTTTCCTCGGACACATACCAAGCGCGCGCGCAGTGTTCGGGCGCGTTCCAGTCCAGATCCATTGCCCAGCCAAAGCTGGCGCGGATCAGGTCGCGCACCGCGCCAACGGTCATCGTGCCATCAATCACATGCGCCGCACCGTTGCTGTCTGCCATACAGCTGGTCAGCCCATCGACCAGTTCACCGTAGGGTTCAAGGATCAGCGAGGCCAACAACTCCTGCCCTTCTTCGCTGAGCGTAGCCTGAGACCACAATATCAAGCGGTCCCACGGCTGATTGCCCGTCAGATCGGTCTTGTCGAGATAGTCCGATATTGCGCACAAGTCAGCATTCAGCGCCGCGAGCTTTTCGATCTGGATTGGATGCTCGGACTTCCACCACGAGATCGACAATTTGCTACGGGCGAAGATGTTGCGAAACTTGGCCGCTTCTGCCTCTGTTGCGGTCTCAATGGACCGAACCCGCGAGATCGCCTCTTCCCGGACCATGATCCAGTTGTTGAACAGGATCGGGTGATTGACGATGAAAGGTGCCATACCTAGCCCGGTCGAATTGCCTATACCGAGCCAACGCGCGATTTCCGGGCTCAACTCTGCGGTCTGGTCGCCACCCCTGGCGCGGGCCATATGTTCCACCAGATCGCGCACGAAGGTCCGCGTCAGGTAGACCGAAAGCATCTCGGCCTGAAATGGCGCGCTGACTTCGTCTCGGTCTGCAATCCTCTCACGATCTGCCGCGCCGAACTTGCCCGAGCCATAGACGGCGGTTGTCCGCATCAGGTAACCGACCTTGTAAATCTGTTCGAGGTCGGGCTGCTGACCGGTGGCAAGACGATCCACAACATGTGCCCACAGACGCACCGAGCGGTTGGCGCGTGACAAGGACAGCTCGCTTTCGCTTACGCGCCCGGCCTCTTGCAGAGGTACGTTTTGCGAAAGCCGCTCAATGTCTTCCGGGTCAGGAATTCCGTCAAACAACGCAAAGGTCGCGTCCCATGCCTCGGCGATCACACGATCCGAGCGTTGCTCGGGTGGCAGATCATGGGCAAACGCCACCAACGAATAAGCGCGTTCCGGACCTTGTGCAGTGTAGACCGCGTGACCGACGCCCTTTTCATCAATCTGGAAGACTGGGCGGGTGAACGTCCAGTTTTCGGCAGCCATCCGACGGGTCAATTGCCGCATGAAACTTAGACGGCATTGATGCGACGATCCTAGACGGGACAGGCGCATCACAGTGGCCTGGTCGCGGCGTGCGATATGCGGGTTTTGGTCCATCATGTGCCTTGTGGCCCAAAATTATCGGCAAAGAAGCGGTACCAGTTGCCGCCCATGATCCCCGCGACCTCGTCGGAGTTCATGCCAGTGGCGCGCAAGCCGGACTCGATGTTGCCGAAGTCGCGATTGTCCCGAAACCAGCCCGGCATTGGCGGGAAACCGGGGGCCGAGGCCGAACCCTCGCCATAGTCGATCTGTTTTGTCCAGCGCCCCACGCGCATCCATTCAACCACACTGTCGGGCTGATCTTGACACAGGTCGGTGCCAATCCCCAGATGCTGGGCACCGTATTTCTCAGCCGTTCGGGCGATCATCTCACAGAAACTCTCCAACGCGCAGTCGGACTTGTCCTTGAGGTGATGAGGATAGACCGAAAAGCCCAGCATCCCACCATTTTTCGTCACCGCCCGTATCACCGCATCGCGCTTGTTGCGCAAAGCAGGTGACCATTCGTGCGGATTGGCATGGGTGATGGCGATGGGGCGCTCGGACAATTCCGCCGCTTCGATGGTCGACCGATCCGCCGAATGGCTCATGTCGACAACAAGGCCCACGCGGTTCATCTCTTTGATCACCTGCTTGCCCATGCGGGTGATGCCGGTGTCTTCGGCCTCGTAACAGCCGGTCGCCAGCAGCGACTGGTTGTTATAGGTCAGCTGCATGAAGCGAGCGCCCAGATCATGCAGAACCTCAACCAGACCGATATCGTCTTCGATCGGGGATGGGTTCTGAAACCCGAAGAATACAGCCGTCCGCCCCGTTTCGCGCGCGATGTCGATGTCGCTGGCCCAACGGCCTTTCATGATCAGGTCCGGGTATTGCTCGAACCAGCGATTCCACTTTTCAAAGTTCAGAACGGTTTCGCGGAAATTCTCATGATAAGCGATGGTGACGTGGATCGCATCCACGCCGCCTTCGCGCAGTTGGCGGAAAATCTTCTCCGACCAGTTGGCATATTGCAGCGCGTCGATACGCATCAGACGGGGCCTGCGCTGATATAGGCGGTCTTGACGGTGGTATAGAACTCTGCCGCTGCTTTGCCTTGTTCGCGCGGCCCGTACGAGCTGTCGCCGCGACCGCCAAAGGGTACGTGATAATCGGTGCCTGCTGTAGGCAAATTCACCGTCACCACACCAGTTCGCGCATTGCGGCGGAAATGGGTGGCACGGGCCAGCGATTTAGTCACGATGCCCGAGGTCAGGCCGAAATTGGTGTCGTTCACCACGCTCAGCGCCTCGTCATAGCTGCCGACCTTGATGACGCTGGTCAGCGGCGCGAACATTTCCTCGCGGTTTATGCGCATGTCGTTGGTGGTGTTCAGGAACACGCCCGGCGACATGTAGAAGCCCTCATGCGGCATCTCTAGGCGCTGTCCACCGCAGGCCAGTTCGGCCCCTTCAGATTTACCCAGATCGACATAGGCGAGGTTCTCGCCTAGTTGCTGCTGGCTTACGACGGGGCCCATCTGAACACCTTCTTCCAGCGCGTGGCCAACTTTCATCGCCTGCGCGCCTGCGACGAGTTTCTCGACAAAAGCATCATGGATGCCTGCATGCACCACCAGCCGCGACGAGGCGGTGCATTTCTGACCGGTGCCGCCGAATGCACCACCCAGCGCCAGCGAAACCGCCAGATCCAAATCCGCGTCGTCCATCACGGCCAGCGCGTTCTTGGACCCCATCTCCATCTGAACTTTGGTCAGGTTCTGGATCGCCGCCGCCGCGATGCCCTTGCCGACCGGAACCGAGCCGGTGAAAGAGATCGCGTTGACCTTAGGACTTTCGACCAAACGCTGCCCGATGCTGCGGCCTGAGCCCATAACGAGGCTGAACAGACCTTTGGGAATGTCCTGCCGTTCGATGATTTCGGTCAGTGCCACGGCCGAGGCCGGGGTGATGTTCGCCGGTTTCCACACCACAGCGTTGCCATAGCACAGTGCGGGCGCAATCTTCCACGAAGCGGTCGCGGTGGGAAAGTTCCACGGGCTGATAATGGCGACAACACCCACCGCTTCGCGGCGCACGTCAATCTCGATGTCGGGGCGAACGGAGTCGGCGTTTTCCCCAATCTGACGAAGACATTCAGCGGCGTAGTAGGTAAAGAACTGACCCGCTCGATAGACCTCGCCCTTACCTTCGGCCAGCGGCTTGCCCTCTTCCCGGCTGAGCAACGTGCCCAGTTCCTCGGCGCGGGTCATCAGCTCGTTACCGATGGCGTTCAGAACGGCCTGCTTACGTTCCAGCCCATAGGCAGCCCATTCAGCTTGCGCGATACGCGCCTGATCCAGCGTCGCTTCAAGTTGGTCGCTGCTGGCTTGCGCGAACATACCAACCAGGTCAGTCAAATCAGAAGGGTTGCGGTTTTCGATTTCGCTTTCGCCTGCCAGCCATTCGCCAGCGATCAGGTTCAGTTTGGTCACAATGCGCCCCAGAGTCGGAATTCGTTTGTCACAGGATGGATTTTCCGATGCACATCAGTCAAACTCAAATAACTTAAACAAACTTCAAGGAACCTGAAGTTGGCAATCAAGATTGAGATGCTGCGTTGCTTTTGCACGGTGGCCCAGACCGGGAACCTGTCCGAGGCCGCCGACCGCCTTGGTCGAACGCAATCAGCCGTCTCGATGACATTGAAGCAGCTCGAAGACCATCTGGGCAAAAAGCTGTTCGAAGGCGAGCGTAAGAACCAGCTTTCCCTGCTGGGTGAGCAGGTACTCGATCTGGGCTTGCGGCAAGTGCGCCAATTCGATCAGACTGTCCAGAATATCGAGGCCGCCGCGCTGGCTGAACAGGGATTGATCCGGATCGTATCCGTCCCGTCGGTTGGCGCGTTGATCTTTCCACCACTATTGCACCACATGAGCAGCGAATCCCCCGGGGTGAAGATCGAGCTGCGCGACACCGACACGCAGCAGGTGTTGGATGCCATCGCTCAGGATCAGGCAGATATCGGAATCGCATCCGGGTATCACGCCCTTAACGGCATCCAAACCATTCCGCTATTTCAGGACTCCTTTGGATTGGTCGCGGCCTCGGATCATCCTCTGATCACACGCGCTGAACCGCTGACTATCCCCGACATGGCCACCGCGCCCTTTGTCCGAAACATGTTATGCGATCTGATTCAAACGCCGGCTTTCCATACGGCAATCAAAAACGCCGAGATCACAATTCACAACACGCATTCACTTATCACACTAGTGCGATCGGGCGAGTGGATCACGGTGCTTCCTCAAACCGTTGCCGAATTCTTGCCGGAGGCGGTGTCTTACCGCCCGATCACGGACCTTCACGACAAAAGGCAAGTGTATCTCTATGTCCGCGAGCGTTCGCGCTTCCAAGATCTGACCGAGCAGTGTTGCGCGTTCATCCTATCCCGTGATTTCGCGTGAGGGAGGGGGTCGATTAGACCTTTCGCCTTCAACCGCCCCTGAGACGCTGCATCAGATAAACCTCGGCACCTTCCGGAATCGGCTCAGACAGTCCGGTCGCGATGATGCGCCCGTCCAACGCCACCGAGACCCCAGCATCGATCGGTGCCTGCAGCCGGGGATGTATACGCACCAGTTCCTGCAGCAATTCGCCCGTGGTGGCGGCCTCAACCTCGACCACCTCGCGACCCCCGGTCAAAGACCGGAGGCTAGACCAGAGGTGGACCTCAACCATTGTCCTTGAGCGCGGCAAGAATGCGCGGCGGGGACATTGGCAGTTGCTTCAGGCGTACACCGGCCGCGTTGGAGACCGCGTTGGCGATGGCGGCCAACGGCGGCACGATGCCGGTCTCTCCCACACCACGCACACCGAACGGGTGGCCGGGGTTGGGCACTTCGACAATCACCGTGTCGATCATCGGCAGATCGCTGGCGACCGGGATGCGGTAATCGAGGAAAATCGAGTTCTGCAAGCGGCCATCCTCACCATAGATATATTCCTCGTTCAGCGCCCAGCCGATGCCCTGCGCAGCTCCGCCCTGATACTGGCCTTCGACATAGGTCGGGTGGATCGCCTTGCCCGCGTCCTGAATGACCGTGTAGCGGGTGATGCTGGTCTTGCCGGTTTCCGGGTCGACCTCGGCATCCACGATATGGGTGCCAAAGGATACACCCGCGCCTTCCGGCGTAGCCTCGAAATGGCCCGAGATCGGGCCGCCGGTCGCGCCCATATGGGCGGTGATATCGGCCAGCGGGCGCGGATCGAAGTCACCGGCATTGGGGCCTGAGGGCACGGCACAACCGTTCTCCCATTTCACCGCATCAACCGGAATTCCCCAACTGGCCGCTGCGCGGGCACATAGCTGCTCGACCGCATGGCGCGCCGCCTTGATTGTCGCCAGACCCGAGGCATAGGTCACGCGACTGCCATGGCTTACGTCATTGTAACCCAGCGTTGCCGTATCGGCGACGGTCACGCGGATATTCTCGTAGGGGATACCCAGAACTTCAGCTGCCATCAGAGCCATCGACGCACGTGATCCGCCGATGTCCGGTGTACCGACCATGACTTGGGCCGAGCCGTCCTCGGACAGCGCCAGAGATACCGAGGTCTCACCACCATGGTTGAACCAGAACCCACAGGAAATGCCGCGCCCTTGCCCCGGCTTCAAAGGGGCCGAGTAATGCGGATGCGCCTTGGCGGCCTCAAGCGTTTCGACAAGACCTATACGCTCATAGGTCGGGCCATAGCTGGCTTTGGTGCCTTCATGCGCGGCGTTTTTTAGGCGCACATCCACCGGGTCGAGGCCGAGTTGATTGCACAGCTCATCCAGAACGGACTCGACCGCAAACGCACCCATCGGAGCGCCCGGCGCGCGATAAGCGGCCTGTTTCGGGCGGTTGGCCATCACGTCATAACCGACCTGGCGAACGTTGGTCAGGTTGTAGGGCGCAAAGGCACACATGGCGGTCATGTCGCCGGGTGCACCCGGGAAGGCACCACCCTGCAGGCGGAAGATGCCTTCGGCTGCTGTGATGGTGCCGTCCTTTTTCATGCCGATCTTGATGTCCATCGACGCCGATGAGGTCGGGCCGGTCGCACGGAACACCTCGGACCGGGTCATCACGATCTTTACGGGGCGGTTGGCCTTGCGGCTGAGCGCCAACGCAACCGGTTCGATGAACACAGTGGTCTTACCACCAAAGCCGCCGCCGATCTCAGACGCGGTCACACGCAGTTGTGAGGTTTCGATGCCCAGCAACGCCGCGCAGGTTTTCTGTGCGATCCAATGGCCCTGGGTGGTGCACCAAAGCTCACCTTTGCCGTCAGTACCCAGAGACCCCATGCAGGCATGAGGTTCAATGTAACCCTGATGGGTTGCCTCGGTAACGAAGCTGTCCTCAATTACCAGATCCGCCTCGGCAAATCCGGCTTCGACATCTCCGTGGCCGCTTTCGTGATAGCGCACCACGTTGGGGTGCATCCCCTCAGGCACCGAATAATCTGCCGCACCTTCGCGGATGACAGGCGCGTCCGGTGCCATCGCCTTGTCCACATCTGTGACGTGGGGCAAAACTTCATATTCAACCTCGATCAGCTTCAGCGCATCGCGTGCCGCCAAGGCTGATGTCGCTGCAACTGCTGCTACCGCATGGCCGTCATACAGAGCCTTTTCGCCCGCCATGACATTTTCCAGCACGCTCCAGAATTCGCCTTCCAGCCCCGGCTTGAACGGAACATCGGCGAAATCGGCGCGGGTCACGACGGCTTTGACGTCTTTGTGGGCCTCGGCCTTTGAAGCATCAATCTTGACGATCCGCGCATGGGCATGGGGTGAACGCAGGATGGCGCCATGCAACATGCCGGGGGCTGAGATATCCGCACCGAACTTGGCGCGGCCCGTCACCTTGTCCAGACCGTCAGGGCGATCGGGTCGGGTGCCGACAAAGGTGAAGTCAGATTTGCGATCGTCCAGTGCCATTACGAAGCCTCCCGCATCTCAGCCGCCGTATCCATCACGGCGCGAATGATTTTGTCATAGCCGGTGCAGCGGCAGAGGTTGCCCGCCAGCCAGTACCGGGTTTCCTCTTCGGTGGGATTGGGGTTCTTTTCCAGCAGCGACTTGGCCGCCACCAGAATGCCCGGGGTACAGATGCCGCATTGCAGGGCGGCATACTCGATCATCTTCTTTTGCAGCGGATGCAGGACGTCGCCGTCCGCGATCCCTTCGACCGTTTCGATCTGCTTGCCTTCAGCCTCGACGCCCAACATCAGGCATGAACACACAAGACGGCCATCGACGCTGACCGAACAAGCACCGCAATCGCCGGTGCCGCAGCCCTCTTTCGCGCCGGTCAGGTTCAGCTTGTCGCGCAGACAGTCCAGCAGGGTTTCGCGTGGGTCGCAGAGGTATTCAACCGCGTCCCCATTCACGGTGGTGGATACGTGGAACTTACTCATACGTCTTCTCCCTTTGCGCGGGCATAGGCGATTTTTGCGGCGCGCTTGGCCAGAACGCCAGCAACTTCGGTGCGGAATGCAATAGTGCCGCGTTTGTCATCAATGGGGTTGCAGGCAGCCGAGGCCGCTGCAGCGAGCGCGTCCAGCGCCGCGTCATCCAACGTGCTGCCGATAATCGCTTTCGCACAGTCTTCGACCAGCAGTACGGTCGGCGCGACAGCGCCCAGCGAGACACGCGCTTCGGTGATGGTATCACCATCCAGCCGCAAGCTTACGCCCACACCAACCACCGCGATGTCCATCTCGGTGCGCGGGATAAAGCGCAGATAGGCGTCACCGGCGTTGTCGCCACGCGCCGGAATGTTGACCGCCGAGATCAGTTCGCCTTTGGCCAGTGAGGTCTTGCCAGGTCCCGTCGGGATGTCTTCGACCGCCACCTCTCGTGTGCCGTCCGGGCCAGTCACGGTAACCGTAACGCCTGCCGCAACCATCGCTGGCACCGAATCCGCCGCCGGAGAGCCATTGCACAGATTCCCGGTCAGCGTCGCACGCCCCTGTACCTGAGTCGATCCAATCAGGTCCATCGCCTCGACCACACCCGGCCAATCGCGGCCCAACGCGGCGTGCTCGCTCATCTCGGCGCCGGTCGCGGCGACGCCCAGCGTCCAGCTGCCATCGGCATTGCGGGTAATTTCGCTAACGCCATCGATCTTCTTGATGTCGATCAGCGTATCGGGCGTCACCAATTCCGAGCGCAACTGCACCAGCACATCGGTGCCGCCTGCCAGAAACCGAGTGATGCCCATTGCATTTGCGGCCAGAGCCGACGCCTCGGCAAAGCTGGCGGGGCTGTGATATTCCATGAAAGTACCTCGCACCTGTTGATCAGGATAGACTGGGGTTCGCCGGGGACGTTAGTGCAGCAAGTCGGCGGCGTCCATGGCTGGAACGACCAATTTTTGGGATTCAAAATGTCGTTTTATCGAGAGCAATCACAGATCGATCTCGATCACCCCGTCTGCCCGGGCCGCCCGGCTTTGGCACAGTATGATCGCACCTTCGCGTTGTTTTTTGGACAAAACGAAATCGCGGTGTTCGATATCACCTGAAATCACGTCACATTTGCAGACCCCGCAGATCCCATCAGCGCATTTCACATCCACGTGAAAGCCCGCCTCATTAAGTACCTGCGCCGCATCTTTGTCAGCGGGTACAGTCAACTCCCGACCCGATTTCGCCAATTTCAGAGTGAACGGATGGTTCTCATATTCAGGCTGTTCCGGCACCGAGAAATATTCGAGATGCCGTGCACCTTCCGGAAACCCCTGCCGTTCGGCTGCGTGAATGACGCCGTCCATATAGCGGTCGGGGCCGCAGGTATAAACGTGCCATCCGTCCTGATATCCGCCCAGAACAGCCTCCAGATCGGCCCGTGTGCCCTCGTCCGAGAAATGATAGTGCACGTGATCGGCCCATGGCATAGCCGCCAGATCGTCCAGATATCCGGCACCTGCTCGTGTGCTGGCGGAATAGTGAAGCTCGAACGGTTTGCCCATCGCATGTAATCGGTGGGCAAAAGCAATCATCGGCGTGATGCCAATACCGCCGCCCATCAGAAAGGTTTTGGTTGCAGTCTCGTCCAGCTCAAAATGGTTTATCGGCTTTGAGATGAAGACCTTGCGCCCTTCGTTGAAGATGCGATGCAGCAAGGCCGAGCCGCCGCGCCCCTCATCCTCGCGCAGCACGCCGATCTGATAAGTGTTGCGGTCGGAGGGATCGCCCGACATCGAGTACTGCCGCAGGAATTCGGGCGAAACCAGCACGTCCAGATGCGCGCCCGCAGTCCATTTCGGCAAGGGCGCACCGTCGAGGGTTGAGAACTCGTACTTGGTGACATCCGAGGTCATCTTGTCGACCTTGGTTAGTTCCACCCGCATCACCGGGGCGTCCCCTGCGACCTGATAACGGTGGATCACAGACATATCGCCTGCCGTTTTGCGCGCTTTGTAGTCTTCAGCTGTGACCATCGCCTCATAGGCGGCAATCCCGGCTTCCCGGTCCATGTTGAAGGGATAGGGCCATGGGTGCGGAGCGAGAGGAGCGGGGTAGACAGCAAGCGTCTGATCCTCGTACTTCAAATCGAGGTCTTTTTGTAGGTCCCGCCGGTTCAATGGGTGCTGCGACGGGCGATAGGCCCCGTCAGGTTCCAGCTCGATATCCCACCACCATTTCTTGATGTTATTTAGACCACCATTGCCGACCGCATCATCCAGTTTGGCCAATGCAGGCGCGGCCTGCGGAATATTCATCGCGGCCCATCGGAACGGGCGTTCCTTGAATATACCTTCGAGATTCCACGGGCAGGTCTTCATGCATCGTCCGCACATCGCCCCCCCGGGCGTGGTGATACGGTAAGTGGCGCATTTCTGGCTGTCGGATTTCCAGATTTCATAGCCGTTGAACATCAGCTTTGGCCCGGCAGTGATCGCGCCCGAAGGGCATTCCCGAGCGCATTTGTTGCAGCTTTCGCAAAACGTCTGAAGGCCGAAATCGATGGGCTTGTCATGCGTCATCGGCATGTCGGTTGTCACGACACCGGATTTCAGGCGCGGGCCAAGATAGGGGTTCAGGATGACCTCTCCGATGCGGCTGACTTCGCCCAAGCCTGACAATAGCAACAGCGGAGGCTGCAGCACCTCGCCATCCATCACCGTATGCGCCTTGGCTTTGTAGCCGAGGTTGCGAATCTGCTGCGCGATCACACCCCCCAGCAGCGAGAACCGCAGATAGGCCCGCATGGACTGGGCGACGCTGATCCAGTCATCCCCGCTGGCGCCTTCCATCGTCTCGTAACCCTGGTCGATGATCATGCTGATCGCCTGATCATGGGGCGGAACGATTTCTTCTCCGGTGGCGTCATGGGAATACCAGCTCCACTCGGGGCACCGGCTGAGCCCGACCGCATCGACCCCAAGGAAATAGGTTGCAGCCTTGATATTCGCGGCATTTCTTTCGGTATCTGTGGGTTGTACAGCCTCGGCGCTGTCACCGTCCTGCAGCAAAACAAACGCGCCCAGCGCGCGGCGTTGGGCAAAGCTGGGGGCGGATTTGCGCACGTAATGCCCGCCCTTGGTCGCGTCCTGCAGCGATTTTCCCATGTCGCCGAACTGAGCCCGCGCAAACATGTCTGCGCGTTTGGGCACCCGGGCTACGTTTTGCTCGTCGATATAGGTGGTCGTTGTTTCGACTCGTTTGAGGTTTTCAAAAGGATGTGCCCCGTCCACATAGCGCCGCTTGGCATAGGCATCCCGGTTCAGAGCGTTCTTGGCGAAGCCTGCACCCAGCCACCATGCAGGTCCTTGCGTGCGGAACCACGGTTGTTCGGCCAGCGGTTGCAAGGGTCGGTCATGCGCGATCTCCATTTCGGTGGTCACAGCGGCCAATCCGAACCGCTTACCCAACCAGGGCACCACAACCGCACCATCCTCAACCGAGGCCAGACCCGCAGCAACTGCCAGCTTGCCCAGATCAACCTCAGAGGACATCGCCGTATGCGCCCGCGCATCGAAACCCAGGAGGCGGATGTAGTTGGCAATGACCACTGCATTCTCGGTGGCAAGCAAACAGGCGCGGTGATCCTGCGCATCCATGATCCAATCGGACCCGGGCTCCGAGGGGTCCGGATCGCGGTTGAACTCATAGAGAAACACGAGCGTATGGCGATGACAGTCCATCGGGCGTGGCGCGGCCTCCATGCTTTCTTTTAGATCCGCCATGATCAGATCGATGCCCGAGGCCAGCGTTTTGGTTTGCCGCGTCCTAAGCGCATGAGCCAGCCGGTCGATATCCGGGTTGCGCCGAGGCTCAGCCAGCATCGCCTCCGCGGGTAGCGGCCCACAGCCCATCATCGACGCATCGTTGAAATAGCCAAACGCTTTCAGATGATTGGCACGATCTGCTGGGTTGGCAGGAATTTCCGATGCGACGGGGTTCACAAATCCATCCCGAATTGCGTCCATCATCGCCTGAAACTCGCCCATCGCATTCACGATGCTTTCGGGCTGCTCGGGCCTGCGAAAGCTAAGCGCACACATCGGTTCGACCTGCGCCAGATCAGGCATCCGATCCAGCCGCGCCAGCCGTTCCAGCGGGAACGGACCCATGTGAACAGGTCTGTTCTTGTCCGAGAAAAAGCGGATCCCCATCGCGCGCCTCCAGTTAGCTGCCCTTTCCCCTACCCCGGCATGGACACCAAATCCATTCATGAATAATCATAAATGGTATGAGCAGAATTGATTTCACAGATCTGGACGGCAAGGTCCTACGGGTGTTCCTGACGATACTCGAAGAAAGCTCGGTGTCGAAAGCTGCCGACCGGTTAGAGGTGACGCAATCGGCCATCAGCCATACGCTGGGCAAGTTGCGGCAAGTGCTGGGCGATCCACTATTTGTCCGATCCGGACAGGGGCTGACCCCGACCGAACGCGCTTTGTCGTTGAAAGAGCCGGTGCAACAGGTGTTGGATAACATGCGCGCCCTGACCGAGGGCCGCCCGTTCGATCCGCTGTCCGATCAGATGGACATCAAGATCGCCACCAACGACATGCCGCGCGAGTTGATCTTTCCCGATCTTCTGCGCACAACGCGGGCCGAAGGCGTCAGGTTGCGGCTGGAGTTCATCCCTTCGGGGGTTCCCGACCCGGACTTGCTGCGCAGCGACCGGTGTCAACTGATGCTCACCCCGCTGCCTCCGGACGGGCCGGATATCTTTCAGAAGCGGCTGATCACTAGTCCGTTGATGGTATTTTACGACGCCTCCCGACGCGATCCGCCAATTGATTGGCAGTCCTATTGCAACAGCGACCATGTCGAGGTGCGCTTTGCAGACGGCCGCAATGCCCGCGCCGTGATGCGTGGCGTGGATCAAAGCCAGATCAGACCGCCCGTCGTAACCCTGCCGCATTTTAACGCAATCCCGCCTTTCGTGAAAGGCAGCGACCTGATCTCGACCGACACGGCACTGATGAAACAGGGGCCGCTTGCCACTCTGGACAGCGCGCCTTTGCCGTTCAAATGCAAACCGGTGTCGATCTATATGGTCTGGCATCAACGCTCGGCCAACGACCCGGCACATCGTTGGTTACGGGAACGGATCGACTCGATTGCAGCCACGCTTCAGACCTGAGACAGCAGCCATTCACGCATCTGTCTCACCAGCTCTGGCTGACGTGGTTTCTGCGGGGTGACGATGAAAAAGCTCAGATCGTCAACCAGCACCTCGGAGAGCGGCTGAATTAACCGACCCGAGGCCAGTTCAGCCGACACAAGCGGCGCATTTGCCAGAGCAAAACCTTGCCCTGAGATTGCGGCGTCAATTGCCAGACTTGTCTGGCTAAAACTCATCATCCGAGGCTTCCCCTCGACCCCGGCGCGTTCAAGAAACAATGGCCACAGCCCATGGGAATCGCTGAGCAGAACGTGTTGCATCAGGTCGTCTGGACCGGAAATTTGTGATGCGAGGTCCGGACTGCCCACGACAACGAACTCGGTCGAGAACAGAGGTGTCGCTTGCAGACCCCGCGCAACCGGTGAACGGCTTTGGCGTACCGCGATATCAATTCCATCAGACTGGAAATCCGCCAACCGCTCGCGCGCATCAACCTGCACCGATATATCGGGATGGCGGGTCACAAAATCATTCAGACGCGGAACCAGCCATTTTGAGGCAAAGCTGGGCGTGACCGAGATCGTGATCTGCCGCTGATCAGCCAGCTCATCGACAGCCTCTTCAATCAGCCGAAACGCCCGACGCAAAGGCGCGTGGAACCGACGCCCCGCTTCGGTCAAGCGCAACCCACGTGGTAGTCGTTCAAAGAGTGCAGTGCCCAGACGCGCCTCCAACCCCCGCACCTGCTGCGCAACGGCCCCTTGCGTCACTCCAATTTCTTCCGCAGCCAAGCGAAAGTTTAAGTGGCGTGCCGAGGCCTCAAAGGCGCGCATCGCATTGAGAGGTGGAAGAGCGGGCATAACTAGACTGTAGATTTTCTACTGCCGCTGCGCAACAGAACTGATTGGTCAAAGTGAACTCTGCCAGCCATCTTTGCATCAGATATCGCAAAGGAGCGTGAAGATGGAAAAAGTAGCATTGATCACGGCAGGCGGCAGCGGAATGGGCGCGGATTCCGCGCGCAGATTGGCGGCTGATGGTTTCAAAGTCGGCATTCTGTCCTCGTCAGGCAAGGGCGAGGCGCTGGCGCATGAGTTGGGTGGCGTGGGCATCACGGGCTCAAACCAGTCGAATGATGACCTGCAGAAACTGGTCGACGCTGCAATGTCCCATTGGGGGCGGATCGATGTGCTGGTGAACTCAGCCGGGCACGGACCCCGCGCAGCGGTGCTGGAACTGACCGATGAAGACTGGCACACCGGCATGGATGTCTATTTCATGAATGCCGTAAGACCCACGCGGTTGGTGACCCCTATCATGCAAGCGCAGGGCGGTGGATCGATCATCAACATCTCAACCTTTGCTGCGTTTGAACCGGACCCGGTTTTTCCTACCTCGGGCGTATTCCGCGCCGGGCTGGCGGCGTTTACCAAGCTGTTCTCGGACAAATACGCCGCCGACAACATCCGCATGAACAACGTCTTGCCCGGGTTCATCGACAGCCTTCCGGAAAAAGAAGAGTTCCGCACACGCATCCCGATGGGCCGCTACGGGCGCAGCTATGATGAGATCGCCTCGGTCGTGGCTATGCTCGCCTCCGAAGGCGGAGGCTACATAACCGGGCAGAACATCCGCGTCGATGGCGGTATCACCCGGTCTGTCTGAACTCAGAACCGCGCCTTAACAAGATGCGTCAGCGCCGCGCCGGTTTCGAAGAAGGCGCGGCGCAGGCCAGTCCAGTTTTCGCTATACTCAGCCACTGACGGAACCGGCAGCAAAGACGGATCGTCCTTCAGCAGGCTCTCTGCCATCAAGCGCCCGAACACGGTGCCCGGCCCGATCCCGCGACCAGAAAACCCATGCGCGGCTAACGCATTTGGCCCGATCTGAGTGATTTTGGGAATGTGATCCGAAGTCATGGCAATCCGCCCATGCCAGCCCTCGATCAACGGCTGATCCGCCAGTTGCGGATACAGCGCCGCCAGTTTGCGCCTGATCCAGGATTTGTGGGCAAATCCTCCGGCGCTGCTTAGATCCCCCATGCCGCCAATGACGAACCGCCCCGTCTGATCCAAACGGAAGGATGTCATGATGAGGCCGGTATCCCAGCATCCTTCTGCCTTCGGCAATATGCTGGCCCGCAGGTTATGGGACAGCGGCGCGGTGGCGTATTGGAAGTAATAGACCGGCACATAGTCGGGCGCCATATCGGCGATGCCCTGATGATAAGCGTTGGTCGCCTGAATAACCGATCTTGCGCGTACGGTTCCACCATCCCCCTGCAGCACCCAAGCCCCGGCTTCCTGCCGCAAAGATCGAACCGGGCTTTGCGTATATATCTGCGCCCCCGCATTCTGTGCGGCGCGGGCCAGTCCCACCGCATAGCCCAGCGGCTGAATTGTACCCGCGCGGGGGTCAAACAATGCGCCGTGGACTGCCGGGCTGCCCGTCCGCTGGCGCGACGCATCAGGATCAAGCAATTCAACCGGCGCACCAGAAGCGCTCAGCTGTGCGTGGCGTGTACGCAGATCACCAAAGCCCGATGCCGAATGAGCACAATGCAACGTGCCTTGCCGCTCAGGCTCGCAGTCAATCCCGTGCGCTTCAATCAACTCGAACACGTCTGACGGCGCGTTAGCCAGCAGATCGATCAACCGATCCCCCGCCATTTGCCCCAGATGCGACCGAATTTGATCGGGTGGCAGCCAAAGCCCTGCGTTGACGAGACCGACATTCCGCCCCGATCCACCATGGCCGATCTGATGCGCTTCGAGCAGGCACACCGAAGCCCCCGCTTTTGCTGCGGTCAAGGCCGCAGAACACCCGGTGTAACCACCGCCGATCACGGCAAGATCAACGCTTACGTCATCAGAAAGCTTTTGCGTGTCGATACGCTCGCGACAGGTCTGCCGCCATAACGATTGATCATAGTCGCGCATGCCCGGGCCTCGCCAAAGTTTCGCTGATCATCAGGCTGGTCTCAGTTGGTTGCAAGGGCGCGCTGGTCAGCCCGCCCCATGGCGATGAGGAATGGATCCGCCTCCTGATGCGACTGGAATGACGCCTTGTCGGTCATGCCCCGCCAGCGCCCCAGTGTCAGTGACTGCGCCACCGCGCCGCTCAGCGTTGCACCGGGGCCGGTGATGATGAACAGCTCGGGCGCGAACTCGCGTGCGGCCGTCTGGATCGCATGGGTGAAGTCATAGGTCTCGGTCACCTGATGGCCCAGCGTGTAGTCCCACAACTCACTCGTGTCAGTTGCGCCGGGCCACCAGATTTTGCCGCGCCCGTCAATCATCGGGAACTTGGGCTGAGCAAAAAGATCAGAACTCAATTGCGCCCGACCTTCCGCCGCCACCGGGGCCTGCAGCGCCGTATGAAAGGCGGCGTGATTGGCCAGCCGCAATGGGAACCGATCCTGCACGGTGGGGTGTGCCGCCTCAAACGCCGTCAGACCCGCCTCATTGCCTGCCAATACCAGCATCCCGCCCAGATCGATCGAAAGCGCCAGAGAATGATTGCGCAACGCATCGATCCTCGCCACCTCATCCAGCAATGCGGCTTTGCGGGCAGGATCATTCGCCCATGTCTCATCGACGAATGGGTAAACCAGTTGAGCGCCGATCAGGTGCTTCTGCATCAGCGTGCCCATCGTATTGACCACGCGAAACCCGTTCCCAGGGGTCAATGCCCCTGCGGCGGCCAGCGCGATATACCAGCCCATCGAGTTACCAGTGACGGCGACGACTTCAATATCGTTGGCCAATGCCTGCGCATCGGCCAACGCGGCAGCATAGATCAGGGGTGAGGCCACATCGCCGCGCGAGTACTTCCCGACGCTAAAGCGATCAGCCCCATCCAAGGCAGTAATCGCATCCTGTCCGGTTCCGGCGCGAATGGCGTCGAAGCTGCGGAACAAGTCCATACGATCCGAATGATGTTGGTGCAGATAGCCCAGCTCAGGCTTGTTATAAGTGCCCCGGCCCGGGCAGATCACAACGGCGGTGCGGGTCATGAGGCTGCTCCTGTTAAAGCCAGCGCTGCGGCAACGATACCGTCTTTCGAAGGAAGAGGTGCGGCATAGGCGGGGCCAGTTGCAATAAAGCAATCCTCGGCCACAACGCGGGCAGTTCGGGTAGAAGAACTTTGTTCGGCGAAGAAAGTCATCAGCGCCTCGGACTGGCTGCCGGTCTTGCGGCATTCGTCGACGATCAAAACATGCGCGCATGTTTTGGTGGCTTCGCGCAAAGCCTCAACCGGCAGAGGAGCTAGCCAACGCATATCGATAATCCGGGTTTTTAGACCCGCCGCCTCAATTTCGGGCAGGGCCTGTTGCGACAGGTAATGCCCGTTGCCATAGGTCACGATGGCGAGATCGGTGCCGTGCCCGTGTACTCCCACCTCGCCCAGCGCAATTTTCTGATCCCGCGCAGGATAGGTGGTCATCCATCCGCCATCCTGCGCCGCATGCAGATCGCGCATCGGGTAGAGTGCGATCGGTTCAAGAAACACCACGACCCGCTGCTCTTCGCGCGCCAACCGCACGCATTCGCGCAGCATCAGTGCTGCATCGGCCCCGGTCGACGGGCAGGCGATGATGACACCAGGGATATCCCGCAAAACGGCCAGAGAGTTGTCGTTATGGAAATGTCCGCCAAAGCCCTTCTGATATCCGAGCCCCGCAATCCTCAGCACCATCGGGTTGGTGAACTGCCCGTTCGAGAAGAACGGCAGGGTTGCCGCCTCCCCCCTGATCTGATCCTCGGCATTGTGCAGATAGGCCAGAAACTGGATCTCGGGGATCGGGATGAAACCGTTATGGCCCATACCGATCGCGAGACCCAGAATGGACTGTTCATCCAGCAGCGTATCAATCACGCGGTCCGGACCAAAGCGTTGCTGCAGCTTTTGTGTGACGCCATAGACGCCACCTTTGCGGCCCACATCTTCGCCCATGCAAACGATCTCGGCATGTTCCAACATCAGATCGGTCAGCGCCCAGTTGATCAGGCGGCTGAGCGGCTGCGGCTCATCCATCGCGCGCATATCTGCGCCAAAGGTCTTCGCACGCGCCTCAGCGCTCGGGCCGTTGGTCGCTTTACAAGGGCGCTTAGGCGGGATCAGGCTTGCCATCACTTCGGTCGCATTGGCCAGATGGGGACGGCTGGCAGCCTCTGTAGCCACACGATCCGTTCGGGTGCAGGTATCGCTGTAGATTTTTAACGCCTGATCCGGCGACAATGCATCCGCCTGATCCAGCAGTCGTACGGTGTGCAAAAGCGGATCATTGGCCTCATCCGCCTCAACCTCAGTTTTCGGCAGATAGGTCGTGGGCACATCCGCCCCGGCATGGCCATAAAGCCGCACGGTTCTGAGATGCAGGAAGGCCGGTTTCCTGCGCTTGCGGACATAATCTGCAGCCTCTTTCGCGACCGCATGGGTTTCATAAATGTCCAACCCATTGGCCTGAAAATACTTGATCCCCGGACGATGCTCCATCGACGCCTGAATCCAGCCCTTGGGCGTTTTGACCGAAATCCCGATCCCGTTGTCTTCACACACGAACAGCAGCGGCAGCGGCGTCGATTGCACACTGGTCCAGCCTGCCGTGTTGATCGCCCCCTGCGCGGTGGAGTGATTGGCCGAGGCATCCCCAAATGAACACATCGCAATCCCGTCTTCCAGCAACGCGCGATGCTCCGGCGCATGTCGCCGGGCCGCCCCCAGCGCGTAAGCCACACCCACCGCTTTGGGCAAATGGCTGGCGATGGTCGAGGTCTGCGGGGGGATCATCAGCGCCCTTGACCCCAGCACCTTATGCCGCCCGCCCGAGGTCGGGTCCTCTTTCGAGCACGCAAAGCTGAGCAGCATGTCCCACGCGATCTGCTGGCCCGGCACCTGTTCGGCACGCGCGATCTGAAACGCAGCATCCCGGTAATGCAGAAAGGCAATATCGCTTGGGCGCAATGCGTGCGCGACGGCGGCCATCCCTTCGTGGCCAGATGAGCCGATGGTGTAGAACCCCTGCCCTGCCTTCTGCATCGCCCGGCTGGTCCGATCCAACGCGCGGCTGAGAACTTGCGACCGGAATAGCGAAACGGCTTCAGCATCGCCCAGACCGACGCGCGGCGGGGCTCCGTCGGGAAAATCACGATTTGCGACACGGGTCAGGAAATTCTCATGTACGATCTGGGCGCGGTCCATGTCTCTCGCTTTTGTCTTGTTGGTGTCATCGGCCTTGGGGAACCTCTGCGCGGGTGCGACCCGCTTGCTGACTTGTCCCGCGCTCCGACGTGAATTTCAAGATCGCGGATGGCGCGGCACCCTCTCGGCCACAAAGGTGATGTGGCGCACCAGTCATCGCTCTGGCGGCAGGAAAAAACCAGTGCTATTGCGTTCAATAGGTATGAGGAATTGTCATATGATTGCACCCCGCCGTTTCTTGCCTTCAATCTCGTCCTTGCTTGCGCTTGAAGCCGTAGATCGGCTGGGCAGCGCATCTGCTGCTGCAGCTGAGCTGTCCTTGACACAAAGCGCGATCAGCCGGCAATTGAAGACGATGGAGGATCAGCTGGGAGTCCAGTTGATCGAGCGTAGCCAGATGCGACTGCACCTGACGCCTGCAGCCAAAGTCTATGTGCAAACCGCAAGGTCTGCTGTTCAGAATCTGGCGCAGGCCGCACTGAAACTCAAAGCCAATCCGGCGGGCGGGTCACTTGACCTGTCGATCCTTCCAGCGTTCGGCATGCACTGGCTGGCACCCCGCCTGCAGCATTTTGCGCGACGTCATCCCGAGGTTACTGTCAATCTGGGGACCCGCCTCAAACCGTTTGATTTTACGACTGAGCCATTTGATGCCGCGATCCATTTCGGTCAGCAGGATTGGGCGGGCGTTCAGTATCTGCCGATCATGCGGGAAGAGGTCCTGCCGGTCTGCGCCCCTGCCCTTACCGCCTTCAATTTCAGTAACTTGGATGCTCTCCGCGCCGCGCCACTGCTGCATCTGGAGTCGCGTCCGGATGCCTGGGAGCGCTGGTTTGAGATACAGGGCCAGCCCGTCACCGGCCTACGGGGAATGCTGTTCGATCAGTTTTCGACCATGATTCAGGCCACGATTCATGGGTTGGGCGTGGCTCTGTTACCGTCATATCTGGTGCAGGATGATTTGCGCACCGGGCGGCTTGTCCAGGCATGGGACGGGCCGCGCGTGAGCCTTGGCAGCTATTATCTGGTCTGGCCGAATGACCGCTCGATGCCCGAGCCTCTACGGTCTTTCCAAGCCTGGATCAGTGAACAGATTGGGGCAGACGCCCACGCCTAACACGGCCTTAGAACTTGCCGTTGTCATTTTTCCATTCGCTGCGTGGTGCAATGGACTCAACCGTATCCCAGTGTTCGACGATCTTGCCATCTGCAACGCGGTACAGATCATAAAATGCGCTGTGAGTGCCCTGATATTCACCTTCGCACACGGTCAGTACAAAATCCCCTTCCGCCAATACCCGATGCAGATGCTGATAGTTTAGGGCGTTCCTATCGGCCAATGCGGTCCTCAAGGCAGTCAAATTATCAGAGAACTGCGGACTGTGTTCTACGTAAGCGGAAGTGTTGATACAGGCCTCTATCTGGTCGAGGTTCCCGGCAATCAACGCGGTTTCGACGAAGGCGCGAACAAAGGCCCGGTTTTCCTCGGTTTGCTCGACATCCCGAACTTCGGTCGGACCATCCACCATACTGTGATCCGAGCCGTTTGGCCCCATCCGTTTCTGGATATTGTCCCAATGCTCTACCGCTTGCCCGTCTTCGAACCGGAACACTTCGAAGCCAATATTACGACGCGAGAAATCATATTCCGTATGCGCAAATACAAAGTCGCCGTCTTCAAAGGCGCGTACGATATTCACGTGCGGTGAGGTCTGGGACAGCCGTTTGAATAGGGATGCAAGCCCTTCGCTGCCTTCATGGGTTTGCGGATTGTGCTGGATGTATCGTGCTTCATTTACCACTGAAACCGGACCCGGATCGCCCGTTTCGATGCTTTTGAGCAGGGCAGATATGCGATCTTTGTTGGACTTCTCCATACCGGGTTCCCTTCAGGTCTGACTACTCCGTGATCACAATGGCAGGCGAAGTGTCAGGCATCAACGCCAGCAACAGCCAAACCCTGCGCGGCCTTCGGCCTTGCGTCCTGCGGACGGCAGGGGGCCAGGCAAGCGCGGGCTGCGCCCGCGCTTGCCTGGCCCAACGGGAGGAGACGTTCCGCTAGGAATGTCGAAGACGGGCGGGAGTGTTTTGGTTCAGACGTCCAGCGAACGGGCGATGAGTTCTTTCATGACTTCATTCGTCCCGCCATAGATCATCTGGACCCGCGCATCCGCATAGAGCCGCGCGATCGGGTACTCCATCATGAACCCATAACCGCCGAACAGTTGCAGGCATTCGTGCATCACTTCGTTCTGCACCTCAGAGCCCCAGTATTTCACCATCGAGGCCGTCGCAGCATCCAATTCACCGGCCTCCAGTTTTCCAATGCAGTCATTGACGAAACTGCGCAGTACCTCGGCCTTGGTTTTACACTCGGCCAACTTGAAACGTGTGTTCTGGAAGTCCATCACCCGTTGTCCGAACGCCTTGCGCTCCTGCACGTAGTCCACCGTCTGCGATATGGCGAAATCGATCGCGCCCAGCGCCATGATCCCGATGGTCAGCCGCTCCCACGGCAACTGCTTCATCAGTTGATAGAACCCCTGCCCCTCTTCCGGGCCCAGCAGGTTGGTCATTGGCACCTTAACGTCTTCAAAGAACAGCTCAGCCGTATCGTTGCCCTTCATTCCCAGTTTCTTGAGGTTCCGCCCCCTCCGGAACCCGTCAGCCCCGTCGGTTTCGACCACAATCAGAGAGACACCCTTCGCCCCTAACGACTTGTCAGTTTTGGCAGCCACAATAACCAGATCAGCCGATTGCCCGTTGGTGATGAATATCTTGGACCCGTTGAGCCGATAAGAATTGCCATCCTTCTCAGCGGTCGTCTTCACCGCTTGCACATCCGATCCCGTGCCCGGCTCGGTCATGGCCAGCGCGCCGATCATCTCACCCGAGGCCAGTTTCGGCAGCCACTTCTGTTTCTGATCCTCACTGCCATAAGCGGTGATGTAGTGGGTCACGATAGACTGGATGCCATATCCCCATCCTGCGTCCCCGCGCGCAGTCTGCTCATACAAAGTAACGGAATCGAAACCCATCCCGCCGCCGACGCCACCATATTCCTCAGCAATCGAACCGGCCATCAGACCCGTCTCTCCCGCCTGCAACCAAAAGGTACGATCAACCGCCCCGTTCTCGGCCCATTTCTCGGTATTGGGTACCAAGGCATCATCCATGAACCGGCCCGCCATTTCAGCAAACATTCGGTGTTCGTCAGTAACCCAGGCGGCGGTGCTGGTAAAAAGCGACATCAAATAGCTCTCCAGATCAGGTGTTTGCCCAAAACTAGCCGGGTGTGTGATTCCTTCCAATCCATGTGACGTGGCGTCCAGGACAGATACTACGCAACGTCCTTGGCACCGTTGCCGAATTTGGGGCCAAACGTTCACATCTGTGTTCCCACGCCTGACAGAGCAGGCCATCATCGACCATATTGCGCATACGCCCCGGACGACGCAGGAGACAGCATAATGCCCCGCGCCTTTTCTGAACTGACCTTCACACCTGCCGTTCGCGCCCATCAAGAGCGGATGGGATCCGCAGCGACCTACGCGAAATTCCTGAGCCGAGGACCAAAACAGGGCCACCAAATCGGACCGACCGAAGAGGCGTTCATTCGCGCCCGCGACGGGTTCTATCAGGCCACCGTCTCAGAAACCGGCTGGCCTTATGTGCAGTTTCGCGGTGGGCCGATAGGGTTTCTGAAAGTGCTGGACCCGCACACCATCGGCTATGCGGACCTGTCTGGTAACAAACAATATATCTCGCGCGGCAACCTGGATGGAAACGACCATGTGGCGTTGATCTTGATGGATTACGCGAACCAGCGCCGTCTCAAGATTCTTGGGCGGATGACATTCACGGAAGGTGCCGCAGCAGCGGCTGATCTCTACATCAAAGGCTCCGAGACCGAGGCAGAACGGGCCGCGATCATCAAAGTTGAAGCGCTTGACTGGAATTGCCCCCGCCACATCACGCCGCGCTTTACCGAGGCCGAGCTTCGGCCACATCTGAATGATCTGGGTCAGCAACTGGCTGTTCTGCAATCAGAAAACCAGCGTTTACAGAGGGAATTGGCTGAGCTCAAAGCTGCGGCCGTTTTTCGAAGATGAAATCCGCGCCGGTTCAGATGTGAAACGAATGGCGCGCGATCGCTATGGATCTGAGCGGCAAATTGTGACGCAGGGTTGCCCTTTGGTCCAAGCTTTGCTTTGTCCTTTCTAAACATCACGACCTGCCGTCCGCTTGAGGCAGGAGCGGATAACAGAGAGGATCATCACATGGCAAAAGTTGCGTTCCTTGGCCTAGGCGTCATGGGCTACCCGATGGCCGGGCATCTTCAGGCTGCCGGCCACGAAGTCACCGTCTACAACCGCACCGCATCCAAGGCCGAGGCTTGGGTCGCCCAGCATGGCGGCGCGATGGCCCTGACACCGCGGCAAGCCGCAGAAGGGGCAGAGTTCGTGATGGCCTGCGTTGGCAATGACGACGATCTGCGTATGGTTTGCACAGGTGAAGATGGCGCCTTTCACGGAATGGCCAAGGGTGCGGTATTTGTTGATCACACCACCGTCTCGGCCAAGGTCACGCGCGAGTTGTACGAGGCTGGAAAGACACAGGGGGTTGCTTTTGTGGACGCCCCGATCTCGGGCGGTCAGGCGGGAGCCGAAAATGGTGTGCTATCGATCATGTGCGGCGGTGACATGGACGCTTATCGTGCTGCTGAGCCGGTGATGCAGGTCTATTCCAAAATCTGCCGCCGCATTGGAGACAGCGGCGCGGGTCAAATGACCAAAATGTGCAACCAGATCGCGATTGCCGGGCTGGTGCAGGGCCTGAGCGAAGCATTACATTTTGCCGAGAAGGCCGGGCTTGATGGCCGAGCTGTGGTCGAAGTGATCAGTCAGGGCGCGGCTGGCAGCTGGCAGATGGCCAACCGGTATGAAACCATGCTGGATGACCATTTTGAGCATGGCTTTGCAGTCGACTGGATGCGCAAGGATCTGGGAATCTGTCTGGATACCGCCAATGAGACCGGGGCTTCACTGCCAGTGACGGCGCTGGTCGACCAGTTCTACAAAGACGTGCAGAAACTTGGCGGGGGCCGGTGGGATACGTCCTCGTTGTTCAAACGGTTGCGAGCACTGGACTGAGCAAAGGGGGGGCTGTCTGCCCCATCGCGCCAGGGCGCGACTCCGCCCGAAGATATTTTTGGCCAGATGAAGAGGATCACCGTGGCAGTTGCAAGAGATAGCGCATGAGCGACATGAACACTTTCTGGGCTGGTCGCCTGCGTGAACACTGGGGTCTGGACGCCCGTCTGACGCGTCTGGATGGGGAGTACGACCTCAACTTTCTGGTCAAAGCCACCAACGGGCAGGATTATGTGCTCAAGGTGATGCGCGCGGGGTGCGATGCGGCATTGGTCGATCTGCAGATCAAGGCGCTGGAACATCTCAGCGCAGCAGCGCCCGGATTGCCCTTTCCTGCTGTTTATCCCGATTTGAACGGGATGATGTTGCCTGAGATTGCCGACGCACATGGGCAACCGCGACTGGTCTGGCTGCAGGAACGACTGCCGGGGGCATGCTATGCAAGCAGCGCGCCCAAGACCGAAGACCTGATACTAAAACTGGGCCGTGTTCTGGGCGCAACCGACCGGGCGCTGGAGGGGTTCACCCATGAGGGTTTGCAGCGCGCCGATTTCAAATGGGATTTGACGCGGGCGAGCTGGATCGTCGACCAACTAGAGGCCATCTCTGATCCGGCAAGACGCGCGCGCGTTCAACAAATCGCGGCGGATTTTGAGGCGATCTCTGATCAACTGGGTGCATTGCCAAAGCAGGCGATTCACAATGATGCCAATGATTACAATATCCTTGTTGAAGGCAATCTGGGCGAACGACGCAGCATCTCGGGTCTGATCGATCTTGGCGACATGTGCGCGGCGCCGCGCGTTTGCGATCTGGCTATTGCCGGGGCCTATGTCGTTCTGGACCACCCTAAACCCGAGCGCGCATTGGCTGCGCTGGTACGCGGGTATCACGCCGCCAATCGGTTACGCCCGGATGAGATCGACCTGATCTGGCCTTTGTTGCAAGCACGGTTGGCGGTGTCCGTGGTGAATTCGACGCTGATGGCGATTGAGAACCCGGATGATCCGTATGTCACGATCAGCCAGGCCCCAGCGTGGCGATTGATTGAAAATGAGGCAATCAATGGCGCACTCATGCCCGCCCGATTGCGCGCCGCGTGTGGCTTGCCCGTTGTGGATGGGGCCGAGCGCATCCATGCCTATCTGTCCAACCATCGTGGACATTTCGCGCAGATGTTCGGGCAGGATCTGAGCGACACGCCAATGGGCTCACTGTCGGTGGAAAACTCAACCTGGCCTCAAAACCCGTTCCACATGCCGTTGGACGAGGCGGCGCGGGTTGGTGAGGAGTTTGGGGAAGGTCCCTGGCTTGGGTATTACAGCGAGCCTCGCCTGATCTATGCTGAGCCGGGGTTTCGCAAGGGACCGTGGAAAGCGTCGGATCGGCGCACAGTGCATCTGGCCGTGGATGTGTTTGCACCCGCCGGAACAGTGCTGCATGCACCTCTCAGCGGTCGGGTCGAAGCCGTTGAAAACAGGGACGCGCATCTCGACTATGGCGGGGTTGTGATCCTGCACCACGAAACGCCCGAAGGGGATGCATTCTACACGCTTTATGGCCATCTGGACCCTGAGGTGAGCGAGCGTTTGAAACCGGGAGACCCGGTGGCTCAGGGTGCAGCTTTTGCCCGTCTGGGCGACGCCAGTCAGAATGGCGGATGGGCCCCGCATGTGCATTTCCAACTGGCGTTGACGACCGACGGTATGCAGGCCGACTGGCCGGGCGTAGCGGATCCTGATGAGCTCGAGCTTTGGCACGCGGTCTGCCCCAACCCCGCAGCACTGTTGAACTTGCCTGATGAAAAGGTTTTCTATCGACCAACCGACAAGCAGGCGATCCTGCAGGACAGGCGCGAACACTTCGGCGGCAATCTCAGCCTGACATACGACGACCCGGTCATGCTGGTGCGTGGCTGGAGGCATCACCTGTTCGATGAATGGGGGCGACCCTATCTGGATGCCTACAACAACGTTCCGCATGTAGGCCATGCGCATCCGCGTATTCAGGCGGTTGCAGCGGATCAGCTGAAGCGCATGAATTCGAACACGCGCTATCTGCACCCGGCGCAAACCGCCTTTGCCGACAAGGTATTGTCGAAACTGCCGGATCACCTTGAGGTCTGTTTCTTCGTCAACTCAGGGACTGAGGCCAACGAATTGGCTCTGCGTCTGGCGCGCGCGCATACCGGGGCAAAAGGGATCGTGACGCCCGATCACGGCTATCACGGCAACACAAACGCTGCGGTGGCGATCTCGGCCTACAAATTCAACAAACCTGGCGGTATTGGGCAGGCAGATTGGGTGGAACTGGTTGAGGTCGCGGATGACTATCGCGGCTCGTTCCGGCGTGATGACCCCGAGCGTGCCCGGAAGTTTGCTGACCTGATTGATCCGGCGATTTCGGCATTGCAGGCAAAAGGGCAAGGCCTAGCCGGGTTCATCGCTGAAACATTCCCCTCGGTCGGGGGACAGATCATTCCACCAAAAGGCTATCTGTCTGCGGTCTATGAAAAAATCCGCGCCGCCGGAGGGGTCTGCATTGCCGATGAAGTCCAGACTGGCCTCGGGCGCCTGGGCGACTATTACTTCGGCTTTGAACATCAGGGCGCGCTGCCTGACATAGTGGTAATGGGGAAGCCCATCGGCAACGGCCACCCGCTGGGTGTGCTGGTCACTACCAAAGAGATCGCCGAAAGCTTCGACAACGGGATCGAGTTTTTCTCGACCTTCGGAGGATCGACCCTGTCCTGCCGGATCGGAAAAGAGGTGCTGGACATCGTCGACGATGAAGGCCTTCAAGAGAACGCCCGTGTGATGGGGGCTCACCTGCTGGATGGCCTCAAACAGATCGAAGCTGACTTTGGCTGTGTCGGCGATGTGCGCGGTATCGGCCTCTTCTTGGGTGTGGAACTGATTAACCCGGATGGCTCGGAAAGCGGTGAGATTTGCAGCTACGTCAAGAATCGGATGCGCGATCATCGCATTCTGATCGGTAGCGAGGGATCCAAGGACAATATCCTGAAAATCCGGCCACCGCTAACCATCGAAGCAGAGGACGTCGACATGATTCTTTGGGCGCTGCGGGAGGTTCTTGGCGAAGTGGGTGACTACAGCCCTGCCCCCATGTGCGATCACGATCATCATCATGCGGGCTGCGACTGCTGCTAAGAAACACAAAACCCCAGCGAAATTGCTGGGGTTTTGTCGCCGTCGATCAGTGGAGCACTGAATGTGGGGGGTGGTGCCCGGTCGTCGGCATAGGGATCGAAACGGTCATCCGGCGTAACGCCAAGCCCAGTTCCTCGGACAACGAGGCCAGTGCCGGGGCGAAATCGGGCCGTACGATCAGCGAGGCCATCATCATTGCATCTTCACGCGCCCCTTCAGAGGCGGCACCGATCATCTGGGCAAAACAATTCTCATCAGCGCCCAGACATGCACATCCCAGCCCATGACGCACCAGCGGACGGCGACCGTGATGTGCACAAAGTGAACACAGCCGGTCCAGCGTCAGCATCGTGGCGCGTCCCTGATCTGCACCCAGCGCGATGTCAAAATCGCTTGCGGCATTTGCCCGGCCTTCGACCCCATCACCCCAAAGCCGCAGATACATGACGGCTCCGGCCTCAATGGGGTTCAGGTCAGCCAGACGGCCAACAGCCGCCCCGCCACGCGAAGAAGGTGCGCTCATTTTGTCAGGATCAGTTTGCCTGCGCGGGTGATACGCAGCGTATAAAGCTGATCGCCCAGCTCGATATGGGCCAAATTGCCGCCATTGGTGAGGTCTTCCGCCTTGTGGGCCGGAAGCATCGAAACAGCGTAGCTAAGGGTCGAGGTAGGGGTTTGCGCGTTCATTGGGGCATCTCCAGAGCATCTGTGGCACTTGGCCTTGTCTGTCTTCGTTTCGCTTGATCTGGCTGACCCTGTTTTGGGCTGGCTATCTGTTCGTGTGATTAATCTGATAAAAATAGTAAGGTTTGTCAAGCTGCTGTTTTTTCAATCGCTCCCACGGGTCTCTATTGCGCCGTCGCACAGCACGACCTAGGCATTGGACATCAACAAACAAAGGCGGATTCGCAGATGGCAGCAGTTGTCGTATTTGATCTGGATGGCACCCTGATAGACAGCCTTGCCGACCTTGCAGCTGCGGTAAACCGAATGCTGCACGATCAGGGGCACCCCGCCTTGCCTCAGGATACGATCCGGGGATTCGTCGGGAACGGATTACCCAAGCTGGTCGAGCGGGCGATGATGCATTGCGGGCTGGAGCCAACGCTTCACAAGGACCTGACACAGCTTACTCTGAAGCACTACAATGCAGGCGCCTGCGATCAGACCGTAGTTTATCCCGGCGTGATCCAGGCGCTGGATGAGCTTCGCGATATGGGCTGTGCGCTTGGGGTCTGCACCAACAAACCCGAAGCCCCTGCCCGGCATGTGCTGGGCGAACTTGGCCTGCTACCCTATTTCAACACGGTCTTTGGTGGAGACACGCTGGATATACGCAAACCCGATCCAGAGCACTTGCACGCCTGTTTCAAGACCCTTCAAGCCGCAGGCCCACAGATCTTCGTTGGCGACAGTGAGGTTGATGCCGAAACTGCGCAACGGGCTCAGGTTCCGTTTTTGCTGTTTGAACAGGGATATCGAAAGTCGCCGGTTTCGGACATGCCGCACACGCTCAGCTATGATAACAGTACCGCACTGCCTGCACTTGTTCGGAAAATCCTGACGCAGGCATAGACCCCAAAAAAGGTCGAGGGGCCGGCCAAGGGGGTAAGAAGCCAGCCCCTCATCGGGGGAAATTAGTGAAAGTGGATTGGGCGCACTGGCCCGGTAGTTAATGAAAAGTTAACGCACCTGCGCGGATCGCGAAATTGGGGGATTCCCGTAGTGCTGCGATTTTTTTCCCGATCCCCCAAATTATTTTGCGCGCAGAAGCCTAAAAACTGGGATTTATGCGGCTTTCTCAGCCGCGGCACGCGCGATCACCAGTTCCTCGTTCGTCGGAATGACCATCAGTTTCACACGTGACAGGTCGGTCGAGATGACGCGCAGATTGTCCGCGTTTGCATCGTGGTCCAGTTCAAGACCCAACCACCCCATGTCAGTGCAGATACGGTCGCGGATATAGGTCGAGTTCTCACCGATCCCGCCGGTAAACACGACGGCGTCCAGACCTCCCAACACGGCGGCCAAAGCGCCCAGCTCGCGGCGTATCCGGAACGTGTAGTAGTTGATGGCATTGCGTGCACCCGGCGTATTCGAGGCCTCAAGCGTACGCATATCATTGGTCATTCCGGAAAGGCCAAGCAACCCGGATTTACGATACAGAAGATCCGAAATCTCATCCGCATTCATGCCTTGCTGATCCATCAGATACAGCACAACGCCCGGATCCAGCTGGCCACAACGCGTTCCCATCGGCAAACCATCCATGGCCGAGAACCCCATGCTTGAACCGACCGAGCGACCTCCGATCATGGCGCACATCGAGGCACCGTTGCCAAGATGCGCCACAACCACCCGTCCGCCATGTATCAGCGGCGCAGTCTTGGCCAGATGGTCCGAGATGTAATCATAGCTCAGACCGTGGAAGCCATAGCGCCGAACGCCCATATCGTAATACTCGGTCGGCAATGCGAAGGTGTCATTGACCCAAGGGTGGTGGCGGTGAAAAGCGGTATCGAAACAGGCAACCTGCTTGGCATTGGGGAACCTGTCCATCGCAGTACGTGCGCCCTGCAGATTGTAAGGTTGGTGCAGGGGCGCAAAAGGCTCGAGTTTTTCCAGCATCTGCAAGCTTTCGGGGGTCAGCAGAATGGGCCTGTCATTATCCGGGCCGCCATGCACGATGCGGTGTCCAACCGCGGTCACGCCCGCCGACGGAAACTGCCGTTCCAGCAAATCCAGAATATAGTCCAGGGCGCTGGCCTGATCACGCAGCGCCTCGGATGTGGTATCGGCCAGCACACGGCCATCCGTGGTCTCTGCTTTGATGCGCGCCGCGCGGCTGCCGATGCGTTCCACCTCTCCCGAACAGACAAGGATCGGATCTGCTTCGCCCGCGGAGAACAACCCAAACTTCAGCGAGGACGAGCCTGAATTCAGTGTGATGATATGGTCCATCAGATCTTACCCGACATCCGCGCCGCATGCAGGGCCGCGACGGCACAGGAAACCAGCCGCGCCTTTTCGCCATCTGCGCGACTGGTCAGAATAATCGGTACGCGCGCGCCCAGCACCACCCCGGCAGCCTCGGCGTGCGCGATATACGTCAGTTGCTTGGCTAGCATGTTGCCTGCGTCCAGATTGGGTACGACAAGAATGTCTGCCCGTCCGGCCACCTCGGACACGATCCCTTTGGTGCGCGCCGCGGCCAGGCTGACCGCGTTGTCCATGGCAAGCGGCCCATCGACCAAGCCACCCCTGATCTGTCCCCGCTCGGCCATCTTCGACAGCAATGCGGCATCAATCGACGACCGGATTGCTGGATTCACCGTCTCGACCGCCGACAGAACACCCACTTTCGGAGCGCCAATTCCGATTGAGATTGCCAGATCGATCGCGTTCTGCGTGATGTCGATCTTGGTTTCCAGATCCGGCTCGATATTGATGGCCGCATCGGTCACCAGCAAGGGATGCGGCTGGCCGGGTATATCCATGACGAAGACATGCGTAAATCGGCGCCCTGCGCGAAGTCCACGATCCCGCCGCAACGCCGCCCGTAGCAGTTCGTCCGTATGAAGATGCCCCTTCATCAATGCTTCAGCATGTCCTTCGACAACCAGATCAACCGCTTTGTTGGCGGCGTCCAGATGGTCCTTAACAGGAACGATCTCAACGTCACCCAAGGGCAACTCAATCTCACGCGCTGCTGCAGCAATCTTGTCGGGGTCACCTATCAGGACCGGCTTGATGATGGTTTCACGCGCCGCCGATAAGGCCCCCCCCAGCGAGTTGGGCTCTTCTGGGGCGACAACTGCCGTGGGGATCGGAGGCAGCGGGCGCGAGCGATCGAGCAGTGCATCAAAATGCCGGTGCCGCTCGACGACCAGACCAGGCACTTCAATCTCATTGAATGACAGTTCTTTCTCCGGAGCGATCACGACCGCGATGCCGGACACGATCAGCGCCTCATCACTAGGGCGCATCACCTGAGTTTCCAGAACTACCTCGCGGTTATCGCGTTTTTCGATCACCGTAACTCTGGCCAGCAGTTCTTCGCCCGCATATGCCCGGGCGCTAAAATCCAAGCTTTGCGACTTATACAGCGTACCCGCGCCCGGCAGGATATTCCCCAAAACGGCCGAGATCAGAGCCCCAAGAAACATCTCGGGCGCGATCGCCTCGTTTACGTTATCACCGTCCCCATCTTCGTCGGCCAGGTTCAAAGGGTTATGGTTGCCGGAATTCGATGCGAAAACATAAAAATCATCCTCTGTGCAGAACCGGGTCAACTCGGCGGTGTCACCGATCTGAAGCTGATCAAAGGGCTTGTTGTGATACTGCATTGAAACTCTCGGCGGCTGTTTTGCACCGATCATTATGAGATTTCAGGTAAATTTCCAATGACGTTCGATGGGTTTCTAGGGCTCAAAGCCATCTGGCACACCGAACAGTGGCGCATCCAGTGTGGTCCCGGTCAATGCACCCATGAACGCCACCAGATCTGCGACCTGGGCATCGGTCAGTTCCAGCGGTTCGATGTCAATTTTCTGGCGATGACGCTCCATCTCGAACCGGTCCTGCCAGACGATGAAATCAACATTCTCAAGCCACGGCACGTTGGGCAGCCCGGCCAAATCAGGGGTCCAGGCAGCGAGGCTCTGAGATGGGTTCAAGTGGTGGCGAATAATGCCTTCCAGATCGGGAAAGGCACCGTTGTGACCATAGGGCGCCGTCTCTGTCACATTGCGCAGCATCGGTGTGCGGAAACGATAGGCGTCCTCAAGACGGTTGCTTTCACCCATATGACCCACGTCGCGGGCATAGGGGTCCCATTGGCGGGTCTTGCCCGGTCCAAATGGCGGCAAGCTCAGCGCGTGGAATTTTTGATCCGATAGCAACGGGCCGGAATGGCAGTTTGCGCAACCTGCCTCACCATAGAACAAGGTCATACCATCGTATTGCTCTGGCGTCAGAGCGGCATGGTCTCCGGCCAGATATTGATCAAACGGGCTGTTGGTGCTGCGCCACTCCAGTGCCATGAACGCGGCCAGCGCGTTGGTGATCTGAGTTATCGTGATGTCCTCGGTCGTGTCGATGTCATCGAACGCCTTGACCATGGCAGGCCCATAGCGCGGATCAGTGCGCACGCGTTTGGCGAGGATCGGCCAGCCCTTGTCGATGCGGTCATGCACCGCGCCGGTGACTTGATTTTCGGCCACATTTCCGGCCATCTCGAATTGCGAGGTCAGCGGGAAAAGTGCCTGCGCGGCCAGCAGTGAATTCAACCCCTCCGGCAGCCATTCCTGCGCGGGCGAATTGAAGCCGTTACCGTAGACGTCAGAGATACTTAGGCGACCGTCATGGAAGACCGTGTGAAGATCCTTTGCCCCAAGGTTCCAAAGCCCCGGCGAATTGCGGGGAATACGCTTGCGGATTTTGTCCGCTCCGGTGCCCGGCGTGCGATCTGGGCCAAGCCCCAGCCCGCCCTCGCCAATGCCCAGCGACAACCCGTCCGAGGTGCCAAAATCCGGGTGGTGGCAGTGGGCACAGCTGATGTTCTGGTTGCCCGACAAGATCGGATCGTAAAACAGTTGATGACCGATGGCGGCCTGTTCCATATCAAAGGGGATGAAATCGTCATCCGTCAGCGGGCGCGGCAGATCCTGAGCTGCCGCAGCCCCTGCCAAAAGGAAAGCAACCCCATGCGCCAGTTTGTATTTGCCCTGTGCCTTCTCGCGACCCCAGCGCTGGCTGAACTGGAAAAAGCACGCGATCTGATGGAGGCCGGAGAGTTTGAAGCCGCGCGTGAGGAATTGCTGCCGGCAGCGCGGTCCGGCAATGCCGAAGCCGAGGAATTGATCGGTGTGATGTACGGGTTGGGACTTGGAGTCGAACAGGACTATGAACGCGCGTTTGAATGGTACTTGCGCGCCTCGATGAAAGGTCATCCCGGGGCGCAATCTGGTATCGGTTGGTACTACGAGTTGGGTCTGGGCATGCCCGCGCCTGATCTGGTTCGAGCGTACATGTGGTATACGCTCAGCGCCATCGGCGGCGACCCCGATGCGGCGATCAGCCTTGAAGAAGTGGTCAAAAAAATGTCGCCGGAGCAGATCGAGAAGGCGCATGTTCTGGTCAACGACTACAAAGGGTGGATGTACCCGTTTCGGTGAGGGCCGGACCCCAGGGCCCGGCCCAGCAATTCAGTTCAGATCCGCATCACGTGAGGCATTAACATCCGCCTCGGCTGCTGCCACAGCGTCAGTCAACGCTACAAAGATCTCATCACCACGTGCCACATTGGACTGGAACCAGTCATAGACCGGGGTTGCGGCTTCTTTGAACGCAGCTTTCTGTTCGGGTGTAAGGACATAAAGGTCACCACCGCCGGCTACAAAATCCTCATAAGCCTGAATCGACTTGCGCTTGGGTGAGGCAAAGGTCGCCTGCTGCAGCGCATAAAACCCGTCGACTACCACGCGGCGCATATCTTCTGGCATCTCCTGGAACTTGGCGTTGTTCATCCACCACAGCGCACCCATGTAGGCATGCCCATCCAGCGTGACATATTGCAGGCCTGCATCAGGGAACTTCATACCCATGATGTCAGTGATGCCGTTTTTCGAGCCCTCAACCACGCCGGTCTGGAAGCTGGTGAACAGTTCTGGCCACGGGATCGGGGTCGGTGATGCACCCAGTGCTTTGACCAGCTCCTGCGGCAGGTCGGCAACCACGGTGCGGATTTTCAGACCCTCCATGTCAGCCGGCTCAGCAACACGGCGTTGTGTATTGGCGAAGTTGCGCCAGCCACCTGTATTGCCGATTGTCATCAGACGGATCGCACCGCCGGAATCCTCCAGCGCCATGTCGCGCATCTGCCGGGTGAAATCACCGGATAGGACATGTTCGGCAATGCGGTCATCGGCCATCAGGTAAGGCAGGTCCAGAACCTGCACGTAAGGGAAGATGCCCGAGGCCCCTCCAGAGGTTGAGATGTAGATGTCGATCGTACCGTCTGCCACACCCTGCAGACACTCGGCACCGTTCGAGCAGAGCTGCGTACCTATGAACAGCTCAACCTCAATGGCTCCGTTCGAGGCCGCCTCAACGTAGTTCTTGAAAACGACCAGACCGTCATAATCTTCGTCGTTTTCATTCGAGTTTGCTGTGGCGCGTAGCGTGTAGTCGGCGGCTGCCGCGGCAATCGCAGACGCGGCCACTAGCGACGTGGCCACCGCTGCGGTTTTGATAAATCTTCTGAGCATGCGTTTCCTCCCTGTGATACTCAGTTCAGTTTGCAAATCCCGTTATCCTCGGGATCGTCATGGATAGTGCGGGGATGTATGTGATCAAGAAGATCACGATGATTTCGACCGCCAGAAACGGCAGGATTGCCTTGGCTATGGTTTCAACCCGTTCCCGAGACACGGCGGCGGCTACGAACAGCACCAGCCCCATGGGCGGGGTGGCCAGACCGACAGTCAGGTTGACGCTCATGATAATGGCAAAATGGATCGGGTCTACACCGAGGCTGGTGAAGATCGGACCGAGGATCGGGCCAAGGATGATAATAGCGGGGCCTGCATCCAAGAACATTCCGACGATGAACAGCAGCAGGTTGATCAGGAACAGCAGGATCAGCGGGTTTTCCGACAGGCTGAGGATTAGCGAGGCCAGCTGCTCCGGCGCATGGCTGAGGCTGACCACCGTCTTGAAGGCCATTGCCGCCCCGACCAACAACAGGACGACAGCGGAGGTCATACCTGCATTGCTGAGCACCTCGGGGACTTCTTTCCACGTCAATGTGCGCAGGACGAAGAAACCGATGATGAAGGCATACCCTACGGCGACAGCGGCCGCTTCGGTTGGGGTAAAGATGCCACCCAGTATTCCGCCCAGGATGATCACAGGGGTCATCAGTGGGAAGAACGCTTTTAGGCTGGCCTGACGGCGTTCTGGCCAAGTATATTTACGGCTGGCGACCGGGAAGTCGTATCGATCCGCCATAAGCTTGATCATGAGCATCAAACCGACACCGACCATGACCCCAGGCACGATGCCAGCGAGAAAGAGCGCAGCCACACTTTCACCCATGACATAGGCATAGATGATCATGATGCCCGAGGGCGGGATGATCGGCCCGATCACCGAACTGGCTGCCGTGATCGCGGCGGCAAATTTGCGGGTATAGCCTTGCTTCTCCATCGCCGGGATCAGCATTGACCCAAGCGCCGAAGTATCGGCGACAGCGGATCCTGAAAGGCCCGCGAACAGGATCGAGCTGAGGACGTTCACATGCGCAAGGCCGCCCCGCAGGTGGCCCATCAGGGCCTGGCTGAACTCCACAAGTCGGATGGTAATGCCGCCCCGGTTCATGAGTTCTCCGGCCAGCATGAAGAAAGGGATCGCCATCAGCGGGAAGCTATCCATACCGTTATAGACATTGCGATAGAGCAGCGTAATGTCGTTGGTCTGACCGCTAAGCCATAGCAGAATGCCGGGCGCTGCCAGCAGTGCGAAAAAGACCGGCAGGCCGATCAGCAGGAAAATCAGGAAGGTGGGCAGGAACCAAATCAGCATTTATTCAGCCCCCACCGCAGCTTCGGGAATTTCAGGCAAAAGATATGCTCCGCCCAACATGGTTACTATCGACCGCAAGATCAGTTCGATATTGACCGAGATCAGCAAGATGATCCCAACCAGCAGCGAGGCCATCATCCAACTGCGCGGAATACGGTACCATTCATCGAACCCGAAAGAGGTAGGCAGGTACAACGCCGCAGTGGCGAACCGGCCACCAAAGCCCGTAACCTCAGACCAGCCGATATTGACCGCAACAAGCAGCACGGCCAGCGAGATCAGCAGCAGGAACAAATTGAGCGATTGACCAAGCACGCGCGGCAGGAAGCGCGCAAGCATATCGATGGCGACGAACCCTCCGCGACGGAAAGCTGTGGGGGCCATCAGGCCCGTCATCCAGAGCATGCAGAACCGGGCAGCCTCATCCGGCCATGGCAGGGCGTTGCCCAAGACATATCGGAAGAACACCTGAATCAGGATCGCGATAACCATAACTGCAATCGCAACAACACCGACCGCGCGGCCCAGACGCAGCACGGTTTCGTTCACGAATGCAATCGGCGTCAACGCCGATGCCAGTCCGCCCATGCGGATCCTCCCACTGTCAGCTGCGGGTTTGACCCGCAGTCGTCATATCGCGCTTAGCTCTGCGCGAATTGGCCGAGTTTTCCGGCAAAGAACGTCAGCGCGTCTCCATCCGCCATGCTGACTTTCAGAACTTTGCCCACCACGATCACATGATCGCCTGCATCGTGATAAGCGTGCTGCTCGCATTCGAACCGGGCAAGACTGCCCGGCAACAACGGGGTGCCGTTTTCACAACGGTCATGTTCGATATCACGCAGCGCATGGGCGTCTTTTGAACAGCCAAAGCACAGCTCGGCCTGTTCAGCAGACAGAACATGCACACTGAAGTGACGCGCCGCGTGAAAATAGCGGAACCGGCGCGAATTGCGGTCGCCCGCCCACATCACCAGCGGCGGATCCAGCGACAGGGACGAAAAGCTGTTGGCGGTAATGCAGATTGGCCCATCCTCACTGTCGCAGGTCACGACAGTAACTCCGGTGGCAAAACGGCCAAAAGCATCGCGCAGGGTTCGCGTGTCGTCCTTATGCGGGACGAATGTATGGTTCATATCGCGCGAGATTGCGTTCATCATGGCACCTCATGCCCCAGCGCCGCCTCATACAGGCGGTACCAGCTTTCACGATCCAGCTTGACCTTCAACGCATCCGAGGCGCGTTTGATACGGCCCAGATTATTTGTGCCCAGAACAGGCAGTATGCTTGCTGGATGCGTGAGCAGGAAGGCAACGGCCACAGCGGCGCGATCCACCCCGAATTCTGCGGCGATCTCATCCGCTACAACGCCGACCGGTGGATTCCCGGCCATCAAAAGGCCTCCACCCAGTGGAGACCACGCCATAAGCGAGTGACCATGCTGTTGATGGAACGCCAGATCACCGTTGGTGAACGGGCTGATCTCGCCCAGAGATATCTCGATCTGATTGGTGACCAACTGGGTTTTCATCGCCGACTGCAGCAAAGACCAGTCCCAAGGGCGGAAGTTGGACACACCAACCGCGCCGACCTTGCCACTGGCAACCACCTCATCCAGCGCTGCACCGGTTTCATGGTGATCCATCATTGGATCCGGGCGGTGGATCAGTAGCAAGTCGATGTGGTCGATCGCCATTTCCGACAGAGATGTATCGACCGATTTCAGAATATGCGCACGCGACGTGTCGTAATATTTGACCTTGGCCTCGGCATAACGCCCCATCGGCGCGACGATGTCACATTTGGTGACGATCTCCATTTTCTGGCGCAGGCTGGGATTGGTGCGCAAGGCATTGCCCAGAACGGCTTCGGCCGCGTATCCGCCATAAATGTCGGCCTGATCGAAGGTGGTGATGCCCTGATCCAGACAGGCCTGAATCTTGGCCTCAACATGCGCAGTCGAGGTGTCACTGTCATCACCCAAGCGCCACATGCCATAGACAAGACGGCTCATTTCCAGCGTGTCAGATAGTTTCACACGTTGCATCAGCGACGAACTCCGTTGCCCAGCGGGGTTGCCGGGGTGGTTGCTGGCACGCGCCCGTAGGCTTCGGGAAGCGAGCAGGTTTTCAGGTTGGGCATCACACGGGCGCCAAAATGCTTGGCCTCGTCCATGTGCGGGTAGCCCGAGAAGATGAAGGCGCGGATGCCCATCTTCTGATACTCTTCGATTTTAGACATAACTTGATCGGTCGAACCGACCAGCGCAGCACCACAGCCCGACCGTGCGCGTCCGACGCCGGTCCAAAGGCCGGGTTCGACATAGCCATATTCGTCGGCCAGATCGCGGTTCTTGGATTGATGCGCCACGCCCAAGGATGTCGCGTCCAGTGCCCGCTCGCGGATCGCACGACCATATTCGTCATCCAGTTTCGAGACGATGTAGTCGGCGTATTCCTGTGCCTCAGCCTCGGTATCGCGAACAATCATGTGTACGCGCAGGCCGTAATCCAGAGTACGATTGTAATTCTCGGCAACCGCATGAACGGCTTTCATCCGCTCGGCCAACTGATCCTTTGTTTCCGGCCACATCAGGTAGACATCGCAATGCTCGCCGCACAGGTCCAAAGCAGACGGCGAGTAGCCGCCGAAATACAGCAGTGGGCCACCGGTCTGGTAAGGCCGAGCCGGGTCAGTGGTCAGGCCTGAAAAGTTATAGACCTCGCCCGCATGGTTGATTTCGTCCTGCGTCCAGGCCTGTTTCAGGATCTCGACCACTTCGCGCGAACGCTGATAGCGGTACGCACTGTCGGCTTTCTCGCCCGGGAAATCGGACGAGATGATGTTAACCGTCAGCCGCCCCTTTAGCATGTGGTCCAGCGTCGCGATGGTACGGGCCAGCATGATGGGCTGCATTTCGCCACAGCGCACGGCGGCCAGCAGGTTGATCTTTTCAGTGATCGGGGCGCAGCCTGCAACAAAGCTCAACGTATCCTGACCGACCTGGTACGATGACGGACACAGGATGTTGCGAAAGCCTTGCGCCTCGGCCTCTTTCACGATGCCTGAACAATGCTCCCAACTGGATCGCAGATCACCATCGGGCACACCCAGAAACTGGTAGTCATCCGAGCAAAGCGCTGCAAACCACGAAACCTCGGCCGCATCCAGGTCGGGGGATGTGATGGGGACGATGGTCATTTGATTCACGCTCCGTACATCTTTGACTTTCCTCTTGCGTAGCAAGCGCATTGATGTAGATCAATAGTGTATCAATTTTTCCTGCGACCGAGTGAAGCGCCCTCAATGTCCGCCAACAGCCGCAATCCAAATGCCCTGCCGATCTATGTCCAGATCTCAGAGCTTCTGATCCGCGATATTGCTGCGGGCCGTCTGATTGATGGTGAGCGTCTTCCACCTGAACGGGACATGGCTTCGAACCTAAATGTCTCGGTCGGGACCTTGCGAAAATCCCTCGCCGAGCTTGAGAAAAAAGGCATGTTGGAGCGTATTCAGGGTTCGGGCAACTACATCCGCGAGACCGGAACGCAGAACAGCGTCTATGCTATGTTCCGGCTGGAACTGCCCGAAGGCGGCGGGTTGCCGCGTGCCGACATCCTGTCGGTTGATCATCTCAAGAAGCCTGCGAAACTGCCGAAGTTCGGCCTGTCTGATAGCGGTTCGCGTGTACGTCGGATGCGTTATCTGAATGACACAATCATCGCGGTCGAAGAAATCTGGCTGGACGAATCAGCCGGGACCATCGACCAGAACCTGCTGTCCGACTCGCTTTATCGCTATTACCAGCAACAACTTGGCTTCTGGATCACACGGGCAGAGGATCGCGTTTCTGTCAGTGCCCTGCCCGACTGGACTCCTGAAGGCTTCACCAAACCTGCGGGCCAAGCCGCAGGGTATATCGAACGGTTCAGTTGGTCTGAGAAAGCTGAACCTATCGAGTTTTCAAAAACATGGTTTGATTCAGATCGAGCCACATACGTTCAACGCCTGAAATAAAAGGAACTGCGCATGACCCGGACCACCAACTACGGGCTGATCGGATGCGGTATGATGGGGCAGGAACATCTGCACAACATTGCTCTGCTTGAGGGCACGCGCGTCGCCGCCATTTTCGAGCCCGACCCGGAAATGGCGTATAAGGCGCAGGAGATTGCGCCCGAGGCGCAGATGGTGGCATCAGTTCAGGATCTTCTGGCGGTCACTGACCTGGACTGTTTGGTCATCGCCAGCCCCAACCACCTGCATATTGATCAACTGGCCGAGATTGCGGAAACCCGCCCACTGCCACTGTTGATCGAGAAACCGTTGTTCACTGATCCCGCCGATCTTGCACGGCTTGAGGAGTTAGAGCGCAGTTTTCCACACCCGATCTGGGTCGCGATGGAATATCGCTATATGCCCCCGATCACGGCGCTGATCGATGAAGCAGCGACCGCAGGTGGTGGGATCAAGATGCTCACGATCCGCGAACACCGCTTTCCGTTTCTCGAAAAGGTCGGCAATTGGAACCGGTTCAACCGTAACACTGGCGGTACATTCGTCGAAAAATGTTGCCACTTCTTCGACCTCATGCGCCTGATCCTGCAATCAGACCCGGTTCGCGTTTCCGCAAGCGGTGGCCAAGCCGTCAATCATTTGGACGAAGTTTATGACGGCGATACTCCAGATATTCTGGACCACGGCTATGTCATTGTCGATTTTGCTTCGGGCGCGCGCGCGATGCTCGAGCTTTGCATGTTTGCCGAGGGTTCGCGGTATCAAGAAGAAATCTCGGCCATTGGGCGCGATACCAAAATCGAAGCGCTTGTGCCCGGCCCGGGCCGCTTCTGGCCTGAACATCTGGGCGACGCGCCTGTACCACAGCTGATCATCAGCCCTCGCGCACCGAAAGGTCCAATCCAGCGCGACATCCCCGTTGATCCCGAGTTGCTGGCGGCTGGCGACCACAATGGCTCGACTTATTATCAGCACAAAGGCTTTCTGGAGCTGGTCAGGGGCGAGCGCGCCAAACCCGAGGTCTCACTGCGTGATGGGATTTGGGCCGTGCGTATCGGCCTTGCCGCACAACAGGCGTCAGAGCAGGGCCAAACGATCAGCCTAGCTGGGTGATTAACAGGGTCAGAAAATCACATTCAGCATCAACAGTGAGACGATCAAGAAGATGATCGTCATGATCCCGCCCGAACGGACGAAATCGGTCACTTTGTACCCAGCTGGCCCCATGATCAGCGCATTCACCTGATGGGTCGGGATAATGAAACTGTTCGAGGTCGAAATCGCGACGGTTAATGCAAAGACCGCCGGGTTGGCACCCGCCGCAACCGCAATTGAAACCGCAAGGGGCACCAACAGAACCGTCGCGCCCACGTTTGACATGACCAGAGAAAATGCCGTCGCCAGAATGGCGACGCCCGCCTGTAGCGCCCAATTCGGCCATCCATCCAAGATGATCATGATCTGTTGCGCAATCCATGCCGCAGTCCCGGTATTCTGCACCGCCTGACCCAACGGGATCAGACACGCCAGCAGAAAGACCGTGTTCCATCCAACTGCTCGATACGCCTCGTCAACACTGAGCACCCGGGTCAACATCATTCCTGCGGCTCCGGTCAGCAAACAGAGCGACAACCGCACATCCGTGAACAGGATCAGTGACAATGAGATCAAGAAGAACAAGAGCGCCCAGCCTACTTTCTGCGGGCGCAATTCATCCTGCGGGAAGTCCGAGGTGACCACAACAAAATCCGGATCACGCTTTATCCGCATTAGGTTGTCCCAGCGGGTATGAGCAACCAACATGTCGCCAGCCTTGAACTTCTCAAGCCCGATCTGGGTGGATTCATGCGTCTCAGTCTCGACATGACTCAGCGTCTCTTCACCCCGGTGGATGGCGAGCAAAGACATTCCGTAGGTTTTACGGAACAGCAATTCGCGAGGGCATTTGCCGATCAGTTTGCTGTCAGGTGTAACGACCACCTCTGCGACCCCGGCATTCGTGGGTGCGAACTCTTCGACAAACACATCCAGATCAGGCAGCACCGTCAGCCCGTACTTTTCGGCAAACTCTTCGACAACCCAGCGCCGACCCACTATCGCCAATCGACAGGGTGCGGCAATCTCGGCTGTTAACACCTGAACCATCGAGGTCTTGCCACGATAAAAGGTCGAGATGATATAGAGGTGATTTTCAAAGTTGATATCTGCCAGAATCTGCCCAACCAGCGGGCTGTCGGCCGGAACCACAACCTCGAACACATCCGCTTTCAACCCATAAATTCGCTGAAGATATTCCTGCGTCCCGCGCCCGGTACCCGTACTCTCCGACCCTGAATCGCCCGGCAGCACCCAACGCCCCAGCAGCAGGAAATATGCGATCCCCGTCAAGATCAGCACCGCACCGATGGGGGTAACGGAAAACAATCCAAAGGGTTCCATCTTCTGAGCTTCGGGCAGTCCTTCGTTTGCAGTTTGGATCAGGTCATTCAACAGAATAAGCGGCGAGGACCCGACCATCGTCATTGTCCCCCCCAGAATGGCACAAAACCCCATGGGCATAAGCAAACGTGACAACGGAATACCCGATCGCGATGAGATACGGCTAACCACCGGTAGGAACAACGCCGCCGCCCCGACATTTTGCATGAATGATGAGATAACACCGACTGTGCCCGAAACGATCGGCAGCACTCGGTTTTCAGACTTACCACCATATTTCAAAATGACGGACGCGACCTTGTTCATTAGGCCCGTTTTATCCAAACCCGCCCCTACGATCATGACCGCAATGATCGAAATCACGGCATTGGACGCAAACCCGTCAAACAGATGAGGAACATTTGCCAGATTTTCGAGACCCGGTGCATAACTCAGCAGACCCACAATGACCAACACCAGGATGGCCGAAAGATCGATCCTTACAATCTCGGACACAAACAAGAACACCGTGAAGGCCAAAAGCGCCGAGACCACACCCATTTCGTATGTAAACGCCAATTGCTCCACTGGGATCACCTGGTTCCAAAAGCAAATCTAATAGGCATTTCTAGGCAATCAGCGCGGGCCTGTCATGGACTTTGTCTGTTTGGTCGAAATCCACCGTGACAAATCTATCGGCGTCGTAAGAAGCCGTCCGGTGCCACCGAAATTTGCAGCTTGTGATCGATACTCTTGTCGATCTCGAAATCAGGATTGACTTTCAACCAATCATGAACTGCAGTCTTTGGGTTGTCTCCAGGTCCCCATGGACGATCAGTGAACTTAGTGGGAGGCATATCCTCAACGATTGTATCGAACACAATGCAATAGCTACCCGAAGAAACAATCGGGGCATACGCATTTAACTCGGCAAGCACATGATCGTGTGTATGATTGCTGTCGAGACAAACAAGTACCCCTAGGTAATCTTCAGTAGCTGTTCGAACCTGGTCCACAATGTCTTCGTCGATAGATGAGCCTTGAATCATCTCGATTCTGGAGGCCATCGGATGCTCTTCTATGGCTGCACGATTGTGGGCGAGAGTACCAATGTCAACGCTAAGCACCCTGCATTTGGGACGGGCGAGATCAAGCGTCGTGCTCGCATAAGCGGCGTGAACATGTCATGGACTTGGACCACACCCCGCCGCGTGTGGTCAGGAAGACAGGCTGGAACCACTGCCTGAACTGTACGAAACCGTTGTGGAGCTTGGTTGCAATAGGGATTTGCATTCGCGATAACTGCAAGACACGACCCGATTGCAAAGTCAATCACGATAGCCGTTGCCGCAGGAGATGGCAGAGTAACGGCACGCTGTTTCGCCAGCCGCGCAAGGCATTGGAGACCGTCCCTCGTAAATCCAACAGAGCAAACCTCGGCAGTGTCTCCTTGCTGCCTGCATCGGTGAAGCGCCTCGGGGGCATGAGTTCCGGGGCGCTTTTACTGAGCGAGTCACCACAGCAAGCCGCATTGCTTGTATTGTACTGGTTTGGGCAAACACACCACCCCGCAGGGCGGGCACCACCTACTCTAAGCTTTTGTATTTGCTTGGCTTAAGTGGTGAGCCGTGCAGGATTCGAACCTGCGACCCACTGATTAAAAGTCAGTTGCTCTACCAACTGAGCTAACGGCCCACTCTTTTTAGGATCTCTTCGATCCGCAGCACTCTGTAAGGTAAATACCCGACCGGGTTCAAGACCTTATTTCGCACTTCAGTTCGCCGTCATTCGTATGAGTTCGGCGCCCCGATAGGCGGCCTAATTAGGCAGGTGGAACTGGGGGGTCAACCCCTTTTTTCAGGAATCTACGCGACAGGGTGGATTCATGTCCGGACCGGCGTTATACGCCCGCCATGCAACAGATACTCGACACCGGTTTGGCCTTTATGAAGATGCACGGGTTGGGCAACGACTTTGTCGTTGTCGATGCGCGCGCGCATGCCGTGCCGGTCACCCCGGCCCTTGCCAGGGGAATCGGGCACCGGCAGTTCGGCGTGGGATTCGATCAGTTGGCGGTTATCGAACGCGGTGAAGCGGATGCGCATCTGGTGTTCTACAATGCCGACGGGTCGACTTCGGCTGCATGTGGCAACGCCACGCGCTGTATCGCCCGGTTTTTGATGAACGAAACAGGCAAATCCGAACTCACGCTCACAACTGAACGCGGCACACTGCAGGCCCGCGACGCTGGCGATGGACTGACGTCGGTGAATATGGGGCACCCCCAACTTCTTTGGAACGAGATTCCCCTGGCGGAAGAGATGGACACGCTGGAACTGCCGATAGAAGGTGGTCCAACAGCGACTGGCATGGGCAACCCGCACTGCACTTTCTTTGTCGACAACGCCGAGGCCATTCCGATGGAAGAGTTCGGCGCGCGTTACGAATACCATCCACTCTATCCCGAACGCACCAATGTTCAGGTCGCACAGATAGTCGCACCCGACCACATCCGCATGCGGGTGTGGGAGCGAGGAGTGGGGATCACTCTGGCCTCGGGGTCATCGTCTTGTGCCACGGCCGTCGCTGCAGCACGCAGAGGTCTCACTGGGCGCAAAGTACAAGTTGACCTGGATGGCGGCACAATCTGGATCGACTGGCGCGAGGATGGGGTCTGGATGACGGGACCCACAGCCCATGTGTTTTCTGGCACGCTGACGCCTGAATACCTGAGGTCACTGGAATGAACCCGCCTAAGTTCAGCACTCTGGGCTGCCGCCTGAACGCCTATGAGACCGAAGCGATGAAAGAACTGTCGCAGCAGGCTGGCCTAACGGATGCTGTGATCGTCAACACCTGCGCGGTGACCGCCGAGGCCGTCCGCAAGGCGCGGCAGGAGATTCGCAAGCTGCGCCGCGAAAACCCCTCGGCACGTCTGATCGTCACCGGGTGCGCGGCGCAAACCGAGCCGCAGACCTTTGCTGCCATGGACGAAGTAGACGCAGTCATCGGCAACACCGAAAAGATGAAACCGGATACCTGGAAAGGCATGGCCGCCGATTTCATCGGTCAGACCGAGGCGGTTCAGGTTGACGACATCATGTCTGTCACGGAAACCGCCGGGCATCTGATTGATGGCTTCGGAACCCGCTCACGCGCCTATGTACAGGTTCAGAATGGCTGCGATCATCGCTGCACCTTCTGTATTATCCCTTACGGCCGGGGCAATTCTCGCAGCGTCCCTGCGGGCGTTGTGGTGGATCAGATCAAACGATTGGTCGATAGGGGCTACAACGAAGTTGTTCTGACCGGGGTCGATCTGACCTCATGGGGCGCGGATCTGCCCGCTAAGCCCAAACTGGGCGATCTCGTGATGCGCATCCTTAAACTGGTGCCCGATCTGTCTCGCCTGCGCATCAGCTCAATCGACTCGATCGAAGTCGACGAGAACCTGATGCATGCCATCGCGACCGAGCCGCGCCTGATGCCCCATTTACATCTGTCCTTGCAGCATGGCGACGATCTGATCCTGAAGCGTATGAAACGCCGCCACCTGCGCGAAGATGCGATTCGTTTCACTGAAGACGCCATCAAACTTCGACCCGACATGACTTTTGGCGCGGACATCATCGCTGGCTTCCCGACCGAGTCCGAGACTCATTTCGAGAATTCCCTCAAGCTCGTCACCGAGTGCAACCTGACCTGGCTGCATGTATTCCCCTATTCCAAACGCAAAGGCACTCCGGCAGCCCGCATACCGCAACAGATCAACGGCAATGTCATCAAACAACGCGCCGCGCGCCTACGCGCCGCCGGCGATGCACAAGTCATCAAGCATCTGACGGCACAGATCGGCAAAACCCACAATATCCTGATGGAAAATCCCACAATGGGCCGCACCGAACAATTCACCGAAGTAACCTTCGGCAACGCCCAACCCGAAGGCGAGATCGTAATCGCGACGATCCGGGGGCACAGCGAAGCTCAATTACAAGTGTGATCCGTTCTTCATCTGGCCCAAAATACCTCGGGGATGAATTGGCCGCAGGCCAAGAAGGGGCTGGCCCCTTCCACACCATCGCAACAAAAAAACCCCCGTCACCGTGATGGCGCGGGGGTTTAGTTTTAGTTATACGTCGACCTTAGTCCAGACGTTTGCCCTTTATCGGTGCCCACAGGCGCTTGTTCACAAGGTACAGCAGAACAGACAGAACTGTCAGGAACAGAACACCGACGAAACCGGCATTTTTGCGCTCCATCATTTTCGGCTCGGCGCTCCACATCAAGAAGGCTGCTATGTCTTCGGACATTGCCTCAACGGTTGCAGGATGTCCGTCGGCAAATTCAACCTGATCTTCTGCCAGCGGCGGAGCCATGGAAATCCAACCACCGGGGAAGGCCTTGTTCTCATAGAGAACAGTACCGGCTTCTTCCTTTTCTTCACCGGTATAACCATCCAGAAGCGAGGCAATATATTCCGCGCCCCCCATGCCTTTGACCAGCTGGTTGATGCCCAGACCGTAAGGACCATGGAAACCGGCACGGGCCTTCGCCATCAGGCTCAGGTCAGGCGCGCCGACACCGTTGTTGGCCGGGAAGTGGTCGGTCGGGATTGCCGGGCGGAAATCGTCCAGCTCGGGATCGAACACCTCGAAGTTGTCGGCCGCGTAGGTGATGACTTGCTCTTCCGAATACCCCAAATCTTCAAGGGTCCGAAGAGGTACATATTGCAGACCATGGCAGGCTGCGCAGACCTCGGTATAGATCTGTAGGCCGCGCTGAAGCTGGTTCTGATCCCAGGTTCCAAACGGTCCCTCGAACGAGAAGTCGAAATCTTCGATGTGCTGCTCACCGCCACCTGCCGCAAAAGTCGAGGCGGGCGCAAGGGCCAAAGCGAACGCGGCACCGATTGCAAGTTTCTTGAACATGTTTCCGGTCCCTCTTCTTACTCGGCCGGCGTGGCGTCGGCGTTTGCCTTGCCATAATGCGCGTTGAAGTCTTCTTCGATGGTTTCCGGCTGCGCCTCGGGTTTTTCGATGACACCCAGGATCGGCAGGATCACGAAGAAATAGGCGAACCAGTAAGCCGAAGCGATCAGCGAGAAGGTCGCATAGGGCTCTTCCGCGGGCATCGCACCCAGCCACATCAAAGCAAAGAAGTCGATGATCAAAAGGTAGAACCACCATTTGAACATCGGACGATACTTGCCCGAACGCACGGTCGAGGTGTCCAGCCAAGGGGCTAGGGCCATGGCCAGGATCGCACCAAACATCGCAATCACACCAAAGAATTTGGCGTCGATGATGCCGCCGGTGATGAAGCTGGCGAACTGAACGACCCAGACTTCGCCAGTGAACGCACGCAGGATCGCGTAGAATGGCAGGAAGTACCATTCAGGGACGATGTGCGCAGGTGTAACCAGCGGGTTGGCTTCGATGTAGTTATCCGGGTGACCCAAGTAGTTCGGCATGTAGCCCACGATGGCCCAGAACACGACCAGAATGACCGCCAGCGCGAACAGGTCCTTGATCACGAAATAGGGCCAGAACGGCAGCGTGTCTTTCTCTGCCTCGGCTTTCGAGCCACGGCGAACCTCAACACCTGTCGGGTTGTTGTTGCCTGTGGTGTGGAAGGCCCAGATATGCACGATCACAAGCGCCGCGATAACAAACGGCAGAAGGTAGTGCAGCGAGAAAAAGCGGTTCAGAGTGGCGTTGTCCACCGCAGGTCCGCCCAGCAACCAGGTCTGGATCGCATCACCAACAAACGGGATCGCACCAAACAGGCCGGTGATCACGGTCGCACCCCAGAAGGACATCTGACCCCAGGGCAGAACGTAGCCCATGAACGCAGTGCCCATCATCATCAGGTAAATGAGCATCCCGATGATCCACGTAATCTCACGCGGGGCTTTGTACGAGCCGTAGAACAGGCCGCGGAAGATGTGGATGTAGACTGCTACAAAGAACAGCGATGCGCCGTTCATGTGCAGATAGCGCAGCATATAGCCGCCGTTCACGTTGCGCATGATGTGTTCGATGCTGGCAAAGGCCAGATCAACATGCGGGGTGTAGTGCATCACCAGAACGATACCGGTGACGATCTGCAACGCCAGGCAGAACGCCAGGACGATGCCCCAGATCCACCACCAGTTCAGGTTCTTGGGGGTTGGGATCATCAGGGTGTCGTAAAGCAGGCCGACGATGGGCAGACGGCTGTTCAGCCACTTCTCGCCATTTGTCTTCGGCTCGTAATGATCGTGGGGAATTCCGGACATAAGTTAGGTCTCCCTTAGCCGAGCTTGATGGTGGTGGCGTCCACCCATTCAACGGGCGGAATGGGCAGGTTTTCAGGCGCGGGGCCTTTGCGGATACGACCGGCAAGATCGTAGTGCGAGCCGTGGCAGGGGCAGAACCAACCGCCAAAGTCGCCAGCATCGCCAAGCGGCACACAACCCAGGTGTGTACAAACACCCATCTGAACGATCCACGCCCCTTCTCCTTCGCCTTCGGGCGAAGGCATGACGCGATTGGCATCGGTCGCTGGTGCGTCGGCGTTCAGGTTGAAGTTACGAGCCAGCGGGTCAGGCAGCGCGTCGACACCTTCAGCGTCCTGCTCCTGAGCTTCCTGAATCTCGGCACCTGTGCGGTGACGGATGAAAACAGGCTTACCCAACCACTTTGCAGTCAGCTGCGTACCCGGCTCTACCCCGCTCACATCCACACGGATCGAGGACAGCGCCTGAACGTCTGCCGATGGGTTCATTTGATTTACCAGGGGCCAAACGGCAGCCCCGGTGGCAACGACACCTGCGCCGCCAGCGACGTAGTAGAGGAAATCTCTGCGGGTGCCTTCGTGGTCTTCAGCTTGGGACACGAGGTTATCTCCGATTATCTGGCGCCCGCGAACGGGCATAAAGCTCGCGCACCGCACAAGTGCGGCGTCTTAAACGGGGTATCTATCGGGGAGAATAGAGTTCGTCCAGCGCTCTTAAACGCGCAATACGCCGCATCTAAGCATTCATGTCACGGTGAAAGGGCAAAATTTCAATCTCAAATGCAGATTTTAACCCTCAGAGCGGCGAATTTGCGCCAGGCAGATGGGACGTGATTCGGCATCGACCCGCGCTGGTAGATCCCCAAATTGAAATCTCCTCACCCTATGCGAACGCCGCCGATTTCACGTGCAGCTCTACCTTAAGAACACTGTATTCCTTCTATTTTAGCGCGATACGATTTCTCTTAAATTATTAATATAAAATAGATATTTCAAACACGTGATTATCTACCAGAATTCGATTGCACTCTAAACGGGAATGCGTGAAAGGCCACAGGCGCAATATTCCCAGCCGGAGATGTTCAATGCTCAAGATAGCAGCAACCGTAGTTTTTGTTTCGTTTCTGACTTCAGTACAGGCGATCGCAGCCGGCGATCCGGCGAAAGGCGAACAGCTCTATAACAGATGCTCTTCGTGCCATGCGATCATCAAAAATGGCGAGGTTCTGGTCAAAGGCGGCATCACCGGGCCGAATCTCTTTGGCGTAGTTGGCCGCACCGCCGGAACTGAGAACGATTATCTTTATGGAAGTGAACGTTTGCCCATCGGGATGTTCACCGACGACATGATCCGCGCCGGGCAAGAAGGGCTTGTGTGGACTGAAGAAAACATCGCCGCCTATTCTCGGGATCCGATCGGGTTCATCAAGGAATATCTGGATGATGACACCGCCCGCCCGAACATGAGCGTCAAGCTGAAAAAAGGCGCAGATGACATCGCTGCTTATCTCGCCACATTCAGCGCTCAATGAATGGAAGGCGAGAACGCGTGCCTCAGGCCTTGCGCATCAACGAGGCCAAGCGCGCCACCTCGCTGCCAAGTCCTGTTGAGTGCACGTGATCAGCCGCGCGATGTCGCGCCTCATCGGGTTTGTTCTGATTCAGCTTCCAAGTGCCGTCGATATCCGAGATCATGAGTCGGCAGGGAACGATCATGCGCATCATTCTATCCAGCGCGTCTGGTGTCATCTTAGACGCCAACCATGGCGGCTTTGGCAGCAGGCGATTTTCAAAGTCTGCCGCCTGCCGGTCGAGCAGATTTCGCAGGTCGTCCGTTGGCCGCATCTCAAGCACTCCAGTCAGATGCACCGCTACATAGTTCCAGGTCGGCACCTGATCATCGACTTCGTACCAGTCAGGCGAGATATACCCATCCGGCCCTAACACAGCGATCTTCGCAGGTTGCGGCTTTTTCAGCGCCCTAACAATCGGATTTGACCGGACCAGATGCAGGTCAGCCGATGAAGCATCCTCGTTTAGAAGAAAGGGAACGTGGCTTAACAACGGTGCATCCGATGTCGACACCGCCAGAACACCAAAGGCGCGATCACGCGCAAACTCGATGTGACGCTCGCGCGTCTCGGCGCGAAAGGTGGGATTGGGATGCATATTCGTCCTCCTGCCAATTTCTCTTGCAGAAGCGATATCTCCTTGGCAAGGTCCCACTCGTTCTCAGGGCGGGGCGAAATTCCCCACCGGCGGTATGCGGGCATGACCCGTAAGCCCGCGAGCGGCCCCGGTCTCCGGGGTGTCAGCAGATCTGGTGAGAAGCCAGAGCCGACGGTTACAGTCCGGATGAAAGAGAACGTGCAGCGCGCCGGTAATGCGGTGTGCCTGCTCGTGATCGCCTTGGGTGACGTGTCTGTTACGAAAGGAGATCATGATGACACACACCCGCTATGCTTTTGTCAAAGCCAACTGGCATTCAGATATTGTGGATCGCGCGCTGGATGGGTTTCTCGAACTAATTCCGGCCGATCAGGTTGATGTCTTCGACGTTCCGGGCGCTTTCGAGATGCCCCTGCTGGCCCGTGACCTGGCGCAAACGGGGCGCTACGCCGCCGTAGCCTGCGCTGCCTTTGTAGTGGATGGCGGCATCTACCGGCATGACTTCGTCGCACAAACGGTTGTCGATGGCTTGATGCGGGCCGGGCTCGATTCAGGTGTTCCGGTCCTGTCGGTCTCGCTGACACCGCATCAGTATCAGGAAACGGATCACCACAACGCCATCTATCGCGCGCATTTCATCGAAAAAGGGCGCGAGGCAGCTCATGCAGCGCTCAAGATCAACGCAACCCGCGCCACGGTGGCTCAAGCCGCCTGATTTATTCCAATCGCGCCGCCCACAGGGCGGCGCTTGCTTCTCTGCAAATGCAAATCCACTTGAGGACCAAGGCACTCCCCGCTAATCACGTCGCTCAAAGGAGCATGCCCCATGTCGATGAACAGTTTTGGCCACCTCTTCCGCGTTACCACCTGGGGTGAAAGCCACGGACTCGCTTTGGGTGCGACCATCGATGGCTGCCCTCCGGGCGTCACAATCGATGAGGGCATGATCCAGCATTGGCTGGACAAGCGCAAACCAGGTCAGAACAAATTCACCACACAGCGGCGCGAACCCGATCAGGTTAAAATCCTGTCCGGTGTGTTCGAAGGCCAGACCACGGGCACACCGGTGCAGTTGATGATCGAGAACACCGATCAGCGCTCGAAAGACTACGGCGACATCATGGACAAGTTTCGTCCGGGACACGCCGACATCACATATTGGCAGAAGTACGGGATCCGTGACTATCGCGGCGGCGGGCGCAGTTCGGCGAGGGAAACGGCATCACGTGTGGCGGCCGGAGGACTCGCGCGTGAGGCTATCCAACAGATCGCTCCGAATGTTCAAATCACCGGTTATATGACCCAGATCGGTCCGCACAAGATCGACCGTGCCAATTTCGACTGGTCGCAGATCGAACAGAATCCATTCTGGACGCCCGACGCCAAAGCAGCCGAAGATTGGGCCGCTTATCTGGACGACCTGCGCAAATCCGGCAACTCGGTCGGCGCAGTGGTCGAAGTGGTCGCGCGCGGCGTTCCGGCGGGGCTCGGCGCGCCGGTTTATGCCAAGTTAGACACTGATCTGGCTGCAGCCATGATGTCGATAAACGCCGTTAAAGGGGTCGAAATCGGTGAAGGCATGGCCGCCGCCGAACTGACCGGCGAGGCCAACGCCGACGAGATATTCATGGGACAGGACGGCCCTCAATACAGCTCGAACCACGCAGGCGGTATTCTGGGCGGCATTTCGACCGGCCAGGATGTTGTGGTGCGCTTTGCGGTCAAGCCGACCTCGTCCATTCTGACCGCCCGCAAGACCATCACCAAATCCGGCGAAGAGACCGAGATCATTACCAAAGGCCGCCACGACCCCTGCGTCGGCATCCGTGCCGTTCCGGTAGGTGAGGCAATGATGGCTTGCGTGATCCTTGATCACCTGCTCCTGCACCGTGGTCAAATCGGCGAGAACCGTGGACAGATTGGCTGATCTGCGCGCTTCGCTGCGCGCGGTCGTCAGGCAACGGATGCAGACGGATCCGGCGCATGATCTGGCGCACCTGGATCGGGTTTGGGTTAATGCGCAGGCGATTGCGGATGATGAAGCCAACCCGCGTGTCTTGCTGGCGGCGTGTTATCTGCATGATCTGATCAACCTGTCAAAAGATGACCCGGATCGGCATCTGGCCTCGATGCGATCCGCCACTGAATCAGAGCCTATTCTTGAAGAATTCGGCTATTCCACCACTGAAATTGGGGCCGTACAGCACGCGATTGCCGCCCATAGCTTTTCGGCTAACATCCCGCCCGAAACACTCGAAGCGCGAATATTACGGGATGCCGATCGTCTGGATGCGTTGGGTGCTATCGGTATCGCCCGCAACTTTTCAGTATCGGGCGCCCTGGGACGCACCCTTTATGACCCGTCAGATCCGTTTGCCGAAAACCGTTTGCCGAATGACCTGATTTTTTCAATCGATCACTGGCAAATAAAACTGCTGCGCTTACCCAATGAAATGCTGACCGAAAAAGGCAGGGCCATCGCGCAGGACCGAGCCGCGCGGATGATGAGGTTTCTAAAGGACCTGTCAGAGGAAATCGGAGCTCAGCTTCCACTAGACTGGTCCAATCTCTGATACGTCAACTTTGGCCAGTTGATCTTTCCGCCTCAAAGGCGCAGGTTCGCGACCATGGCGAAATCCTTAACATCGCATCGTCCGGCATTGGCCGTGGCGCTTAAGCTTAGTGCGCTCGTGCTGTTCACGACGATGTCTGCATTGGTCAAGGCTTTGTCAGATGATTTCCCGCCGGGAGAGATGGTGTTTTTCCGCTCGCTTTTCGCGATTCCGGTTATCATCGCCTGGCTGGTCTGGCGAGGAGAGCTGGTGCACGGCTTTGTCGTCAAGAAGCCGATGGGCCATTTCTGGCGCGGGGTTCTGGGAACCTCGGCCATGGGACTGACCTTTACTGGTCTTAGCCTGTTGCCGCTGCCCGAGGTAACCGCCATCGGATATGCAACCCCGATCTTCACGCTGATTCTGGCTGCAATCATGTTGGGCGAGCGGATACGAATGATTCGTATCGGGGCCGTCGCGCTTGGCCTCGTCGGCGTTCTGATCATGATCTGGCCCCGGCTGGGTTCAGGCACTGCCGAAACCGCCGCAACAATAGGTGCGCTTTGCGTGCTGGCTGCAACCGTTGCCCGTGCCTTTGTGCAGATACATATTCGACAACTGGTACAGGTGGATCATCCCGCCGCAATCGTGTTCTATTTCTCTCTCACAGCGACCTTGCTTTCGGGTCTCACAGTGTTTTGGGGCTGGGTTATCCCGACATGGGAGCAAGCCGCATTGCTGGTGACAATCGGCCTGATCGGCGGAGTGGCGCAGATTCTGGTGACCTCGTCCTACAAGTTTGGACAAGCGTCAATGCTGGCACCTTATGACTACACCACAATGCTGTTCGCCATTGTCATTGGTTATTTCTGGTTCGATGAGTTGCCAACCCTGGTGATGCTGGGCGGCGCGGCGTTGGTGATTGCAGGCAACGTCGTGGTGATCCTGCGTGAACGACAACTTGGCCTTGATCGGACCAAAGCGCGATCAGCAACGGATCCCAAAGCCTGACTTTACCTTTCGCAATCTTTCCCTAGTTTGGGTCGCGATACACCTATGAGGTTTCCCGATGAGCGACGCACAGAACCACAAAGAAAAGATGCAAGAGGTGCAAGCCAAGCACCGCAAGAAAGTCTCGGAAGCGGTCGATCCCGGCCGGGGACTGGTGCTGATCAATACAGGTAAGGGCAAGGGAAAATCCTCGGCTGCGTTTGGCGTGGTGATCCGGGCATTGGGCTGGGGCCAGAAAGTGGCTGTGGTTCAGTTCATCAAGGGCAAATGGAAAACGGGTGAGCGCAGGTTCTTTGAGGAACGCGATCTGGTCACCTGGCACACGATGGGCGAAGGGTTTACCTGGGATACGCAGGACCGCGAGCGCGACATCGCGGCTGCGACTTCGGCCTTCAACAAGGCCTGTGATCTGATGAAAAGCGGCGACTACGATCTGGTTGTCCTCGACGAGATCAATATCGCCCTGCGCTACGAATACCTTTCAGTAGACACTGTTATTGAGGGGCTTCAGACCCGATCAGACAAAACCAGCGTGTTCCTGACTGGCCGGGATGCCCCGCAAGCCCTAAGGGACTATGCGGATCTGGTAACCGAGATGACCGAAGAAAAACACCCGTTCCAAGCCGGCATCAAAGCCCAACGTGGTGTGGATTTCTAGGCCCGCGCACCACCCTCATTCAGCGCGCGCATCGAATCGCGCCTGACTGCGTACATCGTTGCGGCTGAGCGTTCTTCGAGCGCCCGGCAGCGCTCGGCGTTGCAGGTCTTGTGATCGAGATAGGCCGCGACTTCTGAGGTTAGCGCGTCGCAATCACACGATGCACAGCAGGGATTGGCCATCAGTTCTTCAAATCGATCACGCAATCGCGGGCTCCTTTGGTCGTTCCCGGGGCAATGGCAGGCCTTCACATCTGCTTTTGCTGAGCCCACAGATCGCCCCGGAACCAGTTGCTTGATGGTGTCATCTGGCGTTGCGCTATATCTGATGGTTTTTGTCGGAAAATTCAAGCCTGAAAATCTGATGCAACAGAGGCGACCCATTGGGCAAATTTGGCCTTATTAGTGTCTAAAACAAAAAAGGGCCATCCGGATGCCCGCATGGCCCAGCTGATCGCTACGGTTCTGACTCACTTCAAGCAATAGCGCTCTGTTCGGGCGCGCTGAGCGAGATCACCACAACGACTGCGGCCCCGTTCAACCAGTAGAACAACGCATCAAGCCCAGAAAATCCAAACAGGCTGGGCGCAAACAGGAACGTGACGCCGACAAGCAGATCAACAGCCAAGTGGAACTTGTATGGCAGAACCCGCCAAATCCCAAGGTGATGGTCTGTCAGAACAGTCAGCACGAATGCTGCAATGCCGGTCACAACGGACAGCCAGAGTGCCAGCGGGTTGGACTGGCCCAACCCCAGTACAAAAGGCAAAACCATCAGCGCAATCGCAACCGGGTAGTCAAGATAGGCATGGACAGAGCGGGTGACAAAACGCAGGGACATGTGAACTTCCTTTCTTCAATCAGTGATGATCAAAGATTAGGGGCGCGCGATTGAACGTAACATCTCAGTTCGTTTTGCATTTATTGCAGATCGTTCATTTGATCAGTACGATTAGTGCATCGCACGGTACGCGGCGGGCGACAGTCCGACCTGCTTCTTGAACACGCGTGAAAACGCAGCCTCGGACGCGTATCCCACTTCTGCTGCGGCATCCGCAACGTTCCAGCGATTTTCGGTCAACCCATGGCACGCGATCTGCATCCGCCAGTCCGTCAGGTACTGCATCGGGGTAGTCCCCATCTTTTGTGAGAAAAGCTGCGCAAATGCGGTGCGTGACATTGCTGCTTCTCGCGCGAGCATCGCAACGCTCCACTCCTGCGCCGGAGATTGGTGAAATGCTGTCAGCGCCCGCGAGATGCGCGGATCGGCAAATCCGGCAAGCGCGGCATCATGAGGACTTTGATGTTCAAGGTATGCCCGGATCGCTTGCGCAAACAGCACTTCGGACAGTTTCAGCGCGATCAGGTCACCGCCGATACGAGCACCGGACACTTCAGACCCGATCATGCGCAATGTCGCCTCGATCCAGGCACCCGCTTCTTCACCGTAATTCTCGATCAGTATAAAAGGTGGCAACCGGTCGATCAGCATATGACCGGTTCCGTTTCGCCCGGCTGGCCCGGTGAATGAGAAATGTCCGCAAATCAGTTGCGTATCGCGCTCGTCTTCCTCACCGCCATAGACCAGGACACCATCGCCTTTGTAGCCTGACAGCTCTAACACCCGCTCAAGGGGCAAGGCATCATAGGGTTTGACTTCATTACACAGCAGCGCATGCGGCGCACCGTGGGGAATAAGAATCAGATCACCCTGCCGCAACCGCAAGGTCTCGCCGGTTGTTGACAGGTGCACCTTTAATTCACCGCGTTGCACAAAGTGAAACCGGGCCACGTTCTCGAAGCCCGGCACCTGTATCCCAAACGGCGGAGTAAAGGATGTGCGGAAATAAAATGTGCCACGCAGAGAAAGGCGTGTAAGGATATCGCTGAGAAGATCTAACATGAGCCAACGATACGGCTTGGCCCGGCAGCGTCCATACCTTCGAACGATCTGCATGCATATTTGCATGATCTGCAATCAAAACCCCCGCCTGAGCGGGGGTTCAATACGGTGTTAACTTACGCGCGGACCAATTTCTCGTAATCTTCGGCGATTTCGCGGGTCAGATCGCCGACCTCGAAGGTATAATCGCCGATCTGCCCGACAGGTGTAACCTCAGCTGCAGTGCCAGTCAGCCAGCATTGCTCGAAATCGGCCATCTCCTCGGGACGGATCCGACGTTCATGAACAGTGATGCCCTTGTCTTTCAGCATCTGGATCACCGTCTGACGAGTGATGCCGTTGAGGAAGCAATCGGCCAGCGGGGTGTGCACTTCGCCATCCTGAACGAAGAAGACATTTGCCCCCGTCGCCTCGGCGACGTTGCCATTATAATCCATGAACAAAGCGTCCGAGCAGCCTTTGGCCTCAGCTTTGTGTTTGGAAATGGTGCAGATCATGTAAAGACCTGCTGCCTTGGCATGGACTGGAATGGTTTCCGGACTGGGTCGTTTCCACTCGGCGATGTCCAACTTGGCGCCTTGCATCTTAGCGTCACCGTAATAGGCACCCCAAGGCCAAACAGCGATGGCCATCCGAACCGGATTCTTGGCGGACGCCACACCCATATCCTCGCCCGAGCCACGCCAGACCAGCGCCCGTACATACGCATCTTGAAGACCACTGGCTTTGAGCGCTTCCTCCTTGGCGGCCTCGATCTCATCGACCGAGTATGGCATCGGCATATCCAGCGCCTCTGCCGACGCGATCAGGCGTTCGGAATGCTCGCGGCTTTTGAAGATCTTGCCGTTGTAAGCGCGCTCACCCTCGAATACCGAAGACGCATAATGCATCGCGTGGGACAGGATGTGCACATTGGCCTCACGCCAGGGCACCAATTCGCCATCCATCCAGATGACACCGTCGCGATCGTCATATCCAGCCATGCGAAACCTCCTGAACCGGTCGATATTTCCGAATGTTGCGCCGCTTAGGTCCGTATCGGACACAATGTTGCGCAAAAACTGCGATTCGATACCTGCGCGCTCTTGGAATGTCAATAAGGCTGACATAAAGTCAGGTTATATTGCGAATGAGGCCCAACATGACCGACATCCGTCCCGCCCCGGTCTTTGGCGGAGAAAGCCTGTTGTTTCTGACAGATGAACAACTGAGGCAGGGCATCGAGGCCATGTTTTTTGCCTATCGAGGTTTTACCGCTGATCCTGATCGCATCCTGACTGAATTGGCCTATGGCCGGGCGCATCACCGGGCCATCCACTTTATCAACCGAGCGCCGGGAACGACGGTGAACAATCTGCTGGCCATATTGGGTGTCACGAAGCAATCGCTGAATCGCGTCTTGCGCAGCCTGATTGAAGATGGGTTGGTCGAAAGCCGGGTCGGAACAGTGGACAAACGCGAACGCCACCTATTTCTGACGGATAAAGGAAAGGCACTCGAGGCCAAACTATCTGACGCCCAGCGCGCCCGGATGCGTGCGGCCTACAAAGATGCGGGCCCCGAAGCGGTGGCCGGGTTTCGCAAAGTGCTTGAAGCGATGATGGATGCTGATATGCGTCGTGCATATACGAAACTGCGGGATACGACTTCATGAGCGAAATGGACGCCCATCTTCTGATCGTCGACGATGACGAGCGCATTCGCGATTTGCTCAAGAAATTCCTGATGCGCAGCGGGTTTCTGGTGACCTCAGCGCGGGATGCAGCCCATGCGCGGCGGGTTTTGTCGGGACTGGATTTCGATCTGATCGTGCTGGATGTGATGATGCCCGGTGAGGACGGTGTGAGCCTGACCCGATCTCTGCGCGACACCCATTCCACCCCGATCCTGCTTTTGACGGCCAAGGGCGAGACCGAGCATCGGATTGCCGGGCTTGAGGCGGGTGCGGATGACTATCTGGCCAAGCCATTCGAGCCGAAAGAGTTGCTGCTGAGGATCAACGCCATTCTGCGTCGGATGCCAGAGACACCTGCACAGGACACGGCGGCGAAGATTCTACATCTTGGGCCCATTCGCTATGATATCGAACGCGGTGAGATGTGGCAGGGCGAAGACCCGGTGCGCCTAACCGCGACCGAAAGCCAGTTGATGAAAATATTCTCGGCTCAACCCGGCGAACCGATCAGCCGAGCCAAGCTGGTCGAAGATCTGGGGCGTGACAAAGGTCAGGCACAGGAGCGCGCTGTGGACGTACAGATCACCCGCTTGCGTCGGAAGCTTGAGCAAGATCCGAAGCAACCCCGGTATCTGCAGACCGTACGGGGTGCAGGGTATATGTTGGCACCGGATTGATTTTGCCGCTGCGCGGCGATCTTAGGCCTTCGGCGAAGGTATTTTTAGCCAGATGAAGATGGGATCCTGATGAAAACCGCCCTTTTGACCCATGCAGATTGTTTGCACCATGTGACACCTGAGGGACATCCGGAACGGGTGGCGCGGTTAGAGCATATCCTACATGCGCTTGAGGGGCTGGATCTTCAGCGTGTGACGGCGCCGTTGGCGGCGGATGATGATCTGCTAAGGGTGCATCCGCAGAACCATATCAGCGATATTCTCGACCACAGGCCCCCGGATGGGTTCAAACAGATTGATGGGGATACGTTCATGTCTCCGGGATCTGTCGATGCAGCCTATCGTGCGGCGGGTGCCGCCGTGCGGGCCGTTGATATAGTTCTGGCCGGCGAAGCGCCGAACGCGTTTTGCGCTATTCGGCCTCCGGGGCATCATGCCGAGACCGAGACGGCCATGGGGTTCTGCCTGTTTGGGAATGCCGCGCTGGCTGCAAAGCACGCGTTGGATCATCACGGGTTGAACCGCGTGGCAGTGGTGGATTTCGACGTGCATCATGGCAATGGCACGCAAGACCTGCTGTGGGATGAGAAACGCGCTTTGGTGATTACCAGCCAGCAGATGCCCTTATGGCCCGGCTCGGGCCGCCCGGATGAGACCGGTGCTTATGAAACCGTTTTGAACATACCATTGGCTCCGGGCACGGGTGGGGCCGAGATGCGGGCAGCCTATGAAGCGCAAGCCTTTCCGCGTCTGCGGGCGTTTAGGCCGGAACTGATCATTATTTCCGCTGGGTTTGATGCGCATCAGGATGATCCGTTGGCCAATCTCAATTGGTCCACTGGCGATTTCGCCTGGATCACGGCGGAGCTGTGCAAGATTGCCGATGACGTGTGTGATGGCCGTATCGTCTCGACTCTGGAAGGCGGTTATGATCTGAACGCATTGGCCGAGGCGACACGCGCCCATGTGGAAGAACTGATAAAGGCAGCACGATGACCGATACCCCAGTTGAACAAATGACGTTCGAACAAGCGATGAAAGAGCTTGAGGCCGTGGTTGGCCAGTTGGAACGTGGTGATGTGGCGCTGGATCAATCGATTGCGCTGTACGAACGTGGCGCCGCATTGAAGAAGCGCTGCGAGGATGAGCTGAAGCGTGCTGAGGAAAAAGTGGCCGCGATCACTCTGGACGCAGATGGCCAGCCAACCGGGACGACGCCTGTCGAAGGTCAGTAAATGTTTCGTGAAAAGCTGGCACAGGATGCCACGCTGATTCAGAGCCATCTCGATCTGGTTCTGAGCGCGCTGGATGATCTGGATGTGACACGGGCCATGGCCTATGCCACCGAGGGCGGCAAGCGTCTGCGAGGGTTTCTGGTATTGGAAAGCGCGCGGTTGCTTGGCGTCGATACAGTTCGGGCAATCTGGCCAGCGACAGGTATCGAAGCGCTGCATGCATACTCTCTGGTCCATGACGACCTGCCTTGCATGGATGATGACGACCTGAGGCGTGGACGCCCGACGGTGCACGTGAAATGGGATGAGGGCACCGCCGTTCTGGCCGGGGATGCGCTGCAGACACTTGCGTTTGAGCTTTGCGCTCGACCAGAGGTTGGAAACGCTGAAATACGCGCTGAACTGGCTCTAACGCTAGCAAAAGCGAGCGGCGCACAGGGTATGGTTCTGGGTCAGGCGCTGGATATCGCCGCTGAGACGGCGGCGGAGCCGCTGACACTGGATGAGATTACACATCTGCAAGCGGGCAAGACCGGTGCGTTGATCGAATGGTCCGCCTGCGCGGGTGCGCGATTGGCGCAGGCCGATCCCACCCCCTTGCGCCAATATGCCCAGGCGCTTGGGCTTGCCTTTCAGATCGCGGATGACATTTTGGATGTCGAAGGAGATGCCGAAAAGGCCGGAAAGCGGCTGCAGAAAGACGCCGAGGCGGGCAAAGCGACCTTTGTCTCGCTACTGGGTCTGGACGCCGCCAGATCCCGTGCAATTGAGCTTGTGGATCAGGCTTGTGCTGCGCTGGACGAACATGGCCCCGCTGCAGAAACCTTGAAGCAGGCTGCCCGCTTCGTTATTGCCCGGGACAGCTAAGCCAGGAACGCCAAATGTCTGACCGCCCGAATACGCCCTTGTTGGACCTTGTGAGCCGCCCAGCGGATCTGAAGCAGTTTTCAGATGCGCAGTTGCATCAGGTCGCACATGAGTTGCGGGCCGAGACGATTTCAGCAGTTTCGGTGACCGGAGGGCATCTGGGCGCTGGTCTGGGTGTCGTCGAGCTGACCACGGCGCTGCACGCGGTATTCGACACGCCACGAGACAAGATCATCTGGGACGTAGGTCACCAGTGTTATCCGCACAAGATTCTGACAGAACGCCGGGACCGAATTCGCACCCTGCGCACAAAAGACGGCCTAAGCGGATTCACCAAGCGCAGTGAAAGCGCCTATGATCCATTCGGCGCTGCACATTCCAGTACTTCGATCAGTGCCGCGCTAGGCTTTGCTGTCGCGCGTGATCTGGGCGGCGTTACGCCTGAAGGGCTGGGCGATGCGATCGCTGTGATCGGCGATGGCTCTATGTCCGCCGGCATGGCCTTTGAGGCGATGAACAACGCAGGCCACCTGAAGAAACGCTTGATCGTAATTCTCAATGACAATGAGATGAGCATTGCACCGCCGGTGGGTGCCCTATCGAATTATCTATCGCGCATTTATGCCGAAGAACCATTTCACGATCTGAAAGCTGCTGCCAAAGGTGCGGTGTCGTTGCTGCCGGAACCCTTCCGCGAAGGGGCAAAGCGCGCCAAGGATATGCTGAAGGGCATGGCCATGGGCGGGACGCTATTTGAAGAGCTCGGCTTTTCCTATCTCGGCCCCATCGACGGGCATGATCTGGACCAGTTGCTGCCGGTTCTGCGTGCGGTCAAGGCGAAGGCAAGCGGACCGATCCTGATCCATGTGTTGACCAAGAAAGGCAAGGGGTATGCCCCCGCCGAACAGGCCCGCGACAAGGGTCACGCGACCGCCAAGTTCGATGTGGTGACGGGCGAGCAGAAAAAGGCGCCTTCGAACGCGCCTTCCTATACCTCGGTCTTTGGCAAGACACTGGTCGATGAAGCAGCGCGGGATGACAAGATCGTCGCGGTTACAGCCGCGATGCCGGACGGTACCGGGCTGAACCTGTTTGCCGAGCGCTATCCGTCGCGCTGTTTCGACGTTGCGATTGCCGAACAGCATGGCGTGACCTTCTCGGCTGCGCTGGCCGCCGGGGGCATGAAACCATTCTGTGCGATGTATTCGACCTTCCTGCAGCGTGGCTATGATCAGGTTGTACATGATGTGGCGATCCAACGCCTGCCGGTGCGATTTGCCATCGACCGTGCGGGTCTGGTTGGGGCAGACGGTGCGACCCATGCGGGGTCGTTTGATATTGCTTACATGGCCAACCTTCCGGGTATGGTTGTCATGGCGGCTGCAGATGAGGCCGAATTGATGCACATGGTCGCCACTGCGGTGGCACATGACGATGGCCCGATCGCTTTCCGGTATCCTCGCGGCGAAGGAGCGGGCGTTGATCTGCCCGAGCGCGGAGAAGTATTGGAGATCGGCAAGGGCCGGTTGATCCAGAAAGGCGCCCGGGTGGCGCTGCTGTCTTTCGGTACGCGGCTGGCCGAGGTGCAGAAAGCGGCAGAGGCGCTGTCGGCGCGCGGGATCAAGCCCACCATCGCCGATGCACGCTTTGCCAAACCGCTGGATCGGGACCTGATCCTTGATCTGGCTGCCAATCACGAGGCACTGATCACCATCGAGGAAGGGGCCATCGGCGGCTTTGGCAGCCATGTTGCGCAATTGCTTGCGGATGAGGGCATGTTTGACGAAGGGTTGAAGTATCGCTCGATGGTGCTGCCGGATATCTTCATCGATCAGGCGAGCCCGGCGGATATGTACGCCGTCGCAGGAATGAACGCAGAACAGATCGAGGCAAAGGTGCTTTCGGTTCTTGGCGTTGCTACAATCGGTGAGAAACGCGCCTGATATTCGGGTGTTGCCGCCCCTGGATGCTGAAAAAATAAGCAGTTCAAAAATGATCTAGGTCAATTCCTTACACGCTGTGCTACGCTAACACCCGAGTCAGGCAGGCCAACCCCTGTCGATCACTCAAAGGTCGCGAGCGAATGAACAAGCTAGCCAGCCGACGCGCATTCCTGAAAGGGAAAGTGCTGCGCGAGGATACATCAGCCATCCACCCACCGGGTGCGGTGACCGAGTTTCTTGAGCTTTGCACCCATTGCGACGAATGCCGCGAGGCCTGCCCTGAAGATATCATCCGTTTCGACACGCAAGGCTGGCCTGTTGTGCAATTGGATGCAGGCCCCTGCACTTTTTGCGGTGATTGCGCCAACGCTTGCCCGACCGGGGCGCTGAATCCTGAACACGTGGCCGATTGGCCTTGGCGCGCTGCGGTGTCGGCCTCTTGCCTGTCGATGAATGGTGTCAGCTGTCGGGTTTGTCAGGATGTCTGCGACCACAACGCGATCCGCTTTCGGCTGCAAACCGGTGGTCGTGCTGAACCCCAACTCGACACCGATATTTGCACCGGCTGTGGCGCTTGTGCCAGCGCCTGTCCTGCCGGTTCTGTCAGCTTTGAACGCCACACCCCGCCCACTCAGGAGGTAGCCTTATGAATATCTGTGGATGCCTCGTCCATGTAGCCCCCGAAACCACGCAGAGTGCACAGGCCGCGATTGCAAGTACAAACGGGGCAGAAGTTCACGCGGCATCCGAGGATGGCCGCATTGTTGTTGTGGTCGAGGATACGCCGGAAAAAATGGCGTCCGAGACGATCATGGATCTGCACCAGATCCCGGGTGTGATCTCTCTGACCCTGACCTACCATCATTTCGAAGACCTCGCGGAGACCCGTCCGCACCTTAACGCTTCTCGCCAGATCTAAAGCCGGAGACCCATGTCATGACCATCTCTGAATCCCGCCGGACCTTCTTGAAATCAACCGCCGCCGCTGCGACAGCATCAGCCGCAGGACTTCCCCTTGCGACCGGACAAGCCAGCGCTCAGGTCGGCAACCCTGATATCCGTTGGGACAAAGCCGCCTGCCGGTTCTGCGGCACCGGATGCTCGGTTCTGGTTGGCACCAAAGACGGGCGCGTGGTCGCTACCCAAGGCGACCCGGATGCGCCGGTGAACCGCGGTCTGAACTGTATCAAGGGCTATTTCCTGTCCAAGATCATGTACGGCAAAGACCGCCTGACCACGCCGATGCTGCGCAAAACCAACGGCGAATATGACAAGAACGGTGAGTTCGAGCCCGTCAGCTGGGACGAAGCCCTCGACGTCATGGCTGCCAAGTGGAAAGAGGCATTGGCCAAGAAAGGCCCGACCAGCGTTGGCATGTTCGGTTCGGGCCAGTGGACCGTTTGGGAGGGCTACGCTGCTGCCAAGATGATGAAAGCCGGTTTCCGATCCAACAACATCGACCCCAACGCGCGCCATTGTATGGCCTCGGCGGTTGTCGGCTTCATGCGCACCTTCGGCATTGATGAACCAATGGGCTGCTATGACGATTTCGAGCACGCAGACACATTCGTGCTCTGGGGCTCGAACATGGCCGAGATGCACCCGATTCTGTGGTCACGCCTGACCGACACGCGTCTGACCAAACCGGGATCCGAAGTGCATGTACTGTCGACCTATGAACACCGCTCGTTCGAGTTGGCCGACAATGGAATGGTCTTTGCGCCGCAGACCGATCTGGCGATCCTGAACTATATCGCCAACTACATTATCCAGAACGGCGCGGTGAACGAAGAGTTCGTCAACAAACACGTCAACATCACCAAGACCGCCACCGATATTGGCTATGGACTGCGCGATAACAACCCGCTGCAGGAAGAGGCAGAGAATCCAAACTCTGGCAAGATGGAGCCGATCAGCTTCGAAGAATATGCCGAAGCGGTATCGGAATACACGCTGGAATACACATCGGAACTCTCCGGTGTTCCTGCCGCTCAGCTTGAGCGTCTGGCCCAGCAATATGCCGACCCCAACCGCAAAGTGATGAGCCTGTGGACCATGGGCTTCAATCAGCATACTCGCGGATCGTGGGTGAACTCGCTGATGTACAATGTGCACCTGCTGGTGGGTAAGATTTCCGAACCCGGAAACTCGCCCTTCTCGCTCACCGGTCAACCTTCGGCCTGTGGTACGGCACGTGAGGTCGGAACCTTCGCTCACCGTCTGCCGGCTGATATGGTTGTGGCAAACGATAAACACCGCGAGATTTGCGAGACCGCGTGGAAAATTCCTGCGGGCACCATCCCACCCAAACCCGGATTCCACGCCGTTTTGCAGCACCGCAAGCTGAAGGACGGCGATCTGAATGCCTATTGGGTGCAGTGCACCAACAACATGCAGGCCGCGCCCAATATCAACGAAGAAGGCTATCCCGGTTATCGCAACCCGGAGAACTTCATTGCCGTCTCCGATCCCTATCCTACTGTAACAGCCCTGTCGGCTGACCTGATCTTGCCTACCGCCATGTGGGTCGAGAAGGAAGGCGCCTATGGCAACGCCGAGCGTCGCACCCAATTCTGGCGGCAACAGGTCAAAGCTCCGGGCGAAGCGAAATCCGATCTGTGGCAGTTGATGGAGTTCTCCAAACGCTTCACCGTTGAAGAGGTTTGGGGCGAGGAACTGCTGGCGACCATGCCAGAACATCGTGGTAAGACCATGTATGACGTGCTGTTCGCCAATGGCACGATCGACAAGTTCCCGCTGTCAGAGACCGCAGAAGGATTCGACAACGACGAGTCCGAGCACTTTGGCTACTACGTGCAAAAGGGCCTGTTCGAGGAATATGCCGAGTTTGGGCGCGGCCACGCGCACGATCTGGCCCCATTCGAAACCTACCACCAGGCGCGTGGCCTGCGCTGGCCAGTCGTGGATGGTAAGGAAACACTGTACCGCTTCCGAGAAGGCTATGATCCGTATGTGCCTGAAGGCGAAGACGTGAAATTCTATGGCCATAAGGACGGCAAGGCCAAGATCATCTTCGCGCCATACGAACCCGCCCCCGAGGTACCGGATGAGGAATTCAACCTGTGGCTCTGCACCGGGCGTGTGCTGGAACATTGGCATTCAGGTTCGATGACCCGCCGCGTGCCCGAATTGCACCGCTCCTATCCCGCCGCCGTTGTCTACATGCACCCGGATGATGCGCGCGAGCGTGGTCTGCGGCGCGGACAGGAGATCGTTCTGTCTACCCGCCGCGGCGAGGTCAACAGCCGAGTCGAAACCCGAGGCCGGAACAAAGTACCGCGTGGTCTGGTGTTCATGCCGTGGTTCGACGAAGGCCAGCTAACCAACAAGCTGACGCTAGACGCAACCTGCCCGCTGTCGAAAGAGACCGACTTCAAGAAATGCGCCTGTAAGGTCGAGCGCGCGTAAAAGGCTGGCAAGGCAAAGGTCGTCCCATGTCTCGTGTTGGCACACCCCTTTCGCCGCAGCGGCGCCGGTTCCTGCAGGACTCGGCGCGCGCAGCGGGTGGCTGCGTCGCAGCAGGGTCCTTGCTGGCCTGGCTGGCGCGGGACGCACGGGCGTTGCCGGCCGAAGCATTGCGACCTCCCGGTGCCTTGCCGGAAAAAGACTTTCTATCAGCCTGCATTCGCTGCGGTTTGTGCGTGCGGGAATGTCCCTATGACACGCTGAAACTGGCCGAGCTGGGTGTCGATGCGGTGGCCACCGGCACGCCGTATTTCACCGCCCGTGATGTTCCCTGCGAGATGTGCGACGACATCCCCTGCGTCGCGGCCTGCCCGACCGGTGCACTGGACCCCGGGCTGGACAATATCGACGACGCCAAGATGGGCGTGGCCGTTCTGGTCGATCAGGAAAACTGCCTGAACTTCCTCGGCCTGCGTTGCGACGTCTGCTATCGCGTATGCCCCGTCATCGACGAGGCCATTACGCTGGAGACCGAACACAACGCCCGCTCGGGCAGTCATGCAATCTTCATTCCAACCGTTCACGCCGATCATTGCACCGGCTGCGGCGTTTGCGAGAAAAGCTGCGTTCTGCCCGAAGCGGCGATCAAAGTTCTTCCCGCCCGATTGGCTCGGGGCAGCAGCGCCGATCACTACCGCAAGGGCTGGGAAGAGAAAGAAGCCAAAGGCGCGCCCGTCGTCGAAGGTATCATCGATTTGCCTGATCGCCTGCCGGGACCGGGCACCGATAACCTTGTCGCACCGGGCGGGTTTGAGCCCAGATTCAAATTGCCGGAGGTCACTCAATGACCGTCCGCACAAACATGCCGCTGGGGCATGAAGCTATCGCCGCCAAAGGTTGGCTGAGTGCCCATAAATACCTGCTGCTGCGCCGCGCCAGCCAAGTGTTCTTCCTGGTACTGTTCCTGTTGGGCCCGTGGTTCGGCCTCTGGATCGTGCAGGGCACTCTGGCCGGATCGCTGACCCTAGGCGTACTGCCCCTGACCGATCCGTTTGTCTTTCTGCAAAGTCTGATCGCAGGGCACTGGCCCGAGCTGACTGCCGCCATAGGTGCCGTCATCGTTCTGGTGACCTACGCGCTGGTCGGAGGCCGAGTCTATTGCTCGTGGGTCTGCCCGATCAACCCTGTAACCGACGGCGCGCACTGGCTGCACCGCAAGCTGGGTCTGCAAAAAGGCTGGCAGCCCAAACGCGGAACGCGGCTGTGGATCATGGCCACTGTGCTGATCGTCTCTGGCCTGACTGGCGCAATTGCATGGGAACTGGTCAACCCGATCACCATGCTGCATCGCGGGTTGATCTTTGGCATGGGCTTCGTCTGGGCGATGGTCGCCGCGATCTTCCTGTTTGACTTGCTTGTCTCGCGCCATGGATGGTGCGGCCATGTCTGCCCCGTAGGCGCATTCTACGGACTGGTGGGCAGCAAGGCGATGCTGCGGGTCAGCGCCGCCAATCGCAACGCCTGTGACGATTGCATGGACTGCTACGCGGTTTGCCCGGAAAACCATGTGATCTCTCCGGCGCTGAAAGGCAAAGACAACCCGCTGATCCTGTCGCCCGACTGCACCAATTGCGGTCGCTGCATCGATGTCTGCGCTGAAGACGTTTTCAAATTCACCCATCGGTTCGACGCCCTGACCGTCGCGCCACCGGAATCAACCGCCGCGCCCCAGCCGCGCGCCTCAAGACCTTTTTGAAGGAGTGAGAAGATGAAAAAGCCGATCCTAGTGGGCCTTGCCCTGATCCCGCCGCTGCTCCTCGGTGGCCTGGCCCTCGCGCAGTCTGCCGGAGTTAACAGCCTACGCGGTGCCGAAGTCGATGAGCCCGCCGTCCTGGATCAGGTGCATCGGACAGTCGAAGGCCGTATGCAGCGCAATTATCGCCAGCAGCCGCCGCTGATCCCACATTCGATCGAACAGTACCAGATCGACCTGCGTACCAATCAGTGCCTCTCCTGCCATGACTGGACCAAGGCTGGTGAACGCAACGCTCCGACGTTGTCGATGACTCACTATCTGGACCGCGAAGGGCGAGAGTTGGATCAGATCGCCGGCACACGGTATTTCTGCAATCAGTGCCACGTACCACAGGCCGATGCGCTGCCTCTGGTCGATAACACTTTTGAACCTTCCTCCGGAAACTGAACACAGGTCGAAAAGGAGAGCGCGACATGTCCGACTCCCAAGAAAAACAAGGACTCATCCGGCGCCTCTGGACCTGGTTCTGGAGCCCGATCGCCGTCCTCAGTGTCGGCTTTACACTACTGGCCGGGTTTCTAGCAGGCATCCTGTTCTGGGGTGGGTTCCACTGGGCACTGGAATTGACCAACACGGAAGAGTTCTGCGTATCCTGCCACACGATGGAAACCAATCTGGGCGAATATCGGGAAACGGTCCATTACAATAACGATTCCGGCGTGCGGGCCATCTGTTCCGATTGCCACGTCCCGGACGAGTGGAACCACAAGATCAAAGCCAAGATCATGGCCGTGAAGGACGTCTACCACGAACTGGCAGGCACCATCAGCACGAAAGAGAAGTATGAGGACCATCGTCTTTCCATGGCGTCGGCCGTATGGAAGAAGATGAAGGAATCCGACAGCCGCGAATGCCGCAACTGCCACAACTTTGACTATATGGACTTCACCCTTCAGGAAACCCGCGCAGCCAGCGAACACCAGCGCGCAATCGACACCGGCATGACCTGCATCGATTGCCACCAGGGCATCGCACACAGTCTCCCACCCAATTATTTGGAAACGTATGAGAAGATTGCGAAAGAGGTAGATGGTGAGGTTCTGCAGGAACACGCTGCAGCATCAGGGGACGACATCCGCGCGTTCCTGAACAAAAGCTCGGAACAAGGTGGGGACTGAGATGTTAGAGATACTTGGAACCATCGGCGGTAACGTACTGGGTCTGCCCGGCATTCTGGGTCTAGCACTGGGAATGATGACGCGCCAATACTGGTTGGGCGCACTGATGGGTGGATTGGTTGGCCTGATCGCGCCTCTGCTCTTTGCCGGTTGGCAGATTTCCCACGTTGGAACGATAGCGCTGCTGATCGCAATTATCGTTGGTCTCTGCGCCGGAAGTCTGGGCACCGCCATTCGCCGCAAGGGCGCAACCGTCTGAAGTGGTTGGTCGGGCCCGGCGGCAATTCCGGGGTCACCGCCCCCAGTTTTCCGCCGGATCGCTTTCCGCATAGTCCCGCAAAAGCGCGATATCCGAGATTTCGGCGTGGTTGCGGTTGATCTTCACACCCACCGCCTTGAGCCGCGAAAACGCCCGGCTCAGGCTTTCCGGCTTCATCCCCAGACGGCCTGCGATGAGCATCTTGTCGTAGGGCAGCAAAACCTCGCATCCGCCTTTGTCGCTGTCGCAGAGATTCAACAAAAACTCGGCCACGCGTTGCGCTCCGGTCTGAGCCTTGAGTTGCTCTAGCTGCGCCACCAACGAGTGAAGATGGGTAAAGGTCGCGGCCAGAATAGAAATACCGATCTCAGGGTCCTCTCTCATCAATGAGATCAGGATCGGACTGGGGATATGCATGACATCACAGGCCGATACGGCCTCGGCGGATACAGGATAGGGAACGTTACGCAGAGCTACGGCCTCACCAAAGCTGTCACCACGTTTGAAGACGCTCACGACGGCTTCGGCCCCGGTGGGGGTCATGCGGAACAGCTTGACCCAACCCTCAAGCACGACGTGGATGGCCTGCGCTTTTTCCTCCTGCAGGAATATTGTCTCACCACGGTCATACTGACGCCAGATCGCGTGGCTCAGCAGTGTTTCCACATGCTGTTCCGGTAAACTGCGCAGCAGCAGCGACTGACGTGCGATCGCTTTTTGTGCTTCGTGAGACAAGAGAATACCCCTGTTATTTCCTGCCGGCGCATGGGCGCGGTCGGTCCATCCCTGTTCCACGCTATGCCAGAGCCGGCAGTTGTGCACCATAGTTTTATGTTGTCTAAACTTGACTATTGTCATGTTGCGGCTTGGTTCGCTGCCCTATTCTCGGCTCAAAGCCAGTATTCCGGGGAGCACGTAACATGGACTACGAGCGTTATTTCAGTCAAAGCCTCAGTGACCTTCGGGATGAAGGGAACTATCGTGTTTTCATAGACTTGCAACGTCGCTGTGGTTCTTTCCCGAACGCACGTCAGACGGATGGATCTGTCCAGCGAAATGTGCGGATCTGGTGTTCGAATGACTATCTTGGCATGGGTCAGCACCCATCTGTTATCGATGCAATGCATGACGCATTGGATCGCTGTGGCGCGGGGGCCGGGGGCACGCGAAACATATCAGGCACCACTCACGACCACGTGCTGCTTGAGGCCGAACTGGCCGATCTGCATGGAAAGGAAGCCGCGCTTCTGTTTACTTCCGGGTATGTTTCGAATTGGGCAGCCCTTGGCACTCTCGCCGCGAAAATCCCCGGCCTGATCGTATTCTCTGATGCACTGAACCATGCCTCGATGATCGAAGGCATCCGCCACTCGCGGGCGCAGAAGGTGATCTGGAAACACAACGATTTGGATGACCTTGAAGCCAAACTGGCCGCAGCTGATCCCGATGCGCCGAAGATGATCGCGTTCGAGTCGGTCTATTCGATGGATGGTGACATCGCCCCCATCAAAGAGATTTGCGATCTCGCCGACAAATACGGCGCGATGACCTATCTGGATGAGGTTCATGCCGTTGGCCTCTATGGGCCACGCGGCGGTGGTATCGCTGAACGCGAAGGTCTGATGGATCGCTTGACGGTGATCGAAGGCACGCTTGGTAAAGCGTTCGGTGTGGTGGGCGGGTATATTGCTGCCTCGGCTGCGCTGTGCGATTTCGTGCGCAGCTTCGCCAGCGGGTTTATTTTTACCACCGCCCTGCCACCATCGATCGCGGCCGGGGCCGCGGCCTCGATCCGGCATTTGAAACAATCGAATGCTGAACGCGACCTGCAGAAAGCCCGTGTAGCTCAGGTTCGGGCCCGTTTGGATGCGGAAGGTATTCCTCATATTCCTAACCCCAGCCACATCATCCCGGTGATGGTTGGCGATCCGGTGAAGTGCAAGTTCATCTCGGACACGCTGCTGGAAGAGTTCGGCATCTACATTCAGCCGATCAATTATCCCACCGTACCAAAAGGGACCGAGCGTCTGCGGATCACGCCGTCTCCGGTACATACGGATGAGGATATCGAGCATCTGGTTGGCGCGCTGTCCACACTCTGGCAACGCTGTCAGATTGCGCGCATGCCGATGGCAGCCCAGTAACCAAGAAGCGCCCCCTAGCGTAAAACTTCGCCGTCTCCCCGGAGGCGGCGTTTTTTTGAGTCAGATCAGGTAGAGGGCAAAGACAATGATGGCAAAGCCCGTCAGCACCATGGTGAAACCTCGCAGCCAGGCCGGGCTGTTTACGAGATCAAGATAACAAGCCAGGATAACGCGACATTTCGCCAGTGCGAGGACCAGAATACACCCCGCCAGAACGGCTGGCGGGATGGGCAGCACAGTCAGCAGTGCAGATGCAACGCTGAGCGCCAGAAGGCTGAGCCATGCGCGCGTGAGCGTATTCGGGAGCCTCCGGCGGGAGTATTTGGGAAAAGATGAAGCTGCGGGCATCCGTATTATCCCAACAGGTAGATCACGGGGAAAAGCAGGATCCAGACCAGATCGACCATGTGCCAGAACTGCGCACCTGCCTCAATGTTGCGTGGATCGTCACGCCAGGTGACCAGCAGCAGGATACCGACCCCTGCCAACACATGTGCGGCGTGAAACCCGGTCAGCAGATAATAGAACAGGAAAAATGGGTGGGTCTCATAGGTGATCCCCTGTGCGGCTTTGCCCGCGTATTCCGCACCTTTGATGATCAGGAACACGACACCCAGCACGGCGGCAGTGATCAAGGCCATTCGAGCCACGCCCCGGCGCGCGATTTTTCGCCACTGCAGCGCCTGCGCCGCCAGATAGCCCGAAGTGACCAGCACCACCGTGTTTAGCGCTGCCCCTGTCCGGTAAAGGTGCGATTGAGCCTCGGCAAATCCTGTCGGGTCGGTCAGGCGCACGCCCATAAAGGCAATCAGGCCCGCGCCGAAAACCAGCAATTCCGAGATGATCAGAACCCACATCAGCAGCTCGCCCGGAAGCTCATCGATCAAAGAGGCGTCGCTCATGCTCCAACCAGTTGGCGGTAGATCTGAGGCAGGGCCATGATCAGCCGGTGCGGGTCGGGGATGACGGCGAAGCCGCCTTGACCGAACATGCGCGGGAACCAGCTTTTGCCGGTTTTGTCGATGGTAACGCCAAAGACCGATTGCCCTGCCCTACGCGCCTCGCGCACGGCCATGCAGGTGTCTTCGATACCGTGGCGACCCTCGTAATGGTCCAGGTCGTTGGGTTTGCCGTCAGTGATGATCAATAGCAACCGGCGTTTGCGCGATTGGCTGGCCAGATCGGCGGAACAATGGCGTATTGCGGCGCCGAGGCGGGTATAGTGGCCGGGGCGCAGCGAGGCGATGCGCTGTTCCACCAAACTACCCATCGGCTCATCGAAGCGTTTACAGCGCTGCACATAAACCCGCTGGCGTTTCAGCGAGCTGAAGGCGTGGATGGCGAAATCGTCGCCGCAGGCGTTCAGACCCCAGGCGAGTGCTGCAAGAGCCTCGCGTTCAATGTCGATTACGGCGCGGCCTGTGACGGCGCTTTCGGTCGAGCGGCTGACATCCAGCAGGATAGACACCGCCAAATCGCGCGCCTCGGGGCGCGATTGCATCCAAATACGTTCGGTGCCTTCGCCATTGGCACAACGGTCTACCTGCGCCCGAACGGCTGCCTCGATATCCAATTGATCACCATCCAGATGACCGCGCGTCATCACGCGGCCCGGGCGCAGCGCCTCGAACTGGCGTTTCACGGCGCGGATGCGGCGGGCAGTGGCGGGGTCTTTGCCGAACTCGGCGGCATCTTCGCGAATCTCGGCATCCGAGGTCAGAACGTTGACATGATCGGGCAAGTATTGGCCGATGCGCACGTCCCATTCGGGATACAAAACCCGTCCCGACAGGCGTTCGCGGTTCACGTCCTCCGGAGCGAGGTCCAGATGAAGTTTCAGTTTGGTCGGCGGCGCCTTCGAGATCTGACCCAAGCCAATCTCTTCCTGATCATCGGCGGCTTTCTTGGCGTTATCAGGATCGTCATCGTCGATGCGCCGGTTGATGTTCAGGAACTCAGCCCAACTGAGGATCGCTTCGAACTTGTGCAGGATGAAACTGTCGCTGCGGTTGGCCTGATCCGATTTGCGGCGGCGGGCACGGTGAGTTTTTTCGCCGGATTCCTCAGGTGGTCCTTCGGTTTCGGGGTTCTCCACTTCGTTATGTTCGGAGAACCCGACCGGGCGCAACTCGGGCCACAGCGGGACAGGCCGGAAATGCTGATAGCCGCGCGGGGCAGTGAGGTCGTCATCCAACGCTAGATGATGTTCAGCCTTTGGCGACAAAGGCGCGGGGTCACCCAGCATGTGGCGGACCAATTCTTCAACCGCTGCCTCGACGGGTGGCAGCCCGGAAATGTCGCGTTGATACAGAACGCCCTTGCACAGCTCGGTATAAAGCGGGCGCAGGCCGGGGGCGTTTCGCAACGCCGCCTCGACCATCTGTCGGACGGCGACAAGCGCATGCAGGTCGGCGCGCAACGGGTCGTCTTCGTCGATACGAGTTCCGGCATGTGCAGCGGCGGCGGCCAGCCAGACATAAAGCGCACCGTTGGCTTCACGCGCGGGAAACACCGCCAGCCGATCCGGCAAACGCAGAACTTCGCCATCGAACGACGCACGCGGCATCATCTCGGCCTCGGTTGCCAGACGACGACGCCACCCCAGACGGTGGCGCGAAATCTCGGGCGAGACCGGGCGCAATTCTACGCCCGGACTACCCCCAAGTCCTCGAAAGAGGACTGCCAGCCGCCCTGCGACCTCTGAGAGGTCGACCGCGGCTCCATCATGCACTTCAGGTGCATCAAGGCGACTGGCAAGGGTGTGCCACAGTTTCCCGATCGTTTCTTCGGGTTCCCATGGCTCAAAATCGATCCTGACCATCGGCCGGCCTCACCCAAAGACAGCCGTGACAAGATCGAGGAGCCCGCGTTTGATATCCTCATCATCAGTCAGAGGTTCGATCATTGCGGCGAGGATGGCGCGGTCGGTGGACATGCCCTGTGCGATCAGCGTCGCGGCATAAACGACCAGCCGGGTGGACACGCCTTCCTCAAGGTCCTGACCCTTAAGCCCGCGCAACTTACCTGCAAGGCGTACCAGCGGTTTACAGCGTTCAAGCGGCAAACCGCTTTCTTGCGCGACGACTTCGGCCTCCATCTCGGGCGAAGGAAAGTCGAATTCCAGCGAGATGAACCGCTGCCTGGTCGAGGGTTTCAGGGTTTTCAGGATATTCTGGTATCCGGGGTTGTACGAGGCCACCAGCATGAAGCCGGGCGCGGCCTCCAGCTCTTCGCCGGTGCGGTCGACCGGCAGGATGCGCCGGTCATCGGTCAGCGGGTGCAGCACAACGGTGACATCCTTGCGGGCTTCGACCACCTCATCAAGGTAGCAGATCGCGCCTTCGCGCACCGCACGAGTCAGAGGGCCATCAACCCAGACGGTTTCGCCGCCCTTCAACAGGTAGCGACCGATCAGGTCGGCGGCGGCGAGGTCATCGTGGCAGGCTACGGTGTAAAGCGGGCGGCCAAGCTTGGCGGCCATGTGGGCCACAAAGCGGGTCTTGCCGCAACCTGTTGGGCCTTTCAGCAAGACCGGCAGGTCGTTGTTGTAGGCGGCGGTGAACACATCGCATTCATCGCTTTGGGCGAGGTAGAAGGGGGCGTTCGCCGCCCCCTCATTCAGTTTCATGGAGCCATCCATATCCATTACTCCGCAGGGGTTTCAGAGGCACCGGGTTCAATCACCTCTTTCCGGGGCACCCAGATCGAGTAGATGAACAGCAGCGCACCAAGCACCACAACCACACCAGAGCCAAGACGCATCCAGTAGAAGATCGCGATCTGGTCCTGCACGTCCATGAAGTAGTCACCGACCACACGTTGCATGTGAGTCTGCACGGTACCACCGAAGGTCAGGACGAAGGTCATGAAGACCATGCCGCTGGTCATAAGCCAGAACGAGCCCATGTTCAGAACCTGATTGTAGGGATCACGGTTCTTCAGGATCGGCATCGCATAGCTGAAGATCGCCAGGTTGAGGCAGACATAAGCACCGTAGAAGGCCAGGTGACCGTGGGCTGCGGTGATCTGCGTGCCATGGGTATAGTAGTTCACCCCGTGCAGCGTGTGCAGGAAGCCCCAGACACCGGCACCGAAGAAGGCAAGCGTTGCACAGCCCAGTGACCACAGCAGAGCAGCCTTGTTAGGGTGGTCACGACGGCCCTTCCAGACCATGACGAAGGCAAAGGCCATCATCGCGAAGAACGGGATCACCTCGAGGCTTGAGAAGATCGAACCGATCCACTGCCAATAGCCGGGTGTACCGATCCAATAGTAGTGGTGACCTGTCCCAAGGATGCCCGAGAACAGCGCGGCGGCGACGATGACATAGAGCCATTTCTCGACCACCTCACGGTCAACGCCCGTAAGCTTCAGCATCAGGTAGGCCAGGATCGAGGCCATGATCAGCTCCCATACGCCTTCGACCCATAGGTGGACGACATACCACCAGTATTGCTTGTCGAGCGACAGGTTGCCCGGGTTGTAGAAAGCAAACAGGAACAGAAGCGCCAGACCCCAGAGGCCCAGAACAAGGATGCTCGAAATCGCCGTCTTCTTGCCCTTCAGTACGGTCAGTGACACGTTGTAAAGGAACATCAGCGCGGCCACGACGATGCCCGCCTTGACCCATTTGGGTTGTTCAAGGAACTCGCGCCCCTCTTTGCCCAGCAGCCAGTTGCCTTCGAACAGGTTGAAGACATAGGTCACGACCACGCCCAGCGTGCCAACCACAAGAATAATCAACTGCAGATAGGCCAGCTTGGTCGAATGGATCTCGCGCTCGGTCTCTTCGGGGATCAGGAAGTAGGCCGCACCGAAGAAGCCCAGCAGCAGCCAGACGATCAGAGAGTTGGTGTGCAGCATCCGTACGATATTGAACGGCAGAAGCTCACTCAGGAAGTTCGGGAATACATAGATGAAACCGGCCAGCAGGCCGCCGATTACCTGTACCGCGAACAGGGCCATCGCTACTGCGAAGTAGGCGTAGGCGATTTTTTGGGATTCGTATTTCATTGCTCCGTTCCCTTTCTCAGCCTGCCTCGTTGGGCGGCCAGCCCTGCGCATCGATGTTGTCCGTCCAGATCAAGAAGTTGGTCAGATCGCGGATCTCTTCGTCGCTGAGGTTGAAATTGGGCATCTGCCGACGACCGGGAATGCCGGTCGGCTGCGCCTCCATCCAGCCCTTGAGCGCTTCAAAGGCCGATTCCGGGTCGTCCAGCACACCCCAGCGGGTCATCACATTCCCGACTTCCGGCGCGTAGTAGGCGCCCTCGCCTAGGATCGTGTGACAGTTGATGCAGGCATGTTTTTCCCAGACATGTTTGCCCCGAACCACACTGTCATCAAGCTTCGCCGAATTCTCGGAGTTGACGATGTACCAGTGCGAGTGGGCCGACAGGGCCAGGAAGATGAGGATGAAGAACAGTGACCCGCCATAGAATATGTTGCGAGCCATGCTCTTTGTCATGACTTCTCGCATTGCGCTCTCCTTTGCGCAGATTAGCTAGTCTGATGACAATGGCGGGTGGGTCGCAGGGCTGCCTTAACGAAAGTCAAGCATGCCAAAGTAAGCTCGGAATTGGACACCTGTGGTCATAATTGCGCCAGTATCACTAAAATGCCCTCAGATTGCCTTGAAAAACAGTACTTAGAACAGCATGTTTCCGGACGTTCGAACAGTTGAAGCGAGCGTTCTCGATTTATTGGTAAATAGAGGTGCTTAGATGGCACCTGAAGCGTGGTGGTTAAAGAATGGCGAACTACTCATACATCGGATACGCACCCGGCGTCATTACGGTGAATACAATTGGGCCTGATACGATCACCCTGGACGCAAGCTATGACCCCGCGACGGACCGAAGGGTATTCAATGTTGAGGACGAGGCCGGTGGTTTCATTCGAAATGGGTTTGGCCCGCCAGTTCCCGATACCGGGGATGTTTTCAACGGCGACAGATTCAACAACGAAAATGGCGACGACGATACACAGACCGGAACAGTAACAAACCTTGATGGTTCGACAACGTTTCTGAGCGGCGACATCTATCTGGAAGAATCCTACATTCTGACGAATCCCGGCGGTGGGACAATCACTGTGTACCTTGTCGAGGTTGAAGGAACCAACGCTGGCTACATAACCTCTGAGCCCCTAGATCCCGGGGTGACGTATTCGATGAGCGTCGTCAACGTTACACCGAGCAACGCACCGGACACGACTGACCCCGGTTCCATCGTTGATGTTCCTTGTTTCTCAGCCGGAACGCTTATCGCGACACCTGATGGTGATGTCGCGATAGAAACGCTTTCCGCTGGTGACAAGGTTGTCACCTTGGATCATGGACCACAACCAATTCGCTGGATCGGCGCGCGCGCTCTGGATAGGTCTGAATTTGCGCTCAATCCCAAGCTGCGCCCGATCCGAATCGCAGCGGGCAGCCTGGGAAGCAACCTGCCGCGACGCGATCTGTTGGTCTCACCGCAGCATCGCATGTTGATCCGTTCGAGTATCGCCGTTCGCATGTTCGACAGCGAAGAGGTTCTGGTCCCAGCCCATAAGCTGGTCGGCATACCCGGCATAACCGTCGACGAGACAGCTCAGGGCGTTGTGTATTTCCATGTTCTGTTCGACCGGCATGAGATCGTGCTGGCGGAAGGCGCGCCGTCAGAAAGCCTATTCACAGGCAAGCAAGCCTTGAAAGGAATACAGCCCGAGGCGCTGGCCGAAATTGTTGCGCTCTTCCCAGAGTTAGCTTTGCCAGACCATCAACCAATCGCAGCCCGCCAGATTCCAAAGCGCGGAAGACAAATCCATACTTTGCTGCAACGGCACATTAAGAATGACAGGGCGTTGCTCCGACCTTCTTGATCTAAGAACCGTTGCTCAGGCCGCTAGACGTGGCCCGGTCAACGCGGGCCACATCGCAACCAGATACAAGACGATGGCGCAGATCCACAGCCCATCTGAGGCCAGCATCGCAACCAGATATCCCTGGTCAAACGCCGACCCGACCCAGCGCAAAACTGCGGCTGCCGCCATCAAACCGTAAGCGATCGCCATGGGTGGCGGGGCCACGAGGGCACGGCCACTATGGCCGAGGGCGGCCCGACTCATCACGGCAAGGGTCATGCCGCCGACGCAACCAATGCCCAGAACATGCAGCGCCCCGATCTCGCTGCCGAACCCCAGCACAGCCAGCCCCCACAGGATCAGGCCCAGCGCCAGCATGCCCAGCCCCAGATGCAACGCGATCAGGATCGGCTGCCGCAGTGACCAGCGTGCGCGCCAACGTGCCATGCGCAGGATCTGAGCAACGCCAAGCATCAGCGCGATAGCGCCTGATACTGGTCCGATTCCAAAGACGAGCACGCTCAGCGGCAGTGACAGTGCAAGCCCCATAGCGGCTTTATCAAACGTTCCTACCGAAATAGGCCAGTTGGATTCGGGCTCTCCCGCGCGTTTCATCGCATTTCGGGTGAAAGCTGGCGTAATGCGCCCGCCAAGTATCGCGATTAGGCTACAGAGCGTCAGCAACCCCGCCCGCAATCCGATGTCCAGCGTATCGCTGGTCACACCGATCCACTCTAAATGGGTTAACAAGTTGGCAATCCAGATCGCACTGAGCAGCAAAAGGAATACCATGTTCTGCGGTTTGGGGCGTCGGATCAGCTGAGTAGCAATCTTTGCCGCCAGAATTGGAACAAAGACCAGATCGAACACAGCGACCAGAACAGGCGGCAGCGCACCGGAGAACCACATCGCTACCCGCCCGGCCAACCAGAGACCTGCAGCCAGCATGATGAACCGGGCGCGCGCCTCTGGGGTCCCGGTCCAGTTGGGAACAGCCGTCAGAAAGAACCCGCCCAGAGCTGCTGTGGCATAGCCAAAGATCATCTCATGCGCGTGCCACATTGGGGGACTCATGGAATAGGTTGGGTCTTCGTATCCGACCAACCCGGTCTGCGTCATCAACCAAAAACCCCACGCGCCTCCCGCGAACAGACCAAAAAGTCCGGCGGACAGGAAAAAGATGCGAAACCCCTCGCCCAATACGCGCGCGATCACTGCCGACATGCCTGTTCTCCTCGGCCTCAATGGCTGTTGGAACAGGTTTAGCAAGGCCGACCAGTAATGGACTTAACCGAAATCAAGCATCCGAAAAACATGTCCCTGAAACTCAGGTTTTCCCTTTATTTTATGGCTCATTATAGCCCGTCAATTTCCAATTTGCGCGCGCTCCGTTGACTTTCGTCAAGGATGACAAACGCGTGATGTTTCACCCTAGGACCTGCCTCACCAGCAAATGGAGAGTGATCATGTCACTTGGAATCAGCTACAACAGAACTGGCCGCGCCTTAGGGGTCGGTTTGGCAATGTTGCTGGGCAGCGTCGCTGCGCCAGTCTTTGCCGAAGAGCCAACCCTGAGCAAGGAAGCCTTTGAATCATCAAAACAACTTTACTTTGAACGCTGCGCCGGTTGTCACGGTGTGTTGCGCAAAGGGGCAACCGGCAAAAGCCTTGAGCCGCTGGTTGAAACGAAGAATGACGATGGTACCGTAACCGAGTCGGGCACCCTGAAACTGGGGCAGGAGCGGCTGGAAAAAATCATCGCATGGGGCACCGAAGGCGGGATGAACAATTTCTCGGACGTGATGTCCGAAGAAGAAATCCGCGATATGGCGACCTACATCCAGATGGAGCCACCCCAACCGCCAGAAATGTCGCTTGAGCAGATGATGGCGACGCGCAAAGTCTATGTCGAACCTGAAGATTACCCGACCGAGCCGCTGCATGGCCGCAACTGGGAAAACTTCTTCGTGGTCATCGAACGTGACGTGGGCAAGGTGGCCGTGATTGACGGTGACACCAAGGAAGTGCTGGCGCATATCCCGACCGGTTATGCGGTGCACGTTCTGAAAGCCTCGGAACACCACAAATTGGAAGAACCGGAAAACCCGGGCCGCTTCTGGTACACCATGGGCCGCGACGGGAAGATGACCAAGATCGACCTGTGGCAGAACCCCGAGAACATGCTGGTTGCCGAGGTTACCATTGGTTATGACGCTCGCGACGTGGCGGTATCGGGTGACGGTAAATACGTCATCGGTGGCGCCTATTGGCCCCCTCATTTCGCCATCGTCGACGCCGAAACCATGGAGCCGAAAAAGGTTGTCTCGACCCGCGGCTACAACGTGGACGGGGATTATGTGGAAGAGGCTCGCGTGGCCGCCATCTACACCACCCCGAACGAGCCCACGTGGATCGTGGCCGTCAAGGAACTCGGTCAGCTGTGGCAGGTGGACTACTCCGATCTGGACAACCTGCGTATCGACAAGATCGACAGCGCAAAGTTCCTGCATGACGGGTTCTTTGATCCGACCGGCCGTTATTTCCAGATCGCCGCAAACGCGTCGAACAAGATGGTCGTGGTCGATACCGAGACTCACAAGCTGGAAGCTATGATCGATACCGCGCCGCTGCCGCACCCCGGCCCGGGCGCCAACTGGGATGACCCGAATTGCGGTCCTGTTGCCGGTACGACCCACTTGGGCGAAGGCACGGTTACCGTTTGGGGCAACGACCCCGAAGGCCGCCCGGACGATGCCTGGAAGGTCTGCTATGAGGTGGAAACCGACGGACCCGGTCTGTTCATCCGGACCCATCCGAACTCGGACTACATCTGGGCCGACCAAACCAAGCACCCCGAGCCTGAGATCCAGCAATCGGTGCAGGTCATCGACAAGGCAACCGGTGAGATCGTGAAAACGATCCAGATCACAGAAGAGGAAGGCAACGTCGCCGTTCACTTCGAGTTCAACCAAGACGGATCCGAGGTTTGGGTGTCCAAGTGGAACCGCTCGACCTCGAAAGAGCCAAATGGAGAGATCGTGATCTTCGACGCCAAGACGCTGGAAGAGATCGGCCGCGTGAAGGGACTGTTTGCACCCACCGGCAAGTTCAACGTCTACAACCGTTCGAACCACGTCACCTGACGGGTTTTGTACTCAGCACCGGAAAGGGCGGGCCCCTCGCCCGCCCTTTCCTCGTTTGACTCATCAGCCAAATCCACAGGCCTGACATCCAGGGCCAGAAAAAGAAGCCAAAACGGAGACCGGATATGACCTCCGAACCGGAAAAGAAAAAACCAATCTGGCGCCGGTATTTCCTGTGGGGAATGCCCGTGGCCGGGATCGCTGCGGCCTTTGCCGCCGGCATCATCTTCTGGGGCGGGTTCAACACCGCTATGGAAGCTACCAACACCAAGGAATTCTGCGTCTCGTGCCACGAGATGCGAGATTTCGTTTACGAAGAATACACCGGCACAATCCACGACGTGAACCGTTCGGGCGTAGGCGCGGTCTGTTCCGACTGTCACGTGCCCAAGGATTGGACTCACAAGATCATCCGCAAGATCAAGGCGTCCAAAGAACTGTATGGCAAGGTGGTCGGCACCATCAACACCCGCGAAAAGTTTGAAGCCAAGCGCGTACATCTGGCTATGAACGAATGGGAGCGGATGAAATCCACGGACTCGCGCGAGTGCCGCAACTGCCATGACTTCGAGTCGATGATGCCCGAGTTCCAGAAACCCCGCGCCCGTCAGCAGCACCTGAACGCGATGACCGTCGGTCAGACCTGTATTGACTGCCACAAGGGGATTGCGCACTCGGACGCCCGCGACCGGGCCGACGAAGAGTATCTGGAAAAGCTTGAAGCGCCGAACCCAGATTTCATTCGCGAAATCCCCGCCGAATATCTGGCCAGTCTCGAGCGGATCGAAGCCAAAGAAGCCGCCGATGCCGAGGCTGAGAAAGCCGCGCGTGTAGCCCAGCAAGAGGCTGTTCAGGCCCAGATCGCAGCAGCGGTTGACGCAGCCGTCGCGGAAGAGCGTGCCAAAGCTTCTGGCGAAGATGCCGCAGCCCCGGCAGGTGGCGGCAGCGATGTTGGCACAAATATCGATTGGGCCGCTGTCCCCGGTGCAGATATGAAACTGTTCTATCCCGGTCAGGCCTCGTTTGAATGGGTTCAGAACGGCAGATCCCACGGCGGAGCACGTCCTTTGACCAAGGGCGGAGACAAGTGCACCACCTGTCACGCTGCCGAACTGGACGCGATCGGCAACAAGATCGTGGCCGGTGGGGATCTGGAACCAACCCCGATCCCGGGCAAACGCGGCGTTATAGACGCCACCGTTCAAGCCGCGCATGATGATGAGACCCTGTATATCCGTCTGCAATGGCCGGATGCGGGCCACAACCCCGCCCCCTTTGTCGATGGCGGCAAGATGGACCCGGACAACCAGATCAAGGTGGCCATGATGATCACCGGCACTGGGATTGAGCTGGGCGATCAGGTCGGCTGCTGGGCCTCGTGCCATGCAGACAACAGCTACATGCCCTTTGACCCGGGTGCCGAGGCGATTGCCGCAAATGGCGATGTCTCGGGTCGGCTGAGCACGCAGGACACTGTGACCAAATACATCAGCGAAAGCCGCACCGAGGTCGAGATCAAAGGCCGCCGCGGTAAGGCGCTGGGTGGCTGGGACAAGCTGCAGGCCGCCGATCAGATCGAGCAGTATCTGGCCGAAGGCACCTATCTGGATCTGATGCGCGTCTACGCGGACGGCAGCGCCACCAACGGCTATCTGCTAGAACAGCGCGTGGTCAATGACGGTGAGATCGCCGCCTCGGCCAGCCTTGATGCAGGTATGTGGACCGTGGTCTTCACGCGCCCATTGAACTCGGGCGCAGCTGGTGACGTGCCGCTGGAGGCCGGTCAGACCTATACGGTGGGCTTTGCCATCCACGATGACTTTGCCGCCGCACGGTTCCACCACGTGACGCTGGATACCAGCCTGGCATTGGACGACGACAACGCCTTTATCAACGTCGTCAAACAATAAGGAAGAGGGGCCGGGCGATCCGGCCCCTTCCGCTTAAAAGAGGAGACTTGGACAATGAAACCCAAACACCTTCTCCCTGCGCTGCTGCTTCTGGCCGCGCCCGCATGGGCAGAGGACACCGCCGCGCTGTGTGCCGAAGCCGAAGAGCGCTATGTCGAGCTGTTCGGTCAGCCCTCCTCCGCCGTTGAGGATGCCGATGTGGTGCTGATGTACAAATACACGTTCTGCCCAGCCGAGCTAACCGTGAAACCGGGCACAACCGTGCGCTGGGTGAATGTCGATAAGCGCACCAGTCACTCGGTCCTACTGAAAGACGGCAGCGAGCCCGAAAGCGACCGTCTGTTTCCTGAGGAGACGGTTGACCTGACCTTCCTCACCCCGGGTCCGCAGGACTATCTGTGTGGCCCGCATTGGGAGACACAGAACATGATCGGCATGATCACCGTCGAACCCTGAGCCGAGGCAATCATACAGGCAAGCCGAAAGGAGCGCGGGGCAATTCCCGCGCTCCTTAACTTTAGTCAAGGAGGTTCCTTTCCGATTACGCCAGTCTGGCCGCATGACACGCCCGGCTCACCCAGCAACGTCCCCTGATCGCGCAGGAATTCCGGGCTCCGAAGACATTCAGACCAAGCGAGTTTGCACATGAGCGGTAAGGTTTTTCTGATTGGCGCAGGCCCCGGTGACCCCGAACTGATGACCCTGCGCGCGCTGCGGATGCTGCGAGAGGCGGACGTGGTGGTCTATGACCGTCTGGTCTCGGCCGATATCCTCAATCTGCACTCTGATGGCGCACGGCTGATCCCGGTTGGGAAGGCCCCCAAGTGTCATACCGTGCCGCAGGATCGCATCAACGAAATCCTCGTCGAAGAAGCCAGCGCCGGTCACACCGTTGCTCGCCTCAAGGGCGGCGATCCGATGATCTTCGGGCGTGGATCGGAAGAGGCCGCGCACCTGATGGCAAACGGCATCCCAGTCGAATACGCGCCGGGCATTACCGCAGCGCAGGGGGCATCCTGTTCGACAGGCGTGCCGCTGACCCATCGTGGGCTGGCGACCTCGGTGCAATATGTCACCGGGCACCGACAGGCCGACAAGGTGCTGGATCTGGATTGGAAACGTCTGGCCGACCCAGACTCGACCTTGGTCGTCTATATGGGCGTCGCCAATATCGGCCAGATCGCCATGGGACTGATGACTGAGAACCTGCCCGGCTCAACTCCGGTTTTGGCGGTAGGCAAAGCGACCACACCTGATGAGCGCCGGATGGTATCCCGGCTGGATCGGCTGGCCGCTGATGTGCGCAAGGCCGGGCTAAAGGCGCCCACGCTGTTCATCATCGGCAAGGTAGTTTCACTTTATGCAGAACGGCCTGTGGCCGACCTTTTGGAGCAGGCGCATGGCTAAGTTCGGTTCCAGAAGGCCGGCACAGCAACCGGCTGTGAGAGGACGCAAAGGATGGGCAGCACGTGCTGTTCTCACTTCCGCAGTGCTTGTTGCCACCACGGCCTTCGCCGCCGACACTCTTGACCCCAACGCACTGAAGCGTCTTGTCCATCAGGACTGCGGCTCTTGCCACGGGCTGTCGCTGAAAGGTGGTCTCGGCCCTGATCTGAGATCCGAGACTCTGGAGCACTACGACGCGGACGTTCTGACCGGCGTAATCCTCGACGGCATCCCCGACACCGCGATGCCCCCATGGCGGCCCTTGATCAGCGAAGAAGAGGCCGAATGGATCGCCCGCTACCTGCTGGCACAGGAGGCACAATGAAACAGCTCATCCTTACCCTCGCCGCCACTTTGCTCATGACCACCGCCCAGGCTGAACCCACCGCGACCGGCGACCTAGGACTTGTGATCGAACGCGCCAAGGGCTCGGTTCTACTGGTGGACCAATCCGACCGCGCCGCGCTGGCCCGGATCGAAGGGTTGGGCGATCTGTCCCATGCCTCGCTGGTCTATTCACCCGATGAACGCTTTGCCTATGTTTTTGGGCGTGACGGCGGCCTGACTAAGGTGGATATCGTCACCCGCCAGATCGTGAACCGGGTCGTGCAGGCGGGCAACGCCATTGGCGGTGCCATTTCGGATGACGGCGAGCTGGTCGCTGTATCGAATTATGAACCTGGCGGTGTACGCGTCTTCGATGCGGACACGCTGGAGATGGTCGCGGACATTCCTACCGACAGCAAAACCATCGGATTGGTCGATGCACCCGGCCGCCGGTTTGTTTTTACCATGTGGGACACGGGCGAGACCTGGATTGCTGATTTCTCCAACGGCGCACCCGCGATCACCAAGATCCCCGAAATGGGCAAGAACCCATATGACGCGCTGATCACCGCCAATGGCCGCACCTATATCACCGGCTTGTTTGGCGAAGATGGCCTGACCGCGCTGGACCTTTGGGCCGAGACGCCCGAACCCATCCGTGTGCTGCCCAACTATGGGCGCGGGCAAGTGGAGATGCCGGTCTACAAGATGCCTCACCTCGAAGGCTGGGCGCTGACCGGGCGCGAGTTCGTACTGCCTGCCGTCGGCCATCACGAGGTGCTGTGGATCGATGCTGAATCACTGACCGAGACCGGGCGCACCAAAACCTATGGTCAGCCAGTCTTTGCCATGGCGCGTCCTGACGGGCGGCAGGTTTGGGTGAACTTTGCCCACCCTCTGAACGACACCATTCAGGTTATTGATTCTGTGACCAAGGAGATCATTCACGAATTCAAACCCGGCCCTGCCGTACTGCATATGGAGTTCACTCCGCGAGGGCATGAGGTCTGGATCAGCGTGCGCGACGCCAACAAGGTTATGGTCTACGACACGCAAACGTTTGAAAAACTGCGCGAGATCGACGCCGACAGCCCATCCGGCATTTTCTTCACCGCCCGTGCGCACAGAATGGGGCTTTGACATGCAACACATCACCGATCCCATCGACCGTCGTTTGCTGGACGAGTTTCAGCGCGACTTTCCGATAACAGAGCGTCCGTTTCAGGTATTGGCGTCTATACTGGGGCTGGACGAAGCCGAGGTGATTGATCGCCTAACTCGCATGCAGGCCACCGGGCGGATTACACGCGTGGGTGCCACCATCGCTCCGGGCGCGGTTTCGGCCAGCACCTTGGCCGCTGTTGCGGCCCCCGAACATCGGTTGGAAGAGATTGCAGCCCTGATCGACGCCGAACCGGGCGTGAACCACAACTACCAGCGGGAGGATGACTGGAACCTCTGGTTCGTCGCAACCGGCCCGGATCGCACCCATGTCGATGACACCCTTGCACGGATATCGCAGCGTTCCGGACTGCGGGTTCTGGACCTGCGCCTCGTACGTCCATTCAATGTCGATTTGGGCTTTCGTATGTCGGGAAAAACACGCAATGTTCCTGGCCTTCGTAAGGTGGATCGCTCAGCCATGCAGCCCGGAGATCGCGAGTTGCTGCAGGCGCTCAGCTCGGGCCTGACCCTGACAGAGATTCCTTATGCCGCATTGGCACAAACGCTGGGTAGAGATGATTTCGACGTAATGGGACGTATCGAAGCGCTGCAAACAGCAGGCATAATCTCTCGTCTCGGGGTTATCGTGCGCCACCGGGCGCTCGGCTGGTCAGCCAATGCGATGGTTGTTTGGGACATGCCGCCCGAACAGGTGGACACGGCTGGACCGGCGCTGGCGGCCTATCCCGGCGTGACGCTTTGCTATGAGCGCAACCCGGTCAAGGATGTCTGGCCCTATCGCCTCTATTCCATGATCCATGCACGCTCGCGCCCCGAAGCGATGGAGGTTCTGGCCGCAGCCGCCGCTCTGCCCGAACTGGCAGGCGCACGAAACAAAGTGCTGTTCTCGACCCGTTGTTTCAAACAGACCGGCGCGTTGATCCAACCGAAAGAGGCAGCCGCATGACTATGGACGCGACCGACCGCGTAATCCTGAACCGGATGCAGGATGACCTGCCGCTGACCGCGCATCCCTTTGCCAGTGTAGCCCAGGAACTTGGGATTCCCGAAGACGAACTCCTAACCCGTCTCGCACGAATGAAAGAGCAGCGGATCATCACACGTTTCGGCCCGTTTTTCGACGCCGCTGCAATGGGTGGAGCGTTCTGCCTGTGCGCCATGGCCGTGCCAGAGGATGAATTCGAAACCGTCCTGACCAAAGTCAATGCGCACGCCGAGGTTGCCCATAATTATGAGCGTACGCACCGGCTGAACATGTGGTTCGTGCTGGCCACCGAAACGCCTGAGGGGATCGAGGCCGCCGCTGATGCGATCGAACGGGAAACGGGGATCGAAGTTCTCCGTTTCCCCAAACTACAGGAATTTTTCATCGGCTTCCGGGTGGCAGCATGATCGACGTTCAGGACAGAGAGATTATCGAAGCGCTGCAAAGCGGTCTGCCGCTTGTGCCTGCGCCTTACGCAGCCGTTGCCGAAACGCTTGGGTTGGACGAGGATGCCCTTTTGTATCATCTGGCAGAGCTGAAATCGCATGGTGTTATCCGCCGCATCGCCGCCGCTCCGAACCACTACAAGCTGGGGATGACGGCAAACGGAATGACTGTTTGGGATGTAGACGACAGCCAGGTCGCGGAATTGGGCGCACGGATCGGGGCGCTGCCCTTTGTCACCCACTGCTACGAACGTCCCCGCGCCCTGCCCGATTGGCCCTATAACCTGTTCGCCATGGTCCACGGCTCTGACCGGGACGAAGTCGAGAAAAAACGCGCCGAGATCTTCGCAATTCTGGGCGATGCCTGCCGGGCCAAGGACATCCTCTATTCCACGCGCATCCTGAAGAAGACAGGGCTGCGATTGAAAAAGAAAGGCTGAGACATGTTCCGCCTTACCGAATACATGCAGCAGCTCGTCAAACCGACACCGGTGCGCAGACGCCGTCCCGGCCCGGTGAAGCCGGTAGTGATCTGGAACCTGACGCGGCGCTGCAATCTGAAATGCCGCCACTGTTACACCGTTTCAGCAGATGTCGCGTTCCCCGGTGAGCTCAGTCACGAGCAAGCCATGGTAACCCTTGAGGATCTGGGCCAATTCCGCGTCCCGGCCCTGATCCTCTCGGGTGGGGAACCGCTGGACCGGTTCGATTTCTTCGACATCGCCAAACGCGCCCGCGATCTGGTGCCGATGCTGGCACTGTCGACCAACGGTACGCGGATTTACGACGAAACCGCCGACATGATCGCCGACGTGGGCTTCAACTATGTCGGCATTTCGCTAGACGGGATCGGGGCCACGAATGACTGGTTCCGGGGCGTCGAAGGGGCTTTTGCCGATGCTCTGCGCGGCGTACGCGAATGTAAGAAACGCGGTATCAAGGTGGGCCTGCGGTTCTGCCTGACCGAAGGTACGCAACATCACCTGCCTGACCTGCTGCAACTGTGCGACGATGAGGGTGTCGACAAGTTCTACCTGTCTCACCTCGTCTATGCCGGGCGCGGTGACAAGAACCGAGGCGAGGATGCCGAGCATTTGCGCACCCGTAAGGGTTTGGATTTGTTGTTGGAACGTGCGTGGGAAGCCGTCTCGGGCGGTCGTCCGCTGGATATCGTGACTGGCAATAACGATGCCGATGCCGGGTATTTCCTGAACTGGGTCCGGACGCATTTCGACGACGACAAAGCCGCCCATGTGCGCGAGCATCTGGCGGCGTGGGGTGGGAACTCGAGCGGGCTGGGCGTGGCCAATATCGACAACCTCGGCCGCGTGCATCCCGATACCTATTGGTCCAATTACACTGTTGGCAATGTGAAGACCAAATCGTTTTCGGAACTCTGGACCAGCGATGACCCGATGCTCGCCATGCTGCGTACCCGTCCGCGTCCTTTGAAGGGGCGTTGCGGGGCCTGTCAGTTAAAGGATGTCTGCGGTGGCAACACCCGCATCCGTGCCTTGCAACTGACCGGCGACCCGTGGGCCGAGGACCCGGCCTGCTATCTATCAAACGAAGAAATCGGCGTGCAGGGCGCAGGCGAGCGTCTGCAGGTCACGCCGTTCCGAGGGAAAAGCCATGATCCGGCGCATCAATTCTTTTGACACCTTGAAAATCGGCACATTCTGCTCGCTGCTGCTGACCGGCGCAGCTTGGGCTGATGCACCTTCGGATTATGCCGAATTCTGTGCCTCATGCCATGGTGAAAACCGTCTGGGTGGGGTCGGTCCGGCGCTGATCCCCGAGACGTTGAAACGGATGCGTGGGCCACGCGTGGCGGCGGTGATTGCCGAAGGGCGTACGGCCACCCAGATGCCTGCGTTTTCGCACGAGTTGGACGCGTTGCAGATCGAGGAACTGGCGGGATGGTTGAAATCTCCGCTGGAGACCGATCCCGAATGGGGCGAGGCCGATATCATGGCCAGCCGGACTCTGGATGATGAGTACGTATCGGTTGACGCGCCTGTCTGGGACAGCGACCCGATGAACATCACGCTGGTGGTGGAAACAGGCGATCATCATGTCAGTGTGCTGGACGGCGATACGTTCGAGGTTCTGGATCGGTTCGAAACCCCGTTCGCCGTGCATGGTGGGCCGAAGTTCAGCCCCGATGGGCGCTATGTCTTCATCATGTCGCGCGATGGCTGGGTGCAGAAATATGATATCTGGGCGCTGAAACAGGTGGGCCGCGTGCGTGCGGGGTTAAACAGCCGCAACATCGCCATGTCGGGTGACGGCAAATGGGTGGCAGTAGCGAACTATTTACCTAACTCACTAACCCTGCTGTCGACAGAGGACTTGTCGGTCGCGAAAGTCATTGAAGTCAAAAGCAAAAAGGGCGTTCCCAGCCGTGTTTCTGCCGTTTATCAGGCACCACCGCGCGAAAGCTTTGTTCTGGCGCTGAAGGATGTCCCCGAGATTTGGGAGGTGTTCTACGGGGCCAACCCGCCGCAATCCGGTATTGGCCACGATTTCCGCATCGAGGGGCAGTTCAAGAACCCTGACCCGTTCCCCGTGCGCAAGATCACCACGCCTGATTATCTGGACGATTTCTTTTTCGATCAAAGTTATGAATACGTTATGGGCGCCTCGCGTGATGGCAAGGGCGGGCAGGTGATTGATCTGGTGATCGGTCATAAGATCGCAGATCTGGACCTGCCGGGGATGCCTCACTTAGGTTCGGGGATCACTTGGCAGCAGGGCGACACCACCGTGATGGCGACGCCGCATCTGACCGATGGCACGGTCTCGGTGATCGACATGGGAACATGGGAAACCGTCAAGCGGATCAAAACCGAAGGGCCAGGATTTTTCATGCGCAGCCATGAGAACTCGCCTTACGTCTGGGCCGATGTGTTCTTTGGCCCGAACAAGGATGCCATGCACGTGATCGACAAGCAAAGCCTTGAAATCGTGAAAACTTTGCGCCCCGCGCCGGGCAAGACCGTGGCGCATGTAGAATTCACCAAAGATGGTAGCCACGCGCTGGTTTCGATCTGGGAAGATGACGGCGCGGTGATCGTCTATGACGCGCAAACGCTGGAAGAGGTCCGCCGCCTGCCGATGCGCAAACCGTCTGGGAAGTACAATGTCTGGAACAAAATCACCTTCTCGGAAGGCACCAGCCACTGAAGGCAAATGGCCGGTCTGGAAGCTGGCCATCCTGCTTTATCCGGCCACGGCTCTGACCGTGGCCATCAACCTGTTTCTGGCTGGGCTGATCCTGCACAGCGCGGGGTTTGGTGCCATTGAACCAGTACCTGCGATCTTATGGTCCATCCCCTTGGGCGTGCCCGCCTCATGGCTGGCAGGGCGCTGGGTGCGTGGCCTGATGGATGAGGCAGACGATTGATTTGAAAAGAAAATCAGAAATTTGCTTCACCTAACCTAAGTCAAGTCGCGACTCGGTAGAATCCAATACCCCAAAGGCATAGCTTTCCGAGTCGGAGACTCCATGCCTGCCCTGATCCCTCTGCACAATCTCCCTGTACGCGCAACTCGCGCGGCATGTGGGTTGGCAGGCATATTCCTTCTGTTGTTGCAGGCCTTTGGACCGGTGCTGGCGAGTCCCGGTGAAAGTGTCTGGATGGAGATCTGCTCGGAAGGCGGCGCGGTCTGGGTTGAAGTTGATCTTGAGGAGGACACCGAAGACCCGACCGCGTACTGCCCAAGATGCGCCGATTGCGCGCTATGCGCTGTCACCAGTGCAGCGCCCGCACCCGAGCTGGTGCAGATACCGCAAATCGGAAACTTCCGTGTTGTACAGCTTCAGAACAGCAAATCTTCCATGTTGTACAAGTCGCATAAGCTGTGGCCCGAAACCCGGGGACCTCCGCGCCCGACCCAAGAAACTGCTGAACGCGCCCTGCGCGCGTCCATGGCGTCCACCCTAAGTATCGGAGGTGCGCCGTGGTCGTAAGTCGCGCAATCCATATAGTGCTGGCCCTTGCCCTGTCCTGCCTGATGGCGATTAGTGCCCATGCCGACAGCCTCGCCAGCTTCCTGCCCGAGATTGAACCCGCCGATCTGGCCCCCGGTGCTGATGCCATTGGGCCGGTCCGCGATGACGTTCCGGTTGCACCCGTTCTGAAGGCCGGCGAGACCGTTGCCTGGGCCTTCCTAACCTCTGACTTCGTTGGCACCACCGGCTATTCCGGCAAACCGATCCATGTGGTCGCCGCCATCGATGATCAAGCGGTGCTAACCGGTGTGCAATTGGTCAAACACTCGGAGCCCATCGTTCTGATTGGCATCCCCAACGCGCGCATGGTTGAGCTGACCGAAGGCTATGCCGGTCTGGACTTGAAGGTTGAGGCTGAAACCGGCGGTGAGGGGCATGACCTCGATATCATCTCGGGGGCCACCGTCACGATCATGGTGATTGATGACAGTCTTGTGCGCGGCGGCATCAAGGTGGCGCGGGCGCTGGGGTTGGGCGGTTTGTCTCCGCTGCAGGCCGATGGGCCGAAACGCGAAGTCGATCTGGCGCAGGATGCGGTATACGACTGGAACACCCTGTCCGGCGACGGCTCGGTCCGGCGACTAACGCTGGATATCGGGCAGGTCAACGCTGCGTTCGAAGCCACCGGAGATCAGCGCGCCATCAAACGCCCTGAACCCGGCGAACCAGATGACACCTATATTGATATGCATATGGCGTTGGTATCCGTGCCGTCGATCGGCAAGTCGCTGCTGGGTGAGGCCGAATATCAAAACATGGTCGACTGGCTGGACGAAGGCGAGCAGGCCATTCTGGTGCTGGGGCGTGGGGCCTACAGCTTCAAGGGCTCGGGCTATGTCCGGGGCGGGATTTTCGACCGGATTCAGTTGATCCAAGGCGACAATTCGGTGCGATTCTTCGACAAGCAGCAGCGCCGGTTGGGCAAGGTTGCGGCACCCGATGCCCCAAGTTTCACGGAATTGGACATCTTCAAGATCCCCGCTGAGGCCGAGTTTGATCCGGCCGAGCCCTTTCGCCTGCAACTGTTGGCGCAGCGGGCTGTGGGCGCGGTTGAGAAGACCTTTCTGACCTTCGATCTGGGCTACAAACTGCCCGAGCAGTATCTGCTGCCCGTTGCGGCGCCAGTAGTTGTCGATGACGCCACCGGCGAGGCAGCAGCCAAGGCCGCGCTTTGGAAACGCATCTGGAAGGACCGCACGGTTGAGATCGGGGTGCTGGGCGTCATGCTTTTGGTGCTGACGGCGACATTCTTCTTCCAGTTCCACGCCACCATGAACGCCCGCGTCTTCTATTGGTTCCGCATCGGATACCTGACCATGACGCTGTTCTTCATCGGCTGGTACGCCAATGCGCAGCTGAGCGTGGTGAACCTGATGGCGCTGGCAGGCAGTCTGCGCACCGGCTTCTCTTGGGATGCCTTCTTGCTGGACCCGTTGGTCTTCATCCAATGGTTCGCTGTCGCTGCCGCGCTGCTGTTCTGGGGTCGGGGTGCTTATTGCGGCTGGCTGTGCCCGTTCGGCGCGCTGCAGGAACTGACCAACAAGATCGCGCGGGCCTTCAAGGTGCCGCAATGGACACTGCCCTGGGGCCTGAATGAGCGGCTCTGGCCCGCGAAATACATGATCTTCCTCGTGTTGTTCGGGATCAGTTTTGTCTCGATCCCGCTGGCTGAAACCTATGCCGAGGTCGAGCCGTTCAAGACCGCGATTATTCTGAAATTCATGCGCGACTGGCCCTTCGTGGTCTTTGCGCTGACCCTGCTGGGGATCGGGCTGTTCATCGAACGGTTCTATTGCCGCTATCTCTGCCCCTTGGGTGGTGCGCTGGCGATCCCTGCCCGTATCCGCATGTTCGACTGGCTGCGCCGCTACAAGGATTGCGGCACCCCCTGTCAGACCTGCGCCAACGAATGCCCCGTTCAGGCGATCCACCCAACCGGTGAGATCAATCCGAACGAGTGCGTCACCTGCCTGCATTGTCAGGTGCTCTACCAGTCCGAGGACAAATGTCCCGTCGTTATCCGCCAGTTGAAACGGCGGGCCAAGACAGGGTCGGTTCAACCGAAAACCCCCCTCGGACAACCACCGGCGAACCATCCGAACGCCAAACCGCAAACCGTTTCCTAAAAAGGAGGAACGATCATGTCGGAACACGATAAGAAACTGAACGTCACACGCCGCGGACTGCTGGGTGCATCTGCAACCGGCGCCGTGTTGGCCGGAACCGGTCTGGGCAGCACCCTGATGACCGCGAAAGAGGCCAGCGCCGCCGCCAATGCCGCGCTGGAGCCCGGCGAGTTGGACGAATATTACGGCTTCTGGTCCTCGGGTCAGACCGGCGAGGTGCGTATCCTCGGCGTGCCGTCGATGCGCGAGTTGATGCGCATTCCGGTATTCAACCGCTGCTCGGCCACCGGCTGGGGCCAGACCAACGAGTCGCTGAAGATCCTGACCGAAGGGCTGCTGCCAGAGACCAAGCAGTACCTGGCCGCCAATGGCAAAGTCACCTACGACAATGGCGACCTGCACCACCCGCACATGTCCTTCACCGATGGCACCTATGATGGCCGCTATCTGTTCATGAATGACAAGGCCAACACGCGCGTCGCGCGCATCCGCTGCGACGTGATGAAATGCGACAAGATCATCGAAATCCCGAACGCGCATGACATCCACGGTCTGCGTCCGCAGAAATACCCGCGCACCGGTTACATTTTCGCCAATGGCGAACACGAGGCCCCGCTGGTCAATGATGGTGAGATCCTCGACGATCCGTCGCAATACGTGAACATCTTCACCGCCATTGATGGTGATACGATGGAGATCGCATGGCAGGTGATGGTGTCGGGCAACCTCGACAACACTGACTGCGACTATCAGGGCAAATACGCATTCTCGACCTCGTACAACTCGGAAATGGGGATGAACCTTGCCGAGATGACCGAGAATGAGCTGGACCATGTGGTCGTGTTCAACCTGAAAGGTATCGAAGACGCTGTTGCCGCCGGGAACTATCAGGAGCTGAACGGCGTCAAGGTCGTGGACGGGCGCAAAGAGGCGGGCGGTAACCTGACCCGTTACATCCCGATCCCGAACTCGCCGCACGGAGTGAACGCAGCACCCGACAAGAAACACATCATGATCAACGGCAAGCTGTCCCCGACCGTATCCGTGATCGATGTGGAAAAGGTCGATGCGCTGTTTGCCGACAATGCCGATCCACGCTCGGCCATCGTGGCGGAACCGCAGCTGGGTCTTGGCCCGCTTCACACCGCGTTTGATGGCAAAGGCAACGCCTACACCACCCTTTTCCTGGACAGCCAGGTGGTGAAGTGGGACATCGCCAAGGCCATCGAAGCCTACGGTGGTGCGGATGTTGATCCAATCCTCGACAAAGTGGATGTGCATTATCAGCCGGGCCACAATTCGACCTCGATGGGCGAAACGGCTGAGGCTGATGGCAAGTGGCTGATTTCGATGAACAAGTTCTCGAAAGACCGCTTCCTGAACGTCGGGCCACTGAAGCCGGAAAACGAGCAGTTGATCGATATCTCGGGTGATAAGATGAAGGTGGTCCATGACGGCCCGACCTTCGCGGAACCGCATGACTCGATCCTCGTGCACCGGTCCAAGGTGAACCCGGTCAATGTCTGGGATCGCAACGACCCGATGTGGGAAGAAGCGCGCCAGCAGGCTGCCGCCGATGGTGTGGACCTTGAAGAGGGCGCCGAGGAGCCAATCCGCGATGGCAACAAGGTGCGGGTCTACATGACCTCGACCGCACCGGTGTTCAGCCTTGAGAAGTTCACCGTCAAGCAGGGTGACGAGGTAACGTTGTATGTCACCAACCTGGATGACGTGGATGACGTGACCCACGGGTTGTGCCTGTCGAACTTCGGCATCGCGATGGAGGTTGCGCCGCAGGCCACCGCCTCGGTCACCTTCATTGCCGACCGTCCGGGCGTGCATTGGTTCTATTGCCAGTGGTTCTGCCACGCGCTGCACATGGAGATGCGCGGCCGGATGTTCGTTGAGCCGCGGAGCGCATAACCATGCGTTGGTCCCTGCTCATATCGCTCCTGCTCGGCTCGCCCCTTTGGGCGGCGGATTGGGATGTGCCCAACCGGGCAGGGGCCATCAACGAGATACTGGCGCAGGCGGCGGATGGGGACACCCTCCGCCTGAGCCCCGGCGTTTACACAGAAACGCTGGTTCTGGACCGGCCCGTCACGATTGACGGGCTGGGACAGGCCACCATCGACGGACAAGGCGAAGGCAGCGTCATCACCGTGACCGGGCCGGGTGTGACCGTGCGCGGTCTGACGGTGATCGGATCGGGCTCGGACCATGACGGGATCGACAGCGGCATCCAGTTGACCAAGACGGCCCATGCGCCGGTGGTCGAAGACAATGTGCTGCTGGGCAATCTCTATGGCATCGACATCCATGGGGCCAAGGACAGTATCGTCCGGCGAAACCGAATTGAAGGGCGGCAAGACCAGCGCATGAACGAGCGTGGCAATGGCGTCTATGTCTGGAACGCGCCGGGTGCGGTGGTTGAGGACAACGATATCCGCTATGGCCGCGACGGAATCTTTGTAAACTCGTCGAAGAAGAACACCTTCACCGGCAACCTGTTTCGCGATCTGCGTTTTGCCGTGCATTACATGTATGCGGACAATTCGGTAGTCAGCAACAACGTCTCGATCGGCAACGATCTGGGCTATGCGGTGATGTTCACCTCGAACGTGCAGGTCACCGACAATGTGTCGATTGATGACCGCGAACATGGGATGATGCTGAACTATGCCAACAAGAGCGTTATCACCGGCAACGTGGTGAAAGGTGCCAAGGAAAAATGCACCTTCCTTTATAACTCGAACAAGAACGAATTCACCGACAACTGGTTCCAGGGTTGCGGCATCGGCATCCACTTTACCGCCGGGTCCGAAAGCAACCGCATCGTCGGCAACGCCTTTGTCGGGAACCGGACGCAGGTGAAATACGTCTCGACCAAATGGGTCGAGTGGTCCGAGGACGGGCGCGGCAATTACTGGTCCGATTTCGCCGCCTTTGATGTGGATGGCAACGGCATCGCCGACGCCCCCTATCGCCCCAATGACAGTATGGACCATGTTCTGTGGACCCAACCCGCAGCCAAACTGCTGCTCGGCTCGCCTGCCGTGCAACTGGTGCGCTGGTCGCAATCGGCCTTCCCGGCGTTGTTGCCGGGGGGTGTGATGGACAGCAACCCATTGATGCAAGCCCCTGAACCCCCAGCTATGAAAAAGGTGCCTCATGACGGATAAGGCCCTGTCAATCGACCATGTTCTCAAGGACCGAGGGAAAACCCGCGTTCTTGACGATATCACCCTGTCTCTTGCCCCCGGTCAGCGCGTTGCGCTGTTGGGCCATAACGGTGCGGGCAAGTCGACGCTGATCAAATCCATCCTCGGCCTGACGCCGATCCATGGCGGAGCCATTCGGATCGGAGACGCCACCCCCGGCAGCGCGCAGGCGCGTCGCGAGACGGCCTATCTGCCCGAAGCGGTGTCGTTTCATCCCGCTTTGACAGGGCGCGAGCAGTTGACCCTGTTTGCGCAGCTTTCAGGTGCAAAGGCCGACGTGCTTGGCCTGTTGGAGCGCGTTGGTCTCAGCGACGCATTGGACCGCCGGATCGGTACCTATTCCAAAGGCATGCGGCAACGTCTGGGTCTGGCGCAGGTGCTGTTGGGTCAACCGAAAGTGGCTTTGCTGGATGAGCCGACAAGCGGGCTGGACCCGATTTCTCGGCAGGACCTGTACGCCATCATCGACGAACTGGCTGCCCAAGGCACAGCCGTTCTAATCGCCAGCCATGCGCTGACCGAGGTCGAGGCCCGCACCGACCGCATCGCCATCATGCGCAAGGGTCGGATGGTCGCCGACGACACGCTGAACAACCTGTCGGCGCTGGCCGGTCTGCCGATCCGCCTGAAGGTGCGCGCCAGCGCCAATGCCGATGCGCTGGCCGCAGAACTGGGTGGCAACCGGATCAACGGCGCATCGGTGGAACTGCTCTGCACCCCCGCTGACAAGATGGAGGCCCTGCGCCGGATCGCCGGGCTGGGCGACGCGGTGGCGGATGTCGAGATGACCCCGCCCAAGCTGGAAGACCTCTATCGCCACTACGCACAGGAGGATTTGCAATGACCCGCTTCCTCGCCATCACCCGCACCGAAATGCTGATCCTGCGCCGCAATCGCTGGCTGCTGGTCGCCACATTGATCATGGTGCTGTTCGCTTTGGCGCTGACCTTTGCGGGCAGCGCACCAACCGGCACGTTGGGAGTCGACATGCTGACCGTCTCGGTCGCGTCGATGACCACGCTGTCGGTCTATCTTGCGCCGCTGCTGGCGCTGATGATCGCCTTTGACGCCATCGCGGGCGACGTGGATCGCGGCAGCCTGTCGCTGCTGCTGTCCTACCCGGCGGGGCGCGGAGAAATCCTGCTGGGCAAGTTCACCGCCCATCTGGCCGCATTGGCCTTCGCCATGACCATCGGTTTCGGCACCGCAGGCGCAGTGGCCGCCTTCTTTGGCGGCGCGGGTCCGGAAAGCCTGATGGCTCTGGTCCGCCTGATCCTCACATCTATCCTGCTGGGCGCTGTCTTTCTGGCGCTTGGATACTTGCTGTCCGCCCTGGCAAAGGGGGCCACGGCGGCGGCAGGTTTGTCGGCCGGGCTCTGGCTGGTTTTTGTCGTCCTCTATGATTTGGGCCTGTTGGGGGCCGTCGTCATGGACAAGGGCGGCACCTTCACCCAATCCGTCTTTCCATGGGTGATGGTGGCCAACCCGGCCGACGCATTCCGTTTGTGGAACATCGCCGCAACCGAGGGCGTTGCCATGGCCTCCGGCATGACCGGGGCGGCGCAAGCTCTGCCCGTTTGGGCCGCGCCTGCCTCGCTGCTGATCTGGCCGGTGCTGGGCTTTGCCCTTGCGCGTCTCGCATTTCGGAGAGTTGAGCCATGAGATACCTTGCCCTGATCGCTCTGGTCGCGTTGACGGCCTGCAAAGAAGAGGTGGCCGAGGCCCCCGACCCGGTTGATCTCACCCCGGATGCGCTGAGTTATTTCTGCCAGATGAACATCGCGGAACATGGCGGGCCCAAAGGGCAGATCCATCTGGAAGGCTATCCCGCGCCTTTGTTCTTTGCGCAGGTGCGCGACATGCTGGCCTATCTGAAAAGCCCCGAACGTGACGCCAAGATCACGGCCGCCTATGTCAGTGACATGAGCGTCGCGCCCAGCTGGCGGCAACCGGGGATTTCCAACTGGATCGCAGCCGATGGCGCGACCTTTGTCGTTGGCGCCGATGTGGCCGGCGGCATGGGTGCGCGCGAAGTCGTGCCCTTTGGCGACCCCGCCGCGGCAGAGGCGTTCATTGCCGAATATGGCGGCGCCGCCCTGCCACTGTCTGATATTCCCGATGCCGAAGTGCTGGGCCCCGTCGATCTGGACCTCGCGCTGGAGACCCCCGCATGACCCTTCTGACCCGCCGCCGTTTCCTGGCCATCTCAGCCGCCTGCGCCGCCGTACCCGCCGCTGCTGGCAACGTCACCCAATGGCGCGGTATTGCGCTGGGCGCACCCGCCAGCCTGAGGCTGGAAGGCTCGACGGACGCACAGGCCGCGCCGATCTTTGCTGCGGTCGAGGCAGAGCTGAATCGGCTGGAGGATATATTCAGCCTCTACCGGACGCACTCGCAGATCAGTCAGCTTAACCGGATCGGCCACCTGGTCACCCCGGCGCCTGAGCTGCTGGAGGTGCTGAGCCTGTGTTCCACGCTTCACGACGCTTCGGGCGGGGTATTTGATCCGACGATCCAGCCCCTGTGGCTAGCGCTCGCGAGTGGCGCGGCGGGGTCGCAAGTGGAACGTGCACGCCAGACGATTGGTTGGGACAAGGTTCACGTAAGCGCCGGTGAGATCCGCCTGCCGCATCCCGGACGCTCGGCGATTACCCTGAACGGGATTGCTCAAGGTGCGATCACTGACCGGATTGCCGCTTTGATGCGATCCTTCGATCTGCGCGATGTGCTGGTGGATATGGGCGAGGTCGCCGCCCTTGGCCAGCGGAGCAATGGCGAGCCGTGGCGCGTCGGGCTGGCCAAGCCCGACGGTGCTGTCGCCAAACGGATCACACTGCAGGACCGCGCCGTCGCAACCTCGGCCCCCGAAGGCACCATGCTGCAGGGCGATCAGGGGCATATCCTGAACCCGAAAGGGTTGGGTGCGCCCTATCAGGCTGTATCAATCTCAGCCTCGCAGGCAGCATTGGCAGACGGGCTCTCAACCGCCCTATGCCTGACCCCACGTGCCAAAGCAAACGCGCTGATATCGCGTTTTCCGGGCGCGCGTATCGAGATGAGTATCTGAGCGCGGGTAAGACTTGTCGTAAGAGGATGGTGCCTCAAGAGGGACTCGAACCCCCGACCTTGTCCTTACGAAGGACCTGCTCTACCAGCTGAGCTATTGAGGCGATGCGGAAGCTCGTTTAACGGCAGCGCGCGGGTCATGCAAGCGTGGATTGCCGGGCCGGTGCGCGGTTGACCACTACGCATTCATCCCGCATCCTGACGCCAACATGATCCGCCCGGCGGGTTACGGTGGTTTATCAGATATTTGGCAAGGTCATTTGGATGTCCGGGAATTCGCAGAAGTCTTATGTGCTAGACACCCACCGGCTGCGCGACCCGGAAGAGACCCTGGCCATCGTCAAACCATTCCTCAAGCAGATGGGCATAACCCGGATCGCCAACCTGACGGGACTGGACCGGGTTGGATTGCCGACAGTGATGGTGACGCGGCCAAACTCGCGCTCGGTCGCGGTGTCGCTGGGCAAGGGGCTGTCGCTGAGCGCAGCCCGGGCTTCGGGCGTGATGGAAGCGATTGAATCCTGGCACTCAGAGCGGATCGAACTGCCGCTACGGCTGTCCAGCTTTGCTGATCTGGCGGTGGAGTATGTGGTCGATGCCGACCGTCTGCCCAGCGTCACCGGCGGGCAGTTCGACCCTCATCAGGCGATACTGTGGGTGCTGGGGCGCGATCTGCCCTCGAGCCAGCCCTGCTGGGTGCCGTATGAGATGGTGGACACCGATTATACCACCTCGCCCGTGGCTGGGCAGCGGGCGTTTCCGCGAACGACAAACGGGCTGGCGTCCGGCAACAACCTGACCGAAGCCAGTTGCCACGCGATCTGCGAGTTGATCGAGCGTGACGCCACAACGCTGTGGCACCATCAGGGCGCAACCCCGCGTGTTAATCCCCGTACAGTGGACGACCCGCGTTGCCTTCAGGCGATGGAACAGATTTCTGCGGCGGGGCTTGATTTGGGAATCTGGGACACGACCTCGGACATCGGCATCGCCAGCTTTCGCTGCGCGATATGTGAGGACGGAGGCACCACGGGCCATATCGGCATCGGCGACGGCTGCCACCCGGATCGCGCCATTGCCCTGCTGCGGGCGCTGACCGAAGCGGCGCAAACACGGCTGACCTATATCTCGGGCGCGCGGGATGATCTGGACCCGGAAGAGTTCTCGGACACTGCCCGGAACTGGCGCAGCGGATACATCCGCGAACTGATCGATGGCTCGGCGCCCATCGGTGATTTCACCGAATGCCCAACCTACGTGACCGGATCTTTCACGGATGACCTGTCTTTGTTGCTGGCGCGCCTGTCCGAGGCAGGCATAGATCAGGTGGTCACTGTTGATCTGTCGCGACCCGAAATTGACATCGCAGTGGTGCGCGCGGTGATACCGGGCTTGGAAGCGCCCCATGACGATCCCGACTTTGTCGCAGGCCCCCGTGCGCGAGCGGTGACGTCATGAGCGTGGTTGTTTTTGTCGGGCCGACGCTACGGGCCGAAGCCGTGCGCGAACATCTGAACGCCACTATCCTACCCCCGGTTCAGCAGGGCGATGTGTATCGGGCAGTGCGGGAAAAGCCGCGTGCGATCGGGATTATAGACGGGTATTTCGACGGGGTGCCCTCGGTCTGGCACAAGGAAATCCTGTGGGCCTTGGAGCAAGGTATACCGGTCTTTGGCAGTGCCAGCATGGGTGCGCTGCGCGCGGCAGAGCTGGCGGATTTCGGGATGATCGGGATCGGCCAGATTTTTGAGGGTTACCTGAATGGTGCCATCGAAGATGATGACGAGGTGGCGGTGCTGCACGGCCCTGCCGAGCTTGGCTTTCCACCGCTGAGCGAGCCTATGGTCTCGATCCGCGCCACCATTGCGCAAGCCAAGACAGCGGGTGTGTTGTCGTCTGAGACGGGCGACGCGTTGCAGCAAAAGGCGAAAGACCTGCACTACCGTGACCGGGTTTGGGATCGCATCCTTGAGGGCACTTCGGACCCGCAACCCTTTCTACGATGGTTACCCGAGGGGCAGGTGGATGCGAAAGGGGACGACGCCCGCACGATGCTGGCTGAGATGGCCCGCTTTCTGGATGCTGGAACGAATGTGTCAGACGCACATCGCACCGAACGGACGCTGGTCTGGCGTGACCTCTGCGCTCGTGTGGATGGGGAAGCCGCACAACAGGATAGCGAGGCGCGGGCGCTAGTGGATGAGCTGCGGCTTGATCCGGTTCTCTACGCGCATCTGCGTGATCGCGCGGCGTTAGGCTTGCTGTCCAAAGACGAAACCCGCCGGCAGGGTTTGGAGCCGGATAAAAACGCCGTGGTCAAGCAAATGACAGAGCATCGGCTGGAGGCCAGACTGCCCCGCCACGCGGATTTGCTTGAATGGCTGGAAGAAAATGACCTGACCCTTACGCAGTACGAGGCGATGCTGGCCGACAAATCCCGTGTCGATATCGCAATCCAAACGCTGGCCGAGACAATGGATGCCGCTTTGCTAGCCGAGCTTCGACGCTCGGGCGACTACAGCGCGTTGCGCGACCGGGCGCAGCGCAAAGCGGCGTTGCCGCCGGACCAAAGCAACGCTGCAACCCGGACGCGCGCCTTGATCTGGTATTTTGAAACACGTCTTGACCAGAGGGTGCCGGATGATCTTGACTCCTACGCGATCGGGCTTGGCCTTGAGGGGCGCGATGCCTTGGTTGATTTGGTTGCCGCCGAGTTCATGTTTTGCCAAGCTGGTGGCGATCTGGTTGACCAAGAGCCCGGATTGGCAGCCGGTCTGCACGCCGGCGGATAACGGGAGGGAAAATTGGCAATCTGGCCCGACTATTCAGAGAATGACCCCCCCGGCACGCGGTTCTTACTATATCCACAATCGCCCTTTTTAGAGCCGAATTCCAAGCCCGAACTGGTCGAAATATCGGCCCCGCAAGGGACCATAGGCCCAGGCCCATCGGGCCCCCGCATGTATGCGATGTACCCGGTCGACAAAACGACCCCCTATGGCGCGATGATCGAGGGTGAAGACGGCCCCGAGATGTATCTGCCCGCATGGGACGGCTATATCCTGCCGCCGCCCGAGCCCGATGAGTTTGGCAATTTCATCCATATCGATCCCGAGGACCCGGCCTTTGAAGCCGCCCATCTGTTCGGAGCGGCCCATTTCACCATGGATGTGTGGGAGGGCTATTTTAATCGCCCGATCCCCTGGCATTTCGCGCGTGATTTCGAGCGGCTTGAGCTATCGTTGCTGCCAAGTCTAGATAACGCGCATATCGGTTGGGGATTTCTGGAAACCGGTGGCACTCGCGATATCGGTGACGAATACCGCCCCTACAGCCTGAACTTCGATGTGGTCGCGCATGAGATCGGCCATGCCATCATCTACAGCGTGGTCGGCATGCCATCCGAAGAGGATGCGACCGGCGAGTATTATGGGTTCCATGAATCGGCGGCCGATATGGTGGCGCTGTTGGCGTCGCTGCATTTCGGCTCGGTCGTGGATGAATTGCTGAAAAACACGCGCGGCAACCTTTATACCTATAACCGGCTGAGCCGCTTTGCCGAGCTGTCGCAGAACTCGCAAATTCGGATCGCCGCCAATGACCGGACGCTTTCTGAATTCTCGCATGGATGGTCCAGCGAACACGCCCTGTCGGAACCACTGACCGGGGCGATGTTCGATATTCTGGTCGATATCTACCACGAACGACTGGTAGCACATGACGTGATCGACCCGGAGATGGAGGAGCTCTCGGACGAGTTGGAAGGGACCGACGAATACAACGCGATCATGCAGGACCTGTTCGACGAACATTACGCAGCCGACCCCGAAGGCTTTCGGGTCGCCCTGATCGAAGCGCGGGACCTGCTGGGGTCCTACCTTGCAGATGCGTGGGAGAAACTGGACCCCGATATGCTGAGCTACTTCGGCGTTGAACGCGCCTTGGTCATGGTCGATCACGAGGTCACCGGCGGCGCATTCCGGCAGATTATCGAAGGCAATTTCCGCATGCGCCACATCGGATTGACAGCGCCCGGCCCCCGTTTGACCAAGCCCGACGGCACGAGCCATGCCGCGTCGGTTCGTACGCTGTCACCCGAGGTGAATGAACCTTAAAGTCTTTGTTTTTCCCCCGCTATTGTGGCAGGTTACGCGCACGGGGTGATAATAGTGACATTCAACGCGCACTGAATGCGCAAACCGGGACAGGCGAGGCAATCGGCAGCGTCGACCCCCGATAGGGAGAGAGTGATATGTCTGAGTCCTTACTCAGTTTTTCCGAGGTATTACTGTTTGGGCGAGAGTTAAGTGATTTAAAACTGAAACAACGCTCGGTCCGGTTGGCCGAAGAGGTTGAGGAAGACTACGACTTCAGTAAGAAATTCACCAAAATCGACGGCGTACATGTCCGGGAAGACGATCGTGTTCTGGTCCAGGTCGGGGATGCGGCAAACGAAAAGTCCGGAATCTACAAGGTCATCAAGGACGGCGACAAGTTCAAGTTCGACAAGCGGAAGAAGGTTCCGCACGACTCGTTTGTCTATATACGCCGTGGACGTCAGTTCAAGCATACCCACTGGCAGCAGATCGCGAACCGGCACTCGGAACAGCTGTTCATCGAACAGGATGGCCGCCGGAGGGGTCGCGGCGTCAATAATTTCATCGGGGACCAGTTCGGAGGCGATGCACGACTGGCCCGGATTTACGGCTTCGCCTATGACGGCACCTATTACGAGATGCCAGAACCCACGATCTTTCTGGTGCATGGCGAAGGCGAGAGCGCGACGGGTGGCAACCTGCCCCATGGCTTCAAGCTGCAGACCAGCAATGACGCTAACGCGCCGGACACCACACAACAGGCCGCACGCGCGCCGATGAACCCCTCGGTTTCGGGCGTCGCGGCAGCGGATTACCAGATGGCCAATGACATCCGCGTCTGGAACTACGATCAGGCCGATTACACCATCCGCATGGATATCGCAGCCGGTCAGATCGAAGACGTGCTGCTGGACGTCTACTTTGAGTATGACGCACCGATGATGTCCGGAGCCAAGGTCTCGGGCGCCAAGGTGAGCGGGGCCAAGGTCTCGGGCGCGAAGGTCAGCGGGGCCAAGGTGTCCGGTGCTAAGGTGTCAGGTGCCAAAGTCAGCGGCGCAAAGGCACGTGGTGAATAGGAAGGCTGAAATGATCCTGACCGATTGACGTTTGGTTTTATTCCAACGTCTGCTTTGGGTTGGCGGGCCATTTATGCCTGACCCGCCATCCCTTTCGAAGATCAGAACTTGCCGTTTTCGTGCGCCATTTCGGCTGGCGTAGGCGAAACGACGTCCCAATGTTCAACGATCTTTCCATCTTCGACGCGCCATAGGTCGAAGAAGGCCCAAGGGTTCCCGCTGACGGTGGCATCTGAGGCGACAAAGACAAAGTTGCCTTCGGCCACCACAATCTGCGGCTCGAATTTGGTGATCACATTCCCCTGCTCTGCCCAGGCTTTGGTGCCCTCGATCAGGCCATCGATCCCATCGGCAAGCATTGGATTGTGCTGCATATAGACCTCGGAATACATCGGAGCTTTCTCAGGCGCGGCACCGCCCAGAACGTCACGCACAAACCCCAGAACCAGCGCCTTGTTTTCTTCTGTTTTCTCAAGATCGGTGATCTCGGTCGGCCCATCTGTCATGCCACGGCCCGACACTGTTGTTTCGGGAACGGGCTGCAAATTGTCCCAATGTTCAGCAACTTTGCCATTATCGACGCGGAATATGTCAAAGGCGGCGAGGGTCGGTGCACCAAAAGCGTCCGCGTTGTCGAACGTGCTGTGCAATACAACCATATCGCCCTCGGCGATGACCCGGTAGGTAGTTGCAGTCATCCCGGATTGTTCGACCAAAGGGATCAGGCCGGCCAGGCCTTCGGCTCCGGTCGGGACTTGCGGGTTGTGCTGAATATAGTCCGGGGTAACGAGCTGTAGCACTGCCTCCGGATCATGTTCAGCAAAGGCAGCCGTAAAAAGTGCGATTACAAGTTCTTTGGGGGACATGTTGATTTCCTGTGATTCGTATCTACTGGATACGTGGTAGCAAATCCATACTACATTTCAATTACGTACTTTAAAATGACCTGGTATGCTTGAGGCTACTGCCTGAATTTTCAGGGAGTTGTACCGAGGCCAACGTGACGCTATTGTGCGATTAAGTTTCGAAACAATACCAGAGACTGAGATGCTACCAATTGGTGTTGCCAACAAGGCAGAAGCTTCCAACTGCTCAATCCGTTCCGTACTGTCCAATGTGACGGGCAAATGGCGGATGATCATCATCCTTGCGCTGGAGGATGAGCCGAAACGCTTTGGCGATCTCAAGCGCTGTATCGGAGACATCACACAAAGTGTGTTGACCGAAAACCTGCGCGGGTTGCAACGTGATGGTTATTTGACCCGCACCGTCGATCCCGGACCGCCAGTGGCAGTGTCTTATGAATTGACACCTTTGGGCAGAAGCTTGCTTGAAATGCTGAAACCGCTCGTCTTCTGGTCGCATGAACAAATGGATGAAGTCAGGCGGTTACGCATGCAGTTCGACCGCGAACAGGCGAGTTGATTTTTATAGGCGAGATCGGGCAGCAGCTCAGAACCCGGCCTTTTTGAGCCCCTCGACAAAATGCTGCGTGTCGTCGGACAGGCGGTCTGGCTGAACCTTGGCCCAGCGCGACAATGAGAAATTGGGATGCGCTGCGCGGTGTTTGTCGGCGATCTGGCGGGCCATTTCCAGCTCGCCCTTATGGGCATAGCTGGCGGCCAGCACGCGCTGCCCCTCGGTCGGGTTGTTCATCTTGTTCACGCATGAGATCACGTCGTCATAGCGTTTGAGATTGTAATAGGCCCCGCCCAGATGCCACAGGTACTGATCGGGGAAATAGGGGTTCAGGCGCATCGCCTGCTGCAGATGTTTGATGGCGGTTTCGTTGTCGCCCCAATGGGCCAGCGCATCGGCGTAGTCCGAATGCATGTCCGCATCGTTGGGGTTAAGCTGCAGGGCGCGTTTGTAGGATTCGATCGCCGAGTCATGCTCTTTGCGATAAAGCTGCACATAGCCCAGCTCTCCAAACCCGCGCGCGTCTGTGGGGTCAAGCTCCACCGCACGCTGAGCCAGCGACAGCGCCTTGTCCAGCGCGCTGTTTGGGTCTTCGGTCCATGAATAGCGCCAATCGATGTTGAGCGTGCGTGACAGCGCCGCCGCGGCCCGTGCATACCCGCCGTCGCGCTCAAGCGCGGATTCGTAGCAATGCTGCGCCTTGCGGTTGTCGTTGCGGGTGTATTTGAAAATATGGTGCTGCCCCTGCAGAACCGAACCATAAGCCCGCAGATCTGACGGGATTGCCTGCACCATGCGCAGCTTTTCATGCGACTCGATCATGACTGCAGTGGCGGCAACGATGCACTCGGTCACCTCATCCAGGATGTCGAAGATATCATCGAGCTTACGGTCGAACCGTTCACCCCAGATGGTGCGTTCGGTGTTGGCGTCGATTAGCTCGGCCGTGATCCGGATACGACTGGACGAGCGGCGCACACTGCCGCGCGCGATATAGCGCACGTTCAGACGCCGAGCGGCTTCTTGCGGCGACATCGACTGGGTCTTGAAGAAGAACGAGGAATTCCGGGCAATGATGAACAAGTTCCGGAACTTGGACAGGTTCATGATGATGTCGTCGGTCAGCCCTTCGGCGACCCAGCTGTCATCTTCATCCCCGCCTTGGCTAGTAAAGGGCAGCACCGCAACCGACGGGTTATCGGGCCTTTCAAGCACTTCCAGCTGCATCTCAGGACGTAGGGTTGCGGCCATTGTTGCACCCTCGACCTCGGTTCGGACACAGTAGGTCGCGACCGGAGACATAATGTTCTTGAGCTGCTTGGGACCGAGGAATTCATAGCCATAGCGCAGGCGGTTACGGATCTGTTCATAGACGGCTGCGCTGACATAAACCCGTTCTGGCTCGGCAATCTCCTGCAGGCGGGCAGCGATATTGACGTTGTCACCGTGGATGCCGCGTTCGTCCATCAGAACTTCGCCCATGTGAACGCCAGCGCGAAATTTGATGTTGTGCTCGTCATCCCGCGCCTGATTATGTTCCGCAGCGATCCGATGCAGTTCGATGCTGAACTCTACCGCACTGGTCGCCGTGTCGAATAAGGCAAGAATGCCGTCACCGCGCACTTCGATGATTTTGCCCTGATACTTTGAGCAAGCCGATTCAAGCTGCGAAAGCAAAGACTTCAACGCGTTATACGTATCCATCTCGTTCTCGCTCATCAGGCGGGAATAGCCGACAACGTCGGCAAAAAGCACCGCGCCTAGTTTCTGTTTTATTGATGCGTCCGAACCGGTCGTGTTCACTGGCAATACTCAATTGTGTTGTCATGTCGAATCCGACAGGACTGTTTTAGCAAAAAATGACTCAGAATACGTAACATTTTAGGTATCTGCACCGGAATCGGGGGGCCAAGACCACCCAGAGGCATCAAAACTGACCACTGTTTGGGTGCCTAACTCCTGCGCGAGCACCTCTCGACGCGCGATCCAGTCCTGCTGCAACATGCCGACGACAACCATGTCATGGAACTGCCCATCCGCGAACCAGGCCTGACGCATCGTGCCCTCGATCTCGCAGCCGATTCGCTGGATCAGATCTCGGCTGCTGTGATTGTCGGCCCGGTAATACGAGGTGATACGGTTCAGGCCCAGTTGCCGGAATGCGAAATCCAGCATCAGCGCAACCGAACGCACCGCCACGCCATGTCGACGGATGGATTTGTCGACAAAAACCGGAACCACCGCATCCCTGTTGACGCTGGAAATTGCTTCAAGCCCGGTCATCCCCACCAGATCACCACTGTCAGATTCGATAGCGAACCAGCATTTGCAGCAGTCCTTTGAGGTGTTTATCGCGTCTTCCCAATATTGTTCGGTCTGTACCAGGTTCTGAGGAATGCGCGACGTTCGGTCGAACAGTGCCAGGTCATGGATATCCTGAAACCAGCGCGCAACTGTTCCCAGATCCGCCTTTTCCAAAGGGCGCAATCTGAACAACCGGGGTGAGCTATCGGGCAAGAGAAAATATCCTCCGAGTACAATTCTGAAAATCTATTCGCGGGATACTAGCACGAAAATTTCAGAAACAATAAGAGGTTGTTCACACAACGCAGCCGTAGGCCGCTACCCGCTGAACGGGTGCAACCGACAAACTTGTAATGGGTGGCAGGTCGTAAAGAAGCGTTACGATCAATCAGCGGTTTTCAGCGCGAATGAGGAAGATGTTGCGCAGGTAGATGGACAGGCCCATCGACTGACCCAGAATAAAGACCGGGTCACGGCGATAGATCGCATAGCTCAGCAGGATAAGCCCGCCGCCGATCGAAAGGTACCAGAACGCCATCGGGATGACGGATTTCTTGGCGCGCTCGGACGTGATCCATTGCACGATAAACCGGGCGCTGAACATCAGCTGACCGGCCAGACCGATAAAGACCCAGAGCGCCTCGGTCGGGCTGTCGACGTGCAGGATTTCCAGAATGGTTTCTTTCATGACCGGGACGCCTCGGTTGCGGAAACGGATTTGGCGCGGCGGGTCAGCCAGACGACGCCGAACAGATCCCAGATGCCGACCATGGCCCGCCCGAAATTGGTGTATTTGGATTCGCCCGACAAACGCTGCTGATGCGCCACATCCACCAGCGCGATATTCCAGCCATAGGCCTTAAACAGGGCGGGCAGATAACGGTGCATATGATTGAAAAAGGGCAGATCAAGGAAAGCCTGCCGTCGGAACGCCTTGAAACCGCAGCCGGTGTCACGTGTGCCGTCTTTCAGCATCCAGCCCCGCAGTGCATTGGCAAAGCGCGAGGCAAGCTTCTTTGACGCAGTGTCTTGTCGGCCAACCCGTTGCCCCGCCACCAGGCCAATCGAGGCATCACCACCCGACACCAGCGGCGCCCAAATCTTTGGCAGCTCTTCCGGCGGGTTCTGTCCGTCGCCATCCAGCGTGCAGCAGATATCCGCGCGTGCCTCCTTGACGCCGGAATGCACGGCAGCACTTTGGCCACCGGCCGTTTTGTGCTGCAGGATGCGCAGTTGCGGACAGTCTTTCTGCATCTGTTGCAGCGCCGCAAAAGTGCCATCGGTCGATCCATCATCAACCGCGACAATCTCGAACGCGGGCAATTCGGTCGCAGCAGTGCAGATGCCCTGGATAAGACCAGGAACAGCCCCCTGTTCGTTATGCATGGGAATCACGATCGACACGGTGGGTCGATTGTCAGCGTTGGCATCATGATCAGCATGCATGGTGGATAGCTTTACTTGTTTCAGTCTCAGGGCTTTTGCGGGATCAACGGCGAAAATTCAAGTGGCCACCGCATCGCAGGCCAACATCTGCGCAACTTGTTGGGGCATTGTTCAGCGATGGGACGGATTGCACCGTGTCTCCTATTCAGGGGCGGGCGTGACACCGGTTGCCGACCAATAGACCAAACCCTCAACCGCAGTTGTCTGCGTCTCAAGCCCGATCAGGTCAGGTGCCAGCTCAGACAACTCACCCTCCGAACAGAGCCCTCGCAGCGGGCCGGTGGTATAGCCGAACCTGTCGAGGTATTTGTGCAGCTCCAGCCGTCTGAGATAGACAAAGCGCCTACCGTTGGAAGCAAAGACCGATGCGGCCCCGGGCGGTACGCGCAACTTGCGGTCATAGGCGCAGAGCAGCAGGGTTTCATCCGGTTGCAGCATTGCACCCAAAGGGGTCAGAATCTCGGCCTCGGGCACGCCCAAACGCACGCGACCCTTGCCCAGATCGGTGGCATCGCGGTCATAGAACAGGCCGCCTGCAACAAAGACCAGACCCAGCGCGGCCACCATCCCGGCCCAGCGCAGGCGCTCGACCGAAAACAACAAACCGGTTGCCGCGACCATCAGCATCGGCAGGATCAGCAGGGTGTAGCGTGCATAAACCTTGCCGGCTGCGGCCCACATCATGATGACGAAGAACGCGGCTATCCCTGTTGCAGCAAGAAGTCTGGGCCGCTTTTGCAGAAATGGCAGAGCGCAGATGCCGACAAAACCCAGCAGCCGCAACCACGGCTCGCCCGAGATGATCAGATCATAGAGCTTCCCGAAGCCGCGATCGCTGAGCGATGGGCGAAAACGATCCAGCATCTCGCCTTTGATGTTGCCATCAAGCGAGTCGCCAAAGAGGAACCGAAGCTCTTGCAGGATCGGCCAGGCGAAGGCCAGCGGGATCGCAATCTTGAGTGTCCGGCGAAACGTTCTGTTCTGCCAGATCTCGCTGAACGGTTCCGTCTGCCATCTGTTGGTCAACTTCAGCGTCAGTAGTGCCAGCGCTAGAAAGGCCAGCGGGGTTGGGCTTTTCTGCAAGGCGGCCAACACCAGAGTTGCGCCGAAATAAGGCCAGTATTTCGGCTTTTCCAACGCTGCCAACAGGGCTGCAATTCCAAGGGTCGAAAAGAAAACCGCACCGGTATCAAGCATCGCGGATGTGGCGTGTTGCCAGAACTGAAGCGACGTGGCCACCAGCAGGACCGAAGGCAGCATGGCCCAGGGGCTGTCCGGGATCATCACCCGCGCCAGTACGGCCGTTGCCATCAGCGCGCCCAGCGCAAAGATCATCGACGGCAGGCGCAAGGCCAGAATATCAGATACGCCAAACTCCATCAGCAGTGCAGACATCCAATACTGCATGGGCGGTTTTTTTAGGCTAGGTTCGTTGTTGGAATAAACCGCCAGCCAGTCCCCATTGCGCGCAAAGCCTGTACTGCGGTCATAAGTGTAGAATTCATCGTAGTGATAGATGTTCCCAACACCCAGATCAGTCAGATACCAGGACCAGACCAGGACCATCACCAATGCGGTGACGAAGTAAGGAAGCAATCTTAGCCAATTTGGGGAGGTACCGGTCATGCTTTCCGTGGTCCTATCGCGTCATAGAAATATGTGGTGTTGATCCCGCCGGGCCTTGTTTGAAACTGCCGCGCGTCGCGCTCCCATTATTGCGTCGCCCGTCCAAGAGCAAGAAGTTTAGAAGGGCGACCGCGCTTGTCAGACTGCAGGCTCGGCCTCGTCGGGCAACATCAGGCTCAGCTCACCCTCTTTGAAGCCATCGAAGGACAAGTCCCAGCTGGCACCGGGCCAAAGCAGTTGCAACTGCTTCTTCGCAGGCCGATAGACCGCAGTATAGAGCGTGCCGAAACCTGATCTGAAAGCCGTTGAATAAAGCGGCGGACGCAGGAACGCATCGATAAACCGCTTCTCGCTTTCCGGGTGCTGGTTGAGACGGTTGAGCAAGAACCTTTCGCGTTCCACGGTGGCCGTAAAGCGCGCATGGGTGGACCATTCGACATGGCCCTGATGGTTGGTCGCGACCGGCTGGTCCGAGATTTGCGGGTGCCGGTCTGGGGCTAGATAAACCGTGCTGTGGTTATACTTGGCATCCAGAACGGTGACGTTATAGCTCATGTGGCAGGGGATGCGGCACAGGCAGTCGACCGCCTCGGCCGTTGTCTCGCAGGTTTGAAGGACATAGCGCAGGATCAGCGGCACGCCAAAGCCGTCGCCGACCTCGCGCCGCCCGCCAAAGGTGAGCGAGACCGTCAGACCGGCATCGTTGATGCCATCAAGCAGACCCAGAACGCCGTCGCTCATCCCGATGATCCCGCGCCCGCCCCATTGGGTTTTCAGCAGAGCGGCGTCAAAGGTTTTTGGATGGTAGTCGTAATTGCGCACCAGAAACGGTGTCTTGCCACGCCAAATCGCCTGGCTGCAGCCCGAAAGATATTTCGGCGGGCAGTAAAAGCTGAGAAACCGTGCCTGGCTGTCGCTGCCGCCGACCAGTTCGACGATCTCTTCGTACAGCGGCAAAATCTCGGGCATGTGTTTTTGCAGGGCGCGTAGACATTCGCGATAGGTGGGGCGGGCCGAATACCCCTCTTGCGCCCACCATTTGCGGTAGGCGGGCCAGTATTCGGCAAACAGCCCGGCCAGCTTGGGACCGGGCTGTTCCTCGTCAATTGAGCGAAAAACAAGCGCCATAGGGCTTTCTACATAATTTTGAACGCGGGGTCTTCCATCGGCTGTGCCGCGGGCAGCGGTTCAGCCGTATAAGCCGAAGTGATCCCATGAATCCACTTCTTCGATTTGTCCGTCAGTTTAAAGCCCTTGGTCATTGACCGCCCGCGAGTCACGAGGATACCCAAATCAGCGCCCTCATAGCGGTAATCACCGACATTCGAGATACGCAGGAAGAACGCTTCGTTCTCGCCCACCGCGCGGCGGTGATAGTCGAACCGGTCGAACACGACGCGGCCATCTTCCAGCATCTTGTAGATGCCCGATTGTGGGGCCTGCGTGATCCGGTCGACACTGTCATCGGTGTGTTTGATTACCATTTGCGACCAGCTGTCGATCATGTCCGGATCCGCCCAGCGGGCATTCAGTTCCTCGACATCCAGCTCGAAGGGCTTCTTTGAAAACTCAAGTAGATGGAACAGAAACAGTGGCGCATCAGCGTGCGCAAAGGCCGCGTGGTTGGTCATCGAGCTGGCGCCAGTGATACGGGGGTTCAATTCGCCCAACCACAGTTCGTCGGTTTTCTTATCGATCAGGAAGTCGAGTTCGAAATAGCCGCGATAGCCTGATTTGCGCAGCTCTTCCCCGAATTGGAAGGTCAATTGCCGCGCCTGTTCACGTGCTTTCGGTGGAAAGGCGGTTGAGAAAATCTCATTCCCGCACCAGCCGCCGCGATAGGGGGTAAGTTCCTTGAAGCCCACAAGCTCAGTCATCAGCGGGCCAACGATGGTACCCTCCGAGGTCGCACAAGCCTCGATCGCCGCCCCGCGACAGTCGATCCGCTTCATGATCTTGATCTCGCCTTCGCCGATGATCTCGTCTTTGTGCTTGTTGAAATCGGCCTCGGACTTGATGAAAAACGTCGTATGGCCACTGTCGCCGAAGGCGGATTGTAGCACCAGATCATTCCCCAATCCGGCCTTTTCGCAGATCTTTTTCAGGTGATCATAGCTTTTGACAACGCTCAGCGTGTTGGGCACCGAAGGCACACCCGCCTTATTGCCGATACGGACAGTTTCGATCTTGTTGTCACATTTGGTGCGCAGCTTGGCTTTGGGGAACCACAGCTGACCGCCCAGCTCCTTGACCAGCTTCTCGGTCGTCTCGTCGAACATCAGGAAGACAAACTTGGGCTTGCCACCGCGCCGCTTGACCAGGTCGATGACCTCTTTGTGCTGCAGCAGATAATTGTTGATGTCTTCGATGGACTGAAACTCATCATGCGGCATTTCCGAAGGCACAAACACGTTCGGATGTCGCCCGTCAAAGCAATCCATGTAGCAGATATAGGTGAAGTTCATCACCCATTCATCCAGCCCCAACAGGTTGAAATTGGTTGCCGATACGAAATAGATCGGGTCCTTGTTGGTATGGAAATACCGGCGGATTTCCGAGATGTTTTTCAGCACCTTCTTTGGCATGATTGTTGTCCTCCCTGACCCCTTAGGGGTTCTTTACTGACTTCAAAGCGTCTTCGGTAAAAATGCGCAGGCCCAGATCGGCACGGAACCCATGGATTTCCGAGACGTCCAGTTCCTGCATGAATTTGAGAATTTCAGGGCTGATCACCTGCCCCGGTACCAAAATGGGAAAGCCCGGCGGATAGGGGATCACGAAGGTGGCCGAGACCATCTCTTCCCCGGCTTCGAGCCGTTCCAACATCTCCTTGTCGGGTTCGACATAGTCGCAATTGTCTTCGTCATAGGACAGGAAAAACGCCGTACGGATGTCACCGGCTTCGGTACCTGCCTCACAGCGGAACGCATCGTGGAACCGACTAAAATCGGGCAGAGGTGGGACGTGTTCGCTCAGGTTGCTGACGCGCTTTTCGAAGGCCAGCTTCTCCATCTTGGACGCATCGTCCATCAGATCGTCGAGTTCCTTGGCGATCTCGACCAGCACCTCGATCAGATAGGCGACCGAACTGCGCGTGGTGCCGATATTGGTCATGAACAACACGGTATTACGCGAGGTTTTGTTGATCTGGATGCCGTATTTATCCATCAGGATCTTGGTCTTGAAGGTATCGCCATCCCAACCGGTCGCGCCCACATGCAGCGTGATACGTGTGGCATCCAGAACAAATTCGTCCCGCGCCCAGCAATCCCAGACATCGGCCCAGCCCTGATCGGGATCGAAATAGCTGGTCATGCCGCTTTCGCGATATTGCTCGGGGATCATGTCACCCGCTGTGACCAGCTTGAAATACTTCCTGAGCAGCGGATGGGTCGTCACGGCCCGGCGGATCGCCATCGCGCTTTCGACCTGCCGCTGGACGAATTCGTATCCTTCGATCTCGACCTGTCTGCGGCCTACATCCAATGAGGCGATGATCTGATAATTGGGAGAGGTCGAGGTGTGGGTCATATAGGCCTCGTGAAACGCCTCTTCGACCGCACCTTTGAACTGCTGGTCATTGACATGGATCATCGAACCCTGCCGCAGCGCAGTTAGCGTTTTATGCGTCGACTGCGTGGCATAGACCCTAACGCGTGCATCGGGCGGTGCGATTAGGCGGGTGTTCAGAAGGGTTTCATCATCCGCGCCCTTCAGTTCCTCCTGCTGTTTGGCATAAGCCTCGGCATGTTCTGGGGTGCGGAATTGTTCGCGCAGGATATTGGCCGATCGCATCGCGGTACGTACGCGCGAATTCGGGGCAAAGCGCGCGTAACCGAACCACGCCTCATCCCATAGGAACACAAGGTCCTTTTTGATCGCCAGACATTCCTGCATCACCCGCTGCACGTTGTAGACGATGCCGTCGAATGTGCAGTTGGTCAGCAGTACCATACGAACCTGATCCAGCTTGCCTTCGGCCTTCAGGGTCAAAAGCTTGTGCTTGATCTCTCGGATCGGCACCGCGCCGTACATCGAGTAATCGTGCAGCGGATAGCTGTCCATATAGACCACGCTCGCCCCCGCCAGCACCATGCCGTAGTGGTGCGATTTGTGGCAATCGCGGTCGATCAGCACGATATCTCCGGGCCGTACCAGCGCCTGCACAACGATTTTGTTGCAGGTCGAGGTGCCGTTAGTCGCAAAAAACGTCTGTTTAGAGCCGAATGCGCGGGCTGCGGCTTCCTGCGCCTCTTTGATCGGACCTTTGGGTTCCAGCAGCGAATCCAGCCCGCCAGACGTGGCCGAAGTTTCCGCCATGAAGATATTTGATCCGTAGAACGCCCCCATGTCCTGAATCCAGTGGCTTCGACTGATCGATTTACCCCGGCTGATCGGCATTGCGTGGAACACGCCCGTGGGCTGTTTTGAGTATTCCTTGAGCGCCGTGAAGAACGGCGTCTTATAGCGCCGCTGCACTCCGCGCAGGATGTTCAGGTGCAATTCCAGAAAGTCTTCCTGATTGTAGAAAACCCGCCGGCACAGGCCCAGATCGAGACCGGCAATATCTTCCGCCGAACGGTCGGTGATTAGATAAGCGTCCAGCTCGGGGCGCAGCATGCCGATCCTGCGGCAGGTTTCAGGGCCGTATTCCGAGGGGGACAGCGCATCAAGATCGGCGCCCTCGCCATAGAGGCTGATATAGCGGCCCAAAACATTGGTTTCGTTCTTGGACTTCAGGCTAAGGCCCGGACGAACGATGACCGCCTGTACATTCTGGTTGAACAGGACCCCGATCAGAGCATCCTCGACGCTGGGGACCACAACGGTTTCATAGATGAACGGATCTTCGCTGCGGCGCATCCGTTGCAGGCTGGTTTGCAGGAACCGTTCCTGATGTTCGTTGACCTTGTCAACGATCATCACCTCGAAATATGGGCGGCCCAGCGCGCGGGCTTCATGGCTTTGGGTGGACTCGTCCTCAAACTCATCAACCTCGGTCTCATCCGCGATCAGCGGGATCGAGCGGCGACGATACGCCCCTGAGGTCAGCGCCCGCGACACCCGGCGCACGGCGGTTGAGAAATCGCCAAAGTTGCCATGGTCCAGCAAACGGCGCAGATAGTCGAACGCCGATCCGCCCGGAAAAGCGAAATACATCTCGATCGGGGCCAGCGCCTGCAGCAACTGCCGTGCCCGGTCCCGATCTTTTTCGTTACCGCCCTGATCCAGAGACTCGGCCGTTTCCCGCAGCGCGCTCCATCGGTCTGCCCTCAATTGTGAGGCGCTGTAGTAGTCCGAGATAGTGTGGAGCTTTTCGCTATCGGAAATGCCGTGCATGAAATTTTTCCTTTCTGCCGATACCGAAAAGCTGAGCCGGTATCAGTCTGTGCCAGAGCGCCCTTTGTAGAGATACAGATTGTCGGGCTTGGTCGCGGCGTCTTCAGTATATCCCAGCGCCGTTCTGGGGTCGGATGCAGCGACGCCCGCAACGTCGCCTTTCTGCGGAATGCGCAGCGGGCCGAGCGTGTGCAGATAGGCATCCGCCCCGCTAGTACGGTCATAGACCGGGAACTCCGCCTCGCGGTCGCGGAAGCTTTTGAGAACCTGCCCCAGACCTTTCAGTCCGACCTCGCGTTGGCGGCGGACCTGATCAAGATCGATCTCAATAGGGAAGATATCCTCCTGTCCCGCAGACTGGTGCAGCACGGTGGCCGAGGGATCAACGACCAGTGAGCGGCCCACGCCCCCGGCGGCCAGCCCGTTCACGTCAAACACATAGCATTGGAACTGCGCAGCGGTCGCCTTGGCGATCGACAGCTCGGCCTCGCGGTCGGTTGTGCCGGTCAGAACCGGGTGCAGAAGAACCTCGACCCCTTGGCTGGTCAGGTGGCGGGTGGTTTCGGGGAACCAGATGTCGTAGCAGATCGACAGGCCAAACCGGCCCACATCCGGCACATCAAAGATGCAGAATTCGGTACCCGATGCGATGTTCTGTTCATAAGGTTTGAACGGGAACATCTTGGAGTATTTTGAGACGATCTCACCTTCGGGATTGATCACCACCGAGGTGTTGAAAATCCGTCCATCTTCGTGCTTTTCGAACATCGAACCGGGGATCAGCCAGATCCCATAACGCCGAGCGGCATCCTGAAAGCGCGACAGGTCGTCATTGGGAAAGGGCTGGGCAAACCGGTCGAGCGGACCATAAGGCGCCAGTTCGCTGAACAGGGCCATCTGGGTCCAAGGGAACCGCGCCATCATAATGTCGATCCGGTGCAGCATCGCGTCGACATTCGACTGCAACGCACCGACATGCATCTGGATTCCGGTTATCGCAAAAGGGGTCATATTTCGTTTCTTCTCGTTTTCTTGCCGATTGCGACCGCCGATTTGATCCGGCGTTCTTCATCGGAACATAAAACCGTGTGGTCACGCAAGCCTGCTGTCCTCAGGCTATGGTTTTCCGAGGCGACTGCCCTCATACTGCGGCTTCCTCGGCGGTATCTTCTGCCTGCGGTTCCACAAAATCGATGTCGTTGCGAACCCAGAAGAACCGGAATCCGCAACTGCGCAGCCATTTCTCAAGCCGATCAAGGCTGGACCACTCCCGCCGCAGTCCGCGCGTGGATTCGACCAGCGCCCATTGGCCATCGACCAGAAAGTATACAGTCCAGGTATTGGGATGCGCCGAGTGGTTGGCAAAGCCACCGCTGATCACCTCACGCGCCGTGCGAACGGCGACCGGATAGTCGCCGATGCGACCCTCAGCCGCGAGAATGGCCAGATCGTTTTGACGGATTGTGAATGTGGGAAGGGGGGCGTCGTTCATGCAGCCTCGATCTGCGCCGCGTCCAGCAGCGCTTTGCGCCGTTCACTGATATCCGCTGGCTTCAGGTTTTCGACGCGGGTCGCCAACGTCCAGACATGACCGAACGGATCGGCAATCGTGGCGCAGCGTTCGCCCCAATAGGTGTCCGCCGCCTCAGCGATCAGGCTGGCACCGCTTTCCAACGCGACTGCAAGGGCAGTGTCCACATCTTCGACATACATATGATGCCCAATCGGAGTGACTGTGCCCGGAATGGCGGGGCCGTGCGCACCCCATCCGGCGGTGACAAACAGCATCGAGTTGCCGATCTTGATCGAGGCAAAGCCGGGGGCCTCATCCGCATCATAGGCCTGTATCTTCGCATCAAAGGCGCTTTCGTAGAAAGTTAGCGCGGCATCAACGTCGGCGACGGCAAGCGATGCGGTGCAGGTGCGATAGCCACGTGGCAGAGTGGCAGGTTTCTTTTTCATTCCGGTACTCTCTGAATTGGGCGGCGGACACCCTGGATTATCTGCAGGAATTTCCCGCACTATGCATCATACTGTGGATCAAACCAGGAGATACTGCAACACTATGATGCATAGTGCTGAAATTTCTGCCGTGATGCTTAGAATGTAGGCGGAGTACAGGCGCTGATGACCCGGCAAACTTCGGGGCCGACCTGCCTGAACCGGTGCGGGGTGCGACTGTCGAAATAATAAGCATCGCCTGGTCCCAGTACCTTGCGCTTATCGCCCACGGTCACCTCCACCCGACCCGAGATGACAATACCGCCCTCTTCCGCCTCATGCCCGTACATCACGCGACCGGTGTCAGCCCCTAACTCGTAAGTTTCCTGCAAGATCATCATCGCGCGACCATGCAGGTTTGATCCTACCTGCCGCAGAGACAGCCCACCCTTTCCGATCTCAGTAAGTTCTTCCGAGGCGTAAAACACTGTCTGCTCAGGTTCGATTTCGAAGGAAAAGAAATCGGACATGCCAATCGGTATGCCTTGCAGAATACGCCGTAACGCACCAACCGATGGATTCATCTTGCCCGACTCGATCAGTGAGATGGTTGAGTTCGGCACATCCGACTTCTTGGCCAGCGCCCGCTGAGATAAGCCTGCACGCTCTCGCAAGGTTCGCAGGCGCAGTCCGAGGGTCAAATCCTCTTGGCTGGTGTTCTTCATGTTCAGTATCCGCAACACTTGATCCTGCCGCGACGGTAAATCAATGGCTTATGAATCACAAGAAACAGGCTTTCGCTTGCAGGCCCAGATACTACAGTCGCGCAGTCAAACATACGGGCACAGCGCCCGGAAACGGGAAAGGACGCAAGATGCTGAACGCTCAGATTGCTGAACGCCGGAATACCTCGATCGCGCAGGGCGTGGGAATGCAGACGCAAGTCTATGTGGACCGTGCCGTGAATTCCGAGGTCTGGGATGTCGAAGGCAAACGCTATATCGATTTCGCCGCAGGCATCGCCGTTGTGAACACCGGGCATTGCCACCCCAAGGTGATGGAGGCTGTTCAGAAACAGGCCGCAAACTTCACCCATACCTGCCATCAAGTTCTGCCTTATGAGAATTACATCCGTCTGGCCGAGCGCCTGAACGAGAAGGTGCCTGGCGACTTCACTAAGAAAACCGTCTTTGTCACTACAGGTGCCGAGGCGGTCGAGAATGCCGTCAAGATCGCGCGTGCTGCCACTGGCCGCCCGGCTGTAGTGGCCTTTGGCGGCGCTTTTCACGGCCGCACCTTCATGGGCATGTCGCTGACCGGCAAGGTTCAGCCATATAAAGCGGGCTTCGGCGCGATGATGCCCGATACCTATCACGTCCCGTTCCCGATCGATCTGCATGGCACCTCGACCGAAGATTCGCTGGGTGCTTTGACTAAACTGTTCAAGGCCGATCTTGATCCGGGCCGGGTGGCCGCGATCATCATCGAACCGGTTCAGGGCGAAGGTGGCTTCTACCCCGCTCCGGCTGAGTTGATGCGTGGTCTGCGCGCGCTTTGCGACGAACATGGCATCGTTCTGATTGCAGATGAGGTACAGACCGGCTTTGCCCGCACCGGCAACCTGTTCGCGATGGACGCTTATGACGTCTCTGCTGATATCACCACTATGGCCAAAGGTCTGGCCGGTGGTCTGCCGCTGGCCGCCGTCACCGGTCGTGCCGAGCTGATGGACGCCGCGCACCCGGGTGGTTTGGGCGGAACCTATGGCGGCAACCCGCTGGGGATCGCCGCCGCCCATGCTGTGATGGATGTGATCGAGGAAGAAGACCTGTGCACGCGCGCCAATGAGCTGGGCTCGCGCTTGAAACAGCGTCTGGAATCGATCCGTTCCCGCACGCCCGAGATCGTAGATATTCGTGGTCCGGGCCTCATGGTTGCGGCCGAGTTCAACACCACAGACGGCAGCGCCCCGAACCCCGATATGGCAAACGCCATACGGGTCGAGGCATTGAAGCGTGGATTGATCCTGCTGACATGTGGCGTATATGGAAACGTAATTCGTTTCCTCGCGCCGTTGACGGTGCAGGACGAAATCTTCGCCGAGGCTATGGATATCCTCGAAGCCTCGATCGACGCTGCCAAAGGAGCCTGAACATGCTGGATACCAAAGTGACCAAGCTGGAGCTGAAAGATCCCAGCCTTCTGGAACCCCGCGCCTATATCAACGGTGAATGGGTCGAAGGTGAGGCAACGTTCCCTGTCTACAACCCCGCGACTGGTGATCTGATCGCCAATGTGACAGATGTCAGCATCGAAGGCACAACACAGACCATCGATGCAGCTTACGCTGCGAAAAAGGAATGGGCTGCTCAGACTGGCAAGGAACGCGCCGCCATTCTGCGCAAATGGTTCGACCTGATGGTCGAAAACGCAGACGATCTGGCAACCATCCTGACCGCCGAGATGGGTAAACCCTGGCCCGAGGCGCGCGGTGAAATCCTATATGGCGCGTCCTTTATCGAGTGGTTCTCGGAAGAGGCCAAGCGTGTATACGGCGACGTCATCCCCGGCCACCAGCGCGACAAGCGCATCGTGGTGCTGAAGCAGCCCGTGGGCGTAGTGGGATCAATCACGCCTTGGAATTTCCCCAACGCGATGATCGCGCGCAAAGTTGGCCCGGCGCTGGCCGTGGGCTGTACTTTTGTGGCGCGCCCAGCGACGTTGACGCCGCTGTCGGCGACGGCGATGGCGGTTTTGGGTGAACGTGCGGGTATACCAGCGGGCGTGTTCAACGTGATCCCGGGCACAGACAGCTCGGGCGTTGGTAATGAGCTTTGCACCAATGACAAGGTCGCCAAGATCACCTTCACCGGCTCGACCCGTGTAGGACAGATCCTGATGCGTCAGGCGGCGGGCACCATCAAGAAGATGTCGCTGGAACTGGGCGGTAACGCACCATTCATCGTCTTTGACGATGCCGACGTGGATGCCGCCGTGGATGGCGCGATGATCGCGAAGTTCCGCAACAATGGCCAGACCTGCGTCTGTGCCAACCGCATCTATGTGCAGGCGGGCGTCTATGACGAGTTTGCTGCCAAGCTGGCCGAGAAGACAAAATCTTTGAATGTCGGCGACGGCTTTGGCGACGGCATCACCACAGGTCCCCTGATCAATCAGGCGGCGGTCGACAAAGTTGAAGAACATATCTCGGACGCGGTTTCCAAAGGGGCGACTGTAACGCTGGGTGGCAAACGCTCGGATCTGGGTGGGACATTCTTTGAACCCACCGTTCTGACTGGCGTAACCCGCGACATGGTTGTGGCAAAGGACGAAACCTTCGGCCCCGTCGCTCCGCTGTTCAAATTCGAGGAAGAAGACGACGTCGTCAGCATGGCCAATGACAGCGAGTTCGGCCTGGCCTCGTATTTCTACAGCCGCGATCTGGCGCGCGTCTGGCGTGTGGCCGAGGCGCTGGAATCGGGCATGGTGGGCATCAACACTGGCCTGATCTCGACCGAAGTCGCCCCGTTCGGCGGTGTCAAACAATCCGGTCTGGGCCGTGAGGGTTCGAAATACGGGATCGAGGATTTCCTTGAGATGAAGTATCTCTGCATGGGTGAAATTCAGTAAGCGCCTCGTGCCTTGAAAATTCAACGCACTCGCAGTCCGCTGCGGGTGCGTTTTTCGTTTCAGACCGATGCGTGCCCGCGCAGACGGAACACCAACGGCATCATCACCAATACCAGAGCCGCCGAGAAAAAGAACGGTGCGCCGGGCAGATAAGTGCCTTCGCCATCGACCGACGCCTGAAAGATGCCGGTCATCACCAAAGGCGACAGAACCGCAGCGACAGAAGACAGTGACGCGATGACTCCCTGCACCACGCCCTGCCGATCTTCGTCCGCCTGGTTCGAGGCCATAGCCGTGATCAAGGCAGGCACGAGGTCGGACAGCGCGGCAAGCAGAATAAAGATGACAAGGGCCGTAACCGTTACGGTAAACCCAAAGCCGATCATTCCGACCAATGCCGATACCATCCCCAGCAGCAGGGTTCGGTAATCGCCGATCCAGCGAATGAAGACCGGCATCAGTCCGGCTTGGACGAAGGCCAACAGCACGCCGTATGCGGCCAGCGACAGGCCGATATACAGCGTGGACCAGCCAAACACCTCTCGTATCCAGAAGGCCCAGAGGGTGGGGTAGACCATGTTGGCAAATTCAAAGATGAAAATGCACAGCAGCGGCACTGCCAGCCCCGGAAAGCGGAAGGAGTCAAAGATCGATTTGAACGGGTTCAGGTCGCGCTTGCCAAAGTGGCGGCGTTTTTCTGGTTTCAGGCTCTCGGGCAGGACGAAGACTCCGAACAGGGCGTTGGCGGCGGACAAGACCGCAGCAATCCAGAACGGCGCAGTAATGCTGATCCCGGCAGCGATGCCGCCGATGGCCGGGCCAAGCACAAACCCAATCCCGAAGGCCGCCCCGATCAGACCGAAATTCGCCGCCTTCTCGGTCGGTGATGATATGTCAGCAATGTAAGCCGTTGCGGTGATATAGGTCGCCCCCGCAAGCCCCGCGAGCGTTCGCCCCAGAAGAAGCAGCCAGAATGTTTCGGCCAGCGCCATGATCACATAATCCAGCGCCAACATGGTCAGCGCTGCGATCAGGATCGGCCTGCGGCCAACCGCATCCGAAATGCTGCCGACAATGGGTCCGCACAGGAACAGCGCCCCGGCATAGGCGGCCATCAGCAGCCCACCCCAAAAAGCTCCTTGTCCGGTGTTGCCCGCACCGACGCGATCCATCAGGTCGGGCATGATCGGGAACACGATGCCGATACCGATGGCATCAATCATCAGTGTGATCAGAATGAAGGTTATTGCGCGGCTTTTGAACATACCGCCCTATCGGACGAGTACGCTGTTAAAGCAAGAGAAAAGGGCTGCGTGGTACAATTGTCCAACAGCCCTTTTGCAGTTCGCCTTTATTGGCCTAGTGCCACGCCTTCGCGGCGCGGATCAGCCGCTCCGATCAGCTGGCCATCCTTGATCAGGACGGCGTGAAGCCCACTGTTAAGATCGACCTGTTTGACCTCATGACCTTTGGCGGTCAGAGCATCTGCGAATTCGGCAGCGGATGTTCCCTGCTCAAGATCCATCGCAGACCCGTTGCGATGCACGAAATGCCCGGTTTCGATGGCATCCTGCGGGTCCATTTCCCAATCCAGGATCGCAATGATCGTTTTGGCCACATAGTTGATAATGCGGCTACCGCCGGGCGAGCCGATCAGCAGATAGGGCTCACCATCCTTCATCACGATAGTTGGTGACATCGAACTGCGCGGGCGTTTGCCACCCTCAACGCGGTTGGCCACCAGACGGTCGCCATCCTTTGGTGCGCGGTCGAAATCGGTGAGTTCGTTGTTCAGCAGGAAACCCCGCACAAAAACCCGGCTGCCAAAGGCGGTCTCAATAGTGGTCGTCATCGACAGCGCGTTGCCGTACTGATCTCGGATCACGATATGGCTGGTGCCGGGACGACCCGGGTTTTGCGAGGGCGCGAACAGGGCGGTGTGATCACGTGGCGGCTCACCTGCCTGACGCTTCTCGCTGGCTGCAGCAGGGTCGATCATCTCCGAGCGCAGCTTTAGATAGTCCGCGTCCAGCAGACCCTTGACCGGTACATCGATAAAATCGCCGTCGGCCATGTAAAGCGCGCGGTCGGCATAGGCCAGCTTGGCGGCCTCGGCATAGAGATGCGCCATCTCGGCGTTCCACCCAGTGCCTTCGAGGTCGAAGTTGCTGAGTATCCCCAGAATCTGCCCGACGGTCAGGCCGCCGGAGGTTGGCGGACCCATTCCGCAGACATCGTAGCCGCGATAATCGGCGCAGACGGCGGGGCGGATTTTGACGCGGTAGTCGGCCAGATCCTCAAGCGTGATATTGTTTTCCACCTTGGATGTGGCATCCACTGCCGCCACGATATCTTCGGCGATGGGGCCGCTATAGAAGGCGCCTGCGCCCTGATCGGCCAGAATGCGCAAGGTTTCGGCAAACTCGGGGTTCCGTAGCAAGGTTCCAGCCTGCAGCGGCGTGTCATCTTCGTTGAAGAAATACGCTTTGCCCGCCGGGAACACACCGACTGAGCGCTCACGTTCAATCGTGCTTTGGATCGAGTTTGCCATGCGGGGCGAGACCTCGAACCCCTGCTCGGCCTGATCGATGGTAGACTGGAACAGCGAGGCCCAGTCTTTCTTGCCATAGAGGTTATGGGTCACTTCCATCAGGCGCAGAATGCCCGGAACGCCAACAGATTGTCCGCCTACAACAGCTTCGGGCCACGGCATCTTTTCACCGTCCGGTAACAGAAACCGTTCAGGCGTGGCTTTCGCAGGGGCTTTTTCACGCGCATCAAAGGTGGTCAGAGTTTTAGCCGACGCATCCCAATACAGCATGAACGCACCACCGCCGATGCCCGATGATTGCGGTTCAACCAGATTGAGCATCAGCTGCACGGCAATCATCGCATCTGCGGCTGTGCCACCTGCGGCCAGCACATCATATCCGGCTTTGGCAGCAATGGGATTGGCGGCCGAGACCATGAACTCGGTGCCAGTCACCGAGTTTTTGTCCTCCCAACCATAGCCATATTCCGGCGCAGGGTCCTGCGCATTGGCCGCGCAAGCGACAACACCCAACGCCAGAACGGCGCCGGTTTTCATGAATGTCTTCATCATAGAAATCTCCCGGTAAGGATCTGCGAGATTGGCTACTGAGTAACGAACTTCAAATGGCAGACTCTCAGCTTAAATCCGATCGATTTACCGCACAACATATACTGACGTGTGCGAATGCCTCACGACGCGCGCCGCATTCGGACCAAGCAAATAGTCTTTCAAGTCAGGCTTATGCGCGCCGATCACGATCAAGTCCGAGCCCGCGCCTTCCGCGGTTTTGAGAATCTCCTGATAGGCGCTGCCGGTGGCCACCACATGACGGACCTTGGCGTTGCGCTCTTCCCCCAGCGTGGCGGCACAGAGGGCGACAAGCTTTTCATGAGCCTCTTCAATCACCTTTTCGTGGTGGTGAGGCTCGAAGAAACTGCTGACGAAGCCTTCACCATAGTCGGGCGTCACTGTCACGACATCCAGCCGCGCGCCATCCATTTCGGCCAGCGCCGCCGCCCGTTCAAGGACGGCAACATCAAGATCGCCATTGCTGATATCCACGGCGCACAGAATTGCTTGGGTCATGCGGGTTCTCCCTGTTTTGCGGCGCGGGCGCGCTGGAGGAAGGCGACAAGACCCAACAGGATCAGCGCCGGGATAAAGATCAGCTCTTTCGCGGGCTGGCTTTGCGGGGCCTGAATGCTGGTGATGCGAACGGCATCGTCAGCATAATAGTCGAACATGTCCAGCTCATCCGCGACCGGCGTACCGAACATCGGCTCGTCGAGCTTGACCAGACCATCCTCTTCCAGCGTCATCAGGCCCAGAGCGTCAATGCGTGCTGTGCCGTCGGCCCCTTCCGGAATATCCAGAACCACGGTGGTTTCGGTCATGTTGCCGGTGTCAAAATCCGGGCCCGCGACCTCGATCCGCATGGTGCTACCTGGCGCGGCCTCACCCACGGCCTGCGTCAGCTGTGCCGGTTCGATCTGCGCAAAGGGCGGTGCGATGCGGTTCATGAAGAAATCCGGACGGAACAGCGCAAAGGCGATCAGGATCAGCGCGACGCTTTCATAGATGCGGTTCTTGGTCAGGAACCAGCCCATGGTGCCGGCAGTGAAGATCAGGATCGCGATGGTCGCAGAGACGGCCACAAGAATGCCCTGTACCCAACCCACATCGATTAGCAACAGGTCAGTGTTGAAGATGAACACGAAAGGCAGTGCCACGGTGCGCAAGCTGTAGAAGAAGGCGGTGAAACCGGTCTTAATCGCATCCCCACCAGAAACGGCGGCGGCTGCAAAGCTCGCCAGACCAACCGGCGGTGTCACATCAGCCATGATGCCGAAGTAGAACACGAACAAGTGCACCGCGATCAGCGGCACGATCAGCCCATCCTGCGCGCCCAATTCCACGACCACACCCGCCATCAGCGAGCTGACCACGATATAGTTCGCCGTGGTCGGCAAACCCATCCCGAGGATCAGGCTGAGCAGACCCACCAGCGCGAGCATGGCGATCAGGTTACCGCCTGACAGGAACTCGACCAGATCGGCCATCACTTGGCCCACGCCGGTCAGCGTCACGGTGCCCACGATCACACCCGCAGTGGCGGTGGCCAGCGCGATACCAATCATGTTGCGCGCGCCGTCGATCAGACCATTCCACAGGTCGACGACACCGGCCTTGAAGGCATTCGCTGTGTCACTTTCACCCCGGAAGATCGACTTGAGCGGTTTCTGCGTCAGCAGGATCACAAACAGCAGCGAGGTCGCCCAAAAGGCCGACAAGCCCGGTGATTTCTGTTCGATCATCAGGAAGTAGACCAGCACGATGATCGGTAGCAAGTAATGCAGACCGGCCTTGTAGATTTCGGCAATTACCGGCAGTTCAACCTCTTTGGCATTAGGATCGTCAGGCACCAAGTCCTCTACTCCGGAAGCCAGCCAAAGCAGGATCAGATAGGCCAAAACGATCAGCGCCGACAGGACCAGACCCGACGCATCGGGCATGAGCGCGATAATCGCTTTGATCGGGTACTGGATGCCATAGCACAGCCCGGCAAAGCCCACGAAGAACAGCGCCATTCCACCGATTGTGCGCCCCATCGAAACGACGCGGTCGCCCAGCGTCGGCATGTTCCGCTTCACCGCTTCAAGGTGTACAATGTAGACGAGCGCGATGTAAGAAATCGCAGCGGGCAGGAAGGCGTGGGTGATCACCTCAACGTATGAGATGCCCACATATTCCACCATCAGGAAGGCAGCAGCGCCCATCACCGGTGGCATGATCTGGCCGTTCACGGATGAGGCAACCTCGACCGAGCCCGCTTGTTCGCTGGAAAAGCCCACACGCTTCATCAGTGGGATTGTGAAGGTGCCGGTCGTGACAACGTTCGCGATGGATGACCCCGAGATCAGGCCTGTCGCTGCTGAACCAACAACCGCCGCTTTGGCCGGACCGCCGCGCAGGTGCCCCAGCGCGCCAAAGGCCATCTTGATGAAGTAATTGCCCGCGCCCGCCTTATCCAAAAGCGCGCCGAACAGCACGAACAGGAAGACGAACTTGGTCGACACGCCCAGCGCGATGCCAAAGACACCTTCGGACGTGATCCACATATGGCTCATCGCCTTTTGCAGGCTGGCACCTTTCCAGCGGATCACCTCGGGCACCCACTCGGAGGAACCAAAGAAGACGTAGGCCAGAAAGATCGTGGCGATGATCGCCATTGCCGGGCCAAGCGCGCGACGCGCGGCCTCGAACAACAACAGCAGGCCAACAAGAGCAAACCACTTGTCCGTGTCGTCTGCGAGACCGCCCGCATCGACGATCTTTTGATAGAAGAAATAACCATAAAGCGCCAGAAATGCGCCCACTATCCCCATGATCCAATCCTGAATCGGGATGTAGTTCCGCGGGCTGGATTTCAGCGCCGGATAGGCCGAAAAGGCCAGGAACATCGCAAAGGCCAGATGAATCTGGCGTGAGTTGTTCACTACACTGCCCGGCAGCAGATAATTCGATAGGGGAGAGGCCAGAACGACCTGAAACACCGACCACAAAACCGCAACGATCGCCAGAAACAGCCCGACATTACCCGCCGGATCACGCGCGCCTGCGTCTGATGAGGCAACCAGTTCCTGAAGCTCTTCTTCGGAAAGAGGGCGATTGCCCTGTGTGTCGGAACTCATGTTGGTATCTCCCTGTCCTTCGGCCTTGGTTTTTACGGCCGTCTTGTCTCCGGTTTAGCCCGGATATGAATCGGGGCGCCCCGAAAGGCGCCCCGTGTCAGGTCTGGTTACTGAATCCAGCCTTTTTCTTTGTAGTACTTCTCAGCGCCCGGATGCAGCGGTGCCGACAGGCCATCCGCAATCATTTCTTCCGGTTTCAGGTTGGCAAATGCCGGGTGCAGCTTTTTGAAGTCATCGAAGTTTTCGAAGACCGAGCTGACAACCGCGTAAACCGCGTCTTCCGACACCTCAGCCGAAGTCACGAAGGTTGCACCAACACCAAATGTCGAGGTGTCACCATCCGAACCGCGGTACATGCCACCTGGGATGGTTGCGGTACGGTAGAAGGAGTTGTCACCAACCAGCTTGTCAACCGCGTCGCCGCTGACGTTCACCAGAACCGAGTCACAGGCGGTGGTTGCTTCCTGGATCGAACCCGAAGGGTGACCCACGGTGTAAACCATCGCATCGATCTGGTTGTCACACAGAGCAGCGGATTGTTCAGCCGCTTTCAGCTCGGTCGCCAGTTCGAAATCATCGGTGGTCCAACCCATTTCGCCCAGCAGCACTTCCATGGTGCCGCGCTGACCGGAACCGGGGTTGCCGATGTTGACGCGCTTACCCTTCAGGTCTTCGAAATTCGAGATACCCGCGTCGGCACGCGCCACAACCGTGAACGGCTCTGGGTGTACCGAGAACACGGCACGCAGGTTCTCAAACGGGCCGGCTTCTTCGAATTTCGAGCTGCCGTTGAATGCGTGGTACTGCCAGTCCGACTGTGCCACCCCAAACTCAAGCTCGCCTTCGCGAATGGTGTTGATGTTGTAAACCGACCCCCCAGTCGACTCCACCGAACACCGGACCCCGTGCTCTTTCCGGCCCTTGTTGACCAGACGGCAGATCGCGCCACCCGTCGGGTAATAGACACCCGTAACGCCGCCAGTTCCGATCGTGATAAATTCTTCAGCATATGCCGCTGGTGCCATCAGGGCCGCCGCGGCAAATGCGGTGATTGAGGTTTTCTTGAACACTTTGACACTCCTGTTGTCAGTCTTTTTTGATCTGTGGGGTGCCTGAAACCTTTCAGAACACAACAGAAAAAATCGCACTGGAATCAGGCCCCCCGATGATAAAGAGGAAAGCGAAACCAAACAGCAGGTGTCTATACGGTAGATTACGTATAGGCTTGGATTCAGATATAGGGGAAAGAGGGTAACTGATCACATTCTGTGACTGTGATACCGACCCGTGCAGAAGGTCGTTTGGACAAGAATTGAACTACGCAGGGCAACAAGAAATACGCCAGGACCACACTGAGCCAGCCCGCAGGCGAAGATCGCTGCGCGCCACGCTTGCGCTGTGTTTGGGTGGGCTGCAGTTCATCGCCATCCTTTCGGTGATCCTGTCGACCTTTGTCAGCTCGGAGAACGCGCTGTTGCGGCAATCCCGAACATCGCTGAACGAAGTCAGTGTCAATGTCATCGGCCAAGTCAAAAGTTTTCTGAACCCCGCCCGGCAGGCCTTGGATGCAACTCGGCGACTTGCTGAAAATGACGTACTGGATATCAGCGATCCTGGCGTATTGGAAAGCCATTTTTTTCAGCAGCTACAGGTCGCGCCTCAACTCGCAGGGATGTATCTGGCCGATGCGACGGGCAGGTTTGTCTACGTCATGCGCGCGGAAGAGCCCGGACGTTATCGCACCAAGTTCGTTCCGCCATTCCTGCCCGGCACCGCGGAACATCCCGCCGATTTCCAATGGCGCAACGATCAGTTCACATTGCTGGAAACGGCCACTACCCAGACTGACACCTATGAGGCGCGCACCCGGCCTTGGTTCAGAATGGTGACCGAAGCCAAAGCACCGATCTGGACAGAGCCTTATATCTTCTTCACCACGCGCCAGCCGGGGATCACTTATAGTGTCCCCATATCGGACGATACCGGAGATATCCGTGCCATTTTGGGTGTCGATATCCAGATCGACGCCCTGTCGGGATTCCTGCTGGATATCTGGTCGGAACGACGCGGTGCCGCGCTGGTTCTGAACGAAAATGGCGCGGTGCTGGCGCATCCAACGCTGGTGCTGATCCGGCAGGAAGCACATATGGAAGCGCCCGAGCTGACGCGTGTGGACCAAATCGCAGACCCCATCGCGCAAAAGGCGTTCGGAGATGTCGTGCAAACCGGTCTGAGCGACACGGAAGGACCGGTTCATACCGATTTCCAGCTGAACGGTCAGGACTATGTGGCGATGCTGATCGAGGTGTCCGAGCCGGGGCTGCGTTGGTTGATCGGGCTTTATGCGGCCGAGGACAACTTTATCGGCGAGATCAAGAAGAACCGGACGCAAGGCGTCTGGATCGCGCTTGCCATTGCCATTCTGACCGGCGCAATCGGACTTGCCATGGCCGACCGGATCTATGCCCCTGTGCGGACCTTTGCCAGCCAGAGTCAGCAATTGCGCAGCGGAGAGATCACCACCGAAGAAGGCCTGCACAGCCCCTATCGCGAGCTGGAAGATACCGGCGCGGCTCTGACACAGGAAGTTCGGCAACGGCAACGGTTCGAGACCGCCTATGGCCGCACCTTCGATCTGGCCTCGCGCGGGATGGCGCAGATCTCGCCCGAAACGGGGCGGTTTCTGCGGACCAACGAACAGCTGTGCGATATCATGGGATATCAGCCGGATGAATTGGAGAGGATGACGCTGGCCGACATCCTGCCGGAAGATGAACAGCAGATCGCGGTCAAGTTCCGCGAAACCCTGCTGCAGGATTCCGAGTTCATTGCCGAAAACCAGTTTATCCGAAAAGACGGATCCCCCATCTGGTTGCGGGTCAATGCCATTCTGATCCGCGATGAAAGCGGGACCCCTGATCATGCGGTTGCCATTATCGACAACGTCAGCGATCGGAAGCAGGCCGAGGATGAAGTAAGCCGCCTCAGCCGCGATCTGTCCCATGTGGCACGGGTCAACCTGATGGGAGAAATGGCCTCAGGGCTGGCGCATGAGCTGAACCAACCGCTAAGCGCGATTTCCTATAATGTCGACGCCGCAAAGATCACGCTGGATGAAATCGGCGATCCCGATCCTGAGGTGATAGAAATCCTTTCGGATATCGACCGCCAGTCGCGCCGTGCGGGCGACATCATCCGCGCACTGCGTGATGTGGTGCGTAAGGATCGCGGACGTCAGACTCCGTTTGAACTGAACGGGTTGATCCGGCAAACCGTCAGCCTGATGGACGCCGAGGCGAAGTTACACGAGATCAAGCTGCTTTATGAAGAAACCGACCTTCCTCTTGTCATCGGAAACCGGACGCAGATCGCTCAGGTTCTGGTTAACCTGTTGCGCAACGCGATCGACGCCCTGGCCCTGGATCCGGATGGCAAGGGTAAAATCACCATCACTACAAAGACTAGCGATGAACTGGTCGAGGTGCGGGTTGAGGATAACGGGCCCGGGATTAGCGATGGTGTCACCTTGTTCAACTCGTTTGACACCCAGAAGACCGACGGGATGGGGCTGGGCCTGTCCATTTGTCGGACCATCGTCAAAGCCAATGACGGAGCCATTTGGTACGAGCCTACTGAGACGTCCGGGGCGCGCTTCTGTTTCACCCTGCAGCGCCGCGATCAGCCCAAGGAGGATCACGCATGACCTTTGAGCCGCTGGTCGTTTATATCGTCGATGACGATGAAGATGTGCGCGTCGCCTTATCTCGCTCGCTCAGCAAACGCGGACTAAGGGTCGAGCATTTTGCCGATGCGCAGACATTTCTGAATCAGGTGCATGAGGATGCAAAAGGTTGCCTGATCCTGGACTATGGCATGCCCGGGATGGACGGGCTGGAATTGCAGGAACATCTGAACCGGCGCGAGTCGACCATACCGGTCATTTTCATCTCGGGTCATGGCGGCATTCCGGAATCCGTGCGGGCCACCAAGGCGGGTGCAATTGATTTTCTGGAAAAACCCTTTGACCTGCAGGTGCTGATCGAACGGATACAGGCCGCGTTTGAAATAGGCGACCGTCTGCGCGCCGAGAAATCGCGACGTCAGATGCTTGCGGACAAGCGCAGACTTTTGACCGACCGCGAGGAGCAGGTCTTGCAACATATTCTGACCCACCCCGCGCGCACGTCGAGCAAAGAGATCGCAACCGCCTTGGGTATCAGCCCGCGCACGGTAGAAATACATCGCGGGCGCATCCAGCAGAAAGTCGGCGTGAAAACCACGATAGAGCTGTATGAACTGTTCGGGCAGATGCAATGATCGCAAGCCTGATGATGTATGCCCGCCCTCAGCTTGATGAGGCACATCTGCGATACTGGAACCTCATCCGTGACAATCTGAACCGCGCCGGGATCGAGAGCCCTGAGCATCTGTCGCAGGACGCCGAGGAATTCTCGGTCTGGCAGCACCCGGAACTGGTGCTGAGCCAGACTTGCGGCATGCCGTACCGGACATGGCTACACGATAAGGTCGCGTTGGTTGGCACGCCAGACTATGGTCTCGACGGGTGCCCGCCCGGCTATTACCGCAGTGCTCTGGTCGTGCGCGCCGATGATCCACGCACAAATCTGATGGCGTTTCGGGAAACGGTGTTCGCTTACAACCAGACATTTTCGCAATCTGGCTACGCCGCGCCTTATTGGCATCTTGAGCCGCATGGCTTCTGGTTCAAGCACCGTGTGCAAACCGAAGGTCACCTGAAGTCGGCGCATGCCGTTGCGGAAGGTCACGCAGATATCGCTGCCCTTGATGCGGTTTCTTGGCGATTGATGGCTGAGTATGAAGAGTTTGCCGCATCTCTGCGGGTTTTAGAGTGGACGGACCCGACGCCTAGCCTGCCATTGATCACTGCGGAGGGTAACGATCAGCAAGCGATTTTTACAGCGGTTGAACGGGCAATTGCGCAGTTGGATGATGCGGATCGTACTGCCTTGGGGATCAAAGGTCTCGTGAGGATTCCGGCCGAACGTTATCTGGACGTGCAAAACCCGCCGGGATCGGTTTAGTCGTCTTGTGTGCCGGTGTCGCCGACGACAGCCGATAGCACATAATGGCTTTGGTCGCCCTTGATCAAAATCGGTGGGCCGGGCTGTTTAAGCTGCGGAACGACGCTTTCAACGCCGAGACCGCGCGTTAGGTCTGTCGCGCGACTTCCTCCGTGACCGGCTCGGCCTTTCCCTCGATCATGTCCTCTTCGACCGGCTCTTCAGGTGACTCTTCAGCACTTTCTTCAGGTTCCTCTGCCTCTTCAGCCTCTGATTGATCCTCAAGCGCGCCAACGATCAGAGGCAGCATGTGCACACCCGTCGCACTAGCAATCTCGGGCGTCTGAGGCGTCTGCCAGCTGAGCGTATCGAAGCTGCCGCAGTTCTGGCACACCGGTCCCCATTCAGGCTGAATGTCGTGGCAATTGGTGCAGACCCATTGCGGCCCGCGCGGTGCGTTCAACGCCTTGGCCAGCCAACCCTGAACCACCGCGTCCGAGGCGCCCTCGCCCCGTTCAATCGCAGCCATCAGCGTGTAGGCCCGTGCATCCCCCTGCTTTTCGACAACATCACCCAGCGCGCGTCGCGCTTCGGGGAAGTCTTCGGCTACGATGTTCAGCTCGGCCAAAATCAGGCGTGTTTCCATATTATCTGAATGAATGCGGGTCAAAGCGGTGAACCGCTTGATCCGCTGTTCAGGTGTTTCGTCTGGCACAATCTCGGCAAAGGCATGGGCCAGATCGGGGTGAGGTTGTACTTCCCACGCCTTTTTCAGAATCTTGGTGGCTGCACGCGGTTTGCCCTTTTCGATATAGGCACGCGCGGCCATGGCGGCTGCTGGGACAAGATCGGGTGAAAGGCGGTTTGCCTCAATCGCATGTTCCTGCTGTTCGACCGTCGCCGTGTCGTCCAGCAGCACTTTGGCCTCGGACAAAGCCAGGACTGCGTCTCGCCGTTTGAACACGTCGCGCGGCAAGTACCCGGCCTTAAGCTTCGAGGTCAACGTGGACCGCGCACCGGCCCAATCCTGCGCTTTGGTCTGCAGGTTCAACAGCACATCCTGCGTTTCTTCGTGCCGGGGTTTGAGGGCCAGAGCCTTCTCGGCCAGCTTGCGCGCGGTGTCATCATCGCCTTCGGCCAGCTTTTGCTTCATGATCCCGCGCACACCGACAAATCGCGTGGCGTTGTTGGTGACCAGCTTCTTGTAAGTCTCGGACGCTTTCTTGGTATCGCCGGTCATCTCGGCTGCCTGCGCCACCAGCAAATTGGTCAGTTCCGGATTGTTCAGCAGCTTCTCGGCCTTATGAGCCTTGGTCATCGCCACGCGCCCCTCACCCGAGGCCAGCGCCATCAACCCGTCCGCCAGCGCCTGATATCCTCGCTTTTCCCGACTGCGATCGAAATAACGTGAAAGGGCGGTTTCATCACCGTTTAGGAATTTCAGCGTGGCGATCAGCAGCGTAAGCAGCTTGAAGAACAACCAGACCGCAAACACCAGCACGCCCAGCGCGATCACTGATTGCAGCGGGCCCAGTGTGTATTCGGTGCCTGCGACGGTGATCTGCACGCCGCCGGATGATTCCATCAAGAACCCAGCACCCATGGCCAGCAGGCCGATAATCGCAACAAAAACAAGGATCTTTAACAATGACCACAGCATGGCAGGTCCTTCAGTTCGAGTTCAGGCTTGAAGCAAGCGTATTTGCGGCCTCGACGGCAGAGGCCCGTGTCTGCGCCGCCTGCTCCCAATCCGCCAATGCGGTCTGCGCCGCTTCGGGCAAGGATTTCAGTTCGGTCAACGCCTTAGTGACATCACCATCCGCCAACGCCGCTTGAGCGCGTGACAAGACCGCGTCCGGATCGTCGCCCTCTTGCGGGGTCACCGACCGCGCGCCTGTCTGGCGCTGCAAGAAAGCAACCAAGCCGGTGCCTTTATCGGCATCACGGGCATCCGCCAGTGCGGCGCGGGCTGCGGGGGCAAATGAGCTGCGCAGCGCCGAAAGCGTCTCAACTCCGTCCTTCGAAGATGCAGCCAAGGCATCGGGTACATCGACACCACCGGCTTTCAGTTCAGAGACCAAATCTTCATAGGGTTGACCGGCATCCAATTGACCATGCAAACGCGACAGGATGGCAGCGTTGGTCGCCGCGCGCGCTTCGGCCGAAGCTTTAGCCTCTAAAGCCTGCGCGTCTGAGACCATCTTTTCCACTTCGCTACGCTGAGCGGCCAGAGAATCCTGTAGTTTCTTCAATTCTGCCTCGAACGCGGCTGTGGCCTCGGGCGAGACATTTGCTTCAAGCGGCTGCTTCTCAAGCGCGGTCAGGCGTTCGTCAAGCGGGTCGACCTTACCGGTCAGGCCATCAACACTGCTCTTCACGGCAGTCAGATCGCTTTCGACCGGAGCAAGCTTATCCGACAACGCCTTGATCTGATCTGACAAGCCCGAGACATCGGGGCCTTCAGCAAGAGTTTTTGTCAGTTGGGCAATCTGATCGGATTGTTCCGCCAGCTTCGACTCGAGCGCGGAAATTGCGTCCGAGCTATCTGCTCCTTGAGACAATAACCCGCTGTTGCCTACAGCAAATCCGAGGCCTGCAGCAATAACCCCGCCCAACAAAGCCGGAACAAACCCACCGCGTTTTTCGACTGTGCGTTCGATCACCTTTTCTTCGGTCGGCTCGGCCCTGTTCAGGGCTTCGGCTTCGGCTTCGGCTTCGGCTTCGGCTTCGGCTTCGGCTTCGGCTTCGGCTTCGGCTTCGGCTTCGGCTTCGGCTTCGGCTTCGGCTTCGGCTTCGGCTTCG
>NZ_JBQFRU010000009.1:0-145734 GCF_056537585.1 Ruegeria sp. C9
TCAGCGCCACCGCCCAATCAAAAACCTCAGATGCCCCCAGTCTCTCCCGAGCGTCTCCGCAGCTTCCACCGCGTCCCAGCACCTCAGCAGCGCCGGTGAAGGGGTATTTACGGATTAGGTCTGGGACCTGCAACCCCCAATTTGAAAAAACTTCACATTTCCGACCACCTTCTTCTTCACCTTAATAAAAACAACAGGTTAGCTTAACAAATCCTCCCGAGAACTCACAAAAAGGAGGTTTATAGAAAGAGAAAGAACAGTCTCTCGGCGGAATCGTACCCAATGCTTGGTACGCGCCCTGAGTCAGGCGCATGAAAACGCCGCCCGACTCTCCTCGGGCGGCGCAATTTACTGCGATGGTTATAGGGTTACTTCAGATCAAAACGATCCGCGTTCATCACCTTGTTCCAGGCCGAGATGAAATCGCAGACAAATTTGCCACCTGCGTCGTCCTGACCATAGACCTCGGCCAGTGCCCGCAGCTGCGAGTTCGACCCAAAGACCAAATCCACGCGGGTACCTGTCCACTTCACGTCACCACTTGCGCGGTCGCGGCCTTCATAGACGCCGTCACCGGATGGTTTCCATTCGGTGCCCATATCCAGCAGGTTCACGAAGAAATCGGTGCTGAGCGTGCCGACCCGTTCGGTCAGCACACCATGAGAAGTTCCGTCAAAGTTTGTGCCCAGCACACGCATCCCACCTACAAGCGCGGTCATCTCCGGTGCCGACAGCGTCAGCAGTTGCGCTTTGTCCACCAGCAGGGCCTCGGCCGGAACCGAGTATTCCTTGTGCAGGTAGTTGCGGAAACCGTCCGCCATCGGTTCCATCACCGTGAAAGACTCGACATCCGTCTGCTCTTGCGAAGCATCGGTGCGGCCGGGGCTAAAGGGAACATCAACGTCATGACCTGCAGCCTTGGCTGCCTGTTCGATGGCAGCACCACCACCCAAGACAATGACATCTGCCAATGAGACCTTCTTGCCACCAGACTGTGCGTCATTGAACGCTTTCTGAACGCCTTCCAGCGCATCCAGCGCCTTGGACAGTTTCAACGGTTCGTTGACCTCCCAATCCTTCTGCGGGGCCAGACGAACGCGCGCACCGTTGGCACCGCCACGCATATCCGATCCCCGGAAGGTCGAGGCCGAAGCCCATGCGGTCGACACCAGATCTGAGATAGACAATCCCGTCGCGAGTATCTTGGCTTTCAGATCGGCTACATCAGCGTCGTCAATAAGCGCGTGATCGACGGCCGGGACGTTGTCTTGCCAAATAAGCTCTTCGCTGGGAGCCTCGGCTCCAAGATAACGCGCACGCGGACCCATGTCGCGGTGGGTTAGTTTGAACCACGCGCGAGCAAAGGCATCGGCAAATTCGTCCGGGTTTTCGTGGAAGCGCTTCGAGATCGGGCCATAGATCGGATCCATGCGCATCGCCATGTCGGCGGTGGTCATCATAGTCTTGACCTTTTTCGATGGATCACCCGCTGCCGGGGCCATGTCCTCTTCCTTGACCCCAACAGGTTCCCAGATCCACGCGCCCGCTGGGCTCTTGGTCAGGTTCCAGTCGTAGCCAAACAGCAGGTCGAAGTAACCGTTGTCCCACTTGGTCGGGTTTGCGGTCCAGGCACCCTCGATGCCGCTGGTGGTGGTATCATCACCCTTGCCGCTGCCAAAATCGTTGATCCAGCCAAAGCCCATCGCCTCCATCGGGGCGGCCTCGGGTTCGGGACCGACAAGACCGGGATCACCGGCGCCGTGGGCCTTACCAAAGGTGTGGCCACCCGCAACCAAAGCAACGGTTTCTTCGTCATTCATCGCCATTCGGCCAAAGGTGTCGCGAATATCGCGACCTGAAGCCAAGGCATCTGGCTGACCATCTGGACCTTCGGGATTCACATAGATCAGACCCATCTGAACAGCGGCCAACGGGTTTTCCAGATCACGTTCGCCCGAATAGCGGCTGTGCGGGTTCTCAGTTGGGGCCAGCCATTCGGTCTCGGCACCCCAATAAATGTCTTCTTCGGGTGCCCAGATGTCTTCACGACCACCGGAGAATCCAAATGTTGTACCGCCCATGGATTCGATCGCGCAGTTGCCCGCCAATATGTAAAGGTCAGCCCACGAGATCTGGTTGCCGTACTTCTGCTTGATCGGCCAAAGCAGACGGCGCGCCTTGTCCAGGTTGCCATTGTCCGGCCAGCTGTTCAGCGGAGCGAACCGCTGATTGCCGGTCGATGCGCCACCGCGGCCATCTGCCGTGCGGTAGGTGCCCGCTGCGTGCCAGGCCATACGAATGAACAAACCGCCATAGTGACCATAATCTGCGGGCCACCAATCTTGCGAATCTGTCATCAGCGCATACAGGTCTTCCTTCAGTGCCTTCAGGTCGAGCTTCTTGAACTCTTCGGCATAGTCGAATGTCTCGCCCATCGGGTTCGATGCAGGGCTATGCTGATGCAGAATCGACAGGTTCAGTTGGTTCGGCCACCAATCCCGGTTGGACCGGGCCTCGGCGCCATGCATTACCGGGCATTTGCCCATGTTGGGGGTATCACTTCCGTCCATATCGATCTCCAGTCCTGGCTAGATGTGTGCGTCGCGCGGTTAACTTTGAAACGAGAAACAGGGGTCTTGAGTGTTTTTGCGCTCGTCCTTGGAATGGGCATTACGCGGGATCGCGCAGATCGGCCCTGCCTTCATTGTAGGAAATAGCATTAACGACTCGTTCTTTCTGTTTGGATGTAGATTTAGCAAATCCAAGCCATTCATATAAGTTTTGTTTTTTGATGATATTGATAATCCAGGGCTATCACTTGAACATCTGCGCGCAGCCTGACCCTGAAGCGCGTGATTGCGATTGCACCGCCAAGCTTAACCATGCCTCGCAAGTCGGGCACGAGAGAGAGTAGACGCAAATAAGCTTACGATGATGGCCGCGCATGAAACGACTGAACTGAGTCTAACGCAAAACGGATTGACCGGCCCAGATTCAGTGGCCACTGACCTTCTTATAAAGGGCCGATTTATAGCCGAAGGGAATTCCCAATACCCCGACAAGCCACCCAACCGTTCGGGCGATCTGGATCAATCGCCGATCTGGTTGGAACGGAAACAGAAGGATTGCCCCTAACAGCGCCAACAAGCGGAAGGGGGTGCTCAAAAACCCCAAGATCGCCTTTGTTGGCTTCTGATCAAGCTTACGGCGCATATGGGTGTTGGACTGGTCCCTTCCCCGGGCGGTCTGATACCAGAATGACAACCTTTCGGGAGGAATGGTCTCGTACACAAAAGCGTCGGGCACCCAGCCGACCGGTAAGCCTGCAGCAACGGTCTCGGCATAGAACTTTGCATCCGTCCCGCCGGTCATCCGCATGGTTTCATCGAACCAAAGGCCGGTTTCGCTGAACAGGCGTGTCTCGCCCAGCCAGTTGTTTGTCACGATGGTCACGCCACCGGTACTGTTCAACGTGGCTTTCTTTGCAGCCGCGTTTTCCTTGTCGAGGTAACGATTGCTGATATTGCGCAACATCAGCCGCTGAATCGCGGTCTCCTGCCCCGATGGCCCCGCCGCACGAAGCGGAGCGCCCATTAGCACGGCAGAGCTGTTGCGATACCCGGCGACCAACCTTTCAAGCCAATCGACCGCCACCACTTCGTCATCATCGACAAAACAGAGCAGATCCGAGCCATTCTCCAACGCTTCGCGTGCGGCTCGGTTGCGTCCGAACGGGATGCCGAGTTCGGTCTCAAGGACATAGTTCAGACTTGCTCCATTAGGCAGCTTCTCCCCTACTGCCTGCACGGTACCTTCGCTGAGCGCGGCGCTGTCGTTTTCCACCACCAAACATCGCACCGAGCAGTCGGGCGGCAGCTTCATCTCTCCCCAGCTTCGAATCAAAGCGGCCAGCATCTCGGGCCGCCGCCGGGTCAGGGTCGAAACGGTAATGTTCAGCGGGACAGAGCGGTCTTTCATCGAAATCCCATACAATCCGTGCCGGTTTCTTGGCAAGGCGCGGTGATCAAGTGGCATCCTTCTGATGCTGCATCAGTGCTTCCAACCCTACACGGTAGTTCGGATAGAGCAATGAGACGCCCAGTTCATCCTTGATCCTGTCATTCCGAACGCGCTTGTTCTCATTATAGAAACTGCGCGCCATCGGGGTCAGATCAGCCTCATCAAACGGAACAGCAGGTGGCATCGGCAGACCTTGCAATTCGGCGGCATAGCCGATCACATCCTGCGGCGGCACCGGTTCATCATCACAGACATTGTAGATCGCACCCGGATTGGGTTTGGCCATCGACGCGATCAAAACCTGTGCAATGTCGTCAACATGAATGCGCGAAAACACCTGGCCCGGCTTGATGATCCGCCGCAACCCACCGCGTTTCAGCTTTGAAAACGGCCCGCGACCCGGCCCGTAAATCCCTGCCAGTCGGAAGATATGCAAGGGCAGGCCCGGAATGCCGCCCCATTGCTCCTCGGCACGCACGCGCCAAAGGCCACGTTCAGCCGTCGGTGTGGCGGGCGTCGTCTCATCCACCCAGCCTCCCTGGTGATCCCCGTAAACGGCTGTGGTCGACAGGTAGCCGACCCATTTGAACTGTCCGATCCGCGCGGCGATCTCATCCTTCAATTCCGCCAGCACCGGATCACCTTCGGCTGTGGGTGCTGTAGAGACAAGCAGATGCGTCACCCCGTCCAGATCAGGCCGATCCCCTGGCCAGACACGAGGCTCGGCACCCGAATCGCGAATTGTCTCAAGTTGTTGGGAATCACGCGTGGTTCCGATGACCCGCCATGCGGTTGGATCCAGTTGCTTCGATATCGCTCGGGCAGAATAGCCGTGGCCGAAGGAGAATAGTGTCTGTGTCATGGTCCCTTTGATGATCTGCCCGGCACGTGGATGCAAGCGCCGGATGGACGCACTTGATTCGAATCCTCTGATGCGCATTCATTGAGAAATGACCAAAAAGACACCTGACTTGCACGCAGCCTACTCCCTGAAATCGCCCGAGGAGAACAAGCGCCTTTATGCGGAATGGGCAGGGGAATATGACGACAGTTTCGCAGCGCTTGAGGATTATCAACTCCACAACCACACGGCGCGCGCTTTTGTGGGTGCAGGCGGACAAGGCCCGGTATTGGATGTAGGCGCGGGCACGGGGTTATGCGGAGCTATTCTGGCCGGGTTAGGCGTGGGTCCGATCGACGCCACCGATATCAGCGCCGAAATGCTGGACGAGGCGATGCGCAAGGATATCTATCGCGACGCGATCGAAGCCGATCTCAATCAGGGCCTGCCGGTTCCGCGCGGCAGCTATGCCGGTGTCGTCTCGTCCGGAACGTTCACCCATGGCCATCTTGGGCCAGAAGTTTTGCCAGCGCTCTTGCGTGTCGCACGCCACGGTGCGCAGTTCGCCCTGTCGATCAACGCAAAACACTTTGAGGCGCTCGGGTTTGCCGATACCTTCCGCCGGCTCGAGGCGGATCAGATCAGAGACTTATCTTTAACGCAGGTCCGGATTTACGGCGATCTTGCTGCCGGCCCCAACAAAGATGACGTCGCTTTGATCGCGTTGTTTGAGAAAACCTGACCAAAGCTCTGCGTAGGTCATATACGGACCTATGCAGAACTCGGCGGGGCAGAACGCCCTTGTGTCTAAGTATACATCTGCTTCTTGAAAGCCCGTGTCCGCGTTGTCGCCTCGGCTGAACCATCGTGATAAGTGCCGAACCACTTGTCGAACGGAATCTCGGATGTGCCGTAGTTACACTCGAAATACCGGTGATGAAGCTGGTGGAAGAAATCCCCGGCCCGCGCGGCATCCGTTTCACCAGCCTTCAGCTTTTCGAAACCCGAGTGAGACAGTACCGGGCTGATCTGCTGGAAGTAGGCGTGAAATAGCAGATGCAGCGGATGCGAGGGTACAATCAGATGGATGAAGTAGGTGGTGAAATAAAGAAGGTTTTCATACCAGTGGTTCGATATTCCCGACCATGGTCCGATATTGACGTTACGATGGTGCACAGCATGAACGTGCTTGTAGAGTTTCGGGTGATGTTCCAATCGGTGCACCCAGTAGAAATGAAGCCCTGACCACATCGGGATGAAAAGCATCCAGATCACGAACCAAACGGGGGCCGCGGCCCAGGTTATCACTGGCGCATAGCCATTCGCCATCGCCCAGTAGATCAGCCACTGATAGACCGTCGCCACAGTCATCGCACTTCCCAGCGTCCACCAGATGTTATCCAAAACCTGATTTCGAAAGGTAAACGACCCATTGTCACGTGTCAGATCACGCCGGTCGAATTTCTTGTACATGCCCTGCCCTTTGCGCATGTAAAGCCACCAATGCAGACCTCCTGCTATCATGATCTGAGGCACCATGTTCAGCAGCCAGATACGGAACATCCAGCCGGGCGCGAAACTCTGCATGGTCTCTAATGGAGGTAAAAACACGAAATAGGCGGCAAAAGCCATCACCATGCAAAGCGTCAGCGACGTAAGGGGAAGCCAAGCCCCTTTGTACCAGTTCAGGATAGCCGCAGGACGCGGCGGCCAGTTGAACAAAGGGTTCAAACCGACGGGCCCTTCGGGGCGGTAATTCCATCGGGCGGCTTCTGCATCATGCATATCGGTCATGGCTGAAACTCCTAACAGTGCGCTTCAGGTTGCGTAATCCGAGCCTTCGGCATCCAGAACAGATTTGATTTCGCGTAGATGTGCTTCGGCCTGACCGGGATATTCATCAAGCTCTTGCGCGGTTTTCTCAGCAATCTCATCGGACAGAACGCGCAAAGGTTGCCTGGTTTGAAGAGCACGAATGTACGTTTCTGCGGCGCGTTCAAAATAATAGAGTCTGTTAAAGGCATCTGCCGGACTGTCGCCGATCACCAAAACCCCGTGGTTGCCCATGATCATGACTTTCTTTTTCGGGTCCGACAGCATCGCGGCACAGCGCTCACCTTCGTTTTCAAAAGCCAGACCTCCGAATTCTTCATCGATTACGTAGCGATTGAAGAAAGTTGCGGTGTTCTGATCGATCGGCGGCAAGCTGCTGTCTGCCAGCGAGGCAAGAACCGTCGCAAAAATCGAATGCACGTGCATCACGCAGCGCGCATGCGGGCAATGGCGGTGGATCGATCCGTGGAGCCCCCAAGCCGTCGGATCCGGTGCGCCGGGCTGGTCCATGACATCTTTGTCATTGGCATCAAGCAGCAGCAGATTTGACGCCTTGATACGCGCGAAATGCATCTGGTTGGCATTCATCAGGAACTGCGTGCCGTCTTCGTTCACCGCAAGGCTGAAATGGTTCGCCACCCCTTCATGCATGTTCAACCGTTCGGTCCAGCGGAATGCGGCGGCCATGTCCACGCGTTCGGACCAATGATCGATGTTGGGACGCAGGTTTGTAACGCTCATGCCGGGCTCCTTCGCTGGTCAATTGACTTCTGGGAAATCGTGCCTTCACCGCAAACGTTTGACCAACGAAAAAAACATGCCTAGTTCATTAGTAAAACTACTGGCAGAGTTATGAGCATGCAGAAATCACTTCCACCGCTCGGCTGGCTACGCACATTTGAAGCGGCGGCCCGTCATTTGTCATTCACGGGGGCGGCGCGGGATTTGAACATGACGCAAAGCGCAGTCAGCCAGCAAATCAAATCACTAGAGGGCTATTTGGGTCAGCCATTATTCCTACGTCGTCCGCGTGCATTGGAGCTGACCGAAGCTGGTATCACCTATCTGCCGGTCGTGCGTGAAGCCTTTCGAACTCTGGTAAGGGGGACACAAGCCGTCACGGGCGCACAACAAAACGCGGTTCAGGTCCAGAGCAACATCACATTTGCCGTCAACTGGCTGGCTCCGCGCCTACCCCGGTTTCGGGAACTGCATCCGGATGTACATCTGAATATCTTTACTGAGCTCTGGGAGCCGCGCGAAATGGCCGAAGGCGCGGCGGTGGAAATCCGCTATTCGCTGCGCCCGGCCGATACGGTGCGAACGGAATTGCTACGGACAGATCACTACTATCCTGTCTGTGCCCCCGACTTCCCGGTGACGCTGGAAACCCTGCAGGAACAGCCCCTGTTCGACTGTTCAAATTTGTTGTCGAATTGGGAGAGCTGGATCACAGATCAGAGTCTAACTTGGGGGAAACCTAAGGTGACCTATTCGACGACCTATCTGGTCAGCCTGTCGGTTGCGATGGCCGGAGGAGGCTTGTGTTTAGCCCACGACATGATCGCAAAACGGTTGATTGAAGAAGGCCGCCTGATCGCGCCGTTCATCCATCGCGCTGCTATGCCCGAGGCCTATTATCTATTGCTATCGCCCCAAGCCGAGGAAACGCCGGGCGCGTTGGCGTTTGTCGACTGGCTGCGCGCAGAGATTGAAGCCGATCGCCACAACTAATCGCGGGTCGCTCCCGCCCATCGTTGATGCCCTTTGGGCATCTCCTCTGGTTGGGCGTGGCAGCGCTGGCGCGCTGCGGATGGCAGGTTTTGTGATGATTCCATGATACCTTAATAGTGGGGGTTGCACCTTGCGCCGCATTCGGGAAAGTTGGGTCATGGAATACACTCCCTTCCCAAGTTGGCCCGATACCGCCCCTCGTCTCATCGCCGTGGCTGCTGGCCGCGAGGCTGCCGATTTGGTGATCCGTGGCGGCGTCTGGGTCAATGTGCATAGCCGCGAAACCCTGCCTGACCATGACGTGGCGATCGCTGCGGGGCGCGTTGCTTTTGTGGGGCCGGACGCCGCGCATTGTATCGGTCCTGAGACTCAGATCATCGAGGCGCACGGTCGCTATTTGGTGCCGGGGTTATGCGATGCTCATATGCATATCGAATCGGGCATGTTGACCCCGGCAGAATTTGCCCGCGCAGTCATTCCGCATGGCACAACTTCGATGTTCACCGACCCGCATGAGATCGCCAATGTGATGGGGTTAGAAGGTGTGCGACTGATGCATGACGAGGCGCTGATGCAGCCGCTGAACATCTTCACCCAGATGCCGTCCTGTGCACCCTCAGCACCGGGGCTTGAGACCACAGGGTATGAGATCACCGCCGAGGATGTGGTTGAGGCGATGTCTTGGCCCGGTATCATCGGTCTGGGTGAGATGATGAACTTTCCCGGTGTCATTCATGGCGATCCGAAGATGTTGGCAGAGATCGCGGCCACACAGCGCGCCGGAAAAACCGCTGGCGGGCACTACGCTTCGCCTGATTTAGGGCCTGAATTTGCCGCTTACGTCGCTGGTGGCCCTGCCGATGATCATGAAGGCACCTGCGAGGCCGACGCCATCGCACGTGTCCGTCAGGGAATGCGGTCAATGATGCGGTTGGGGTCGGCCTGGTATGATGTGGAAAGCCAGATTACTGCGGTGACTGAAAAAGGGCTGGACCCGCGCAACTTCATCTTGTGCACCGACGACTGCCATTCGGGAACGCTGGTAAATGACGGACACATGAACCGCGTAGTGCGACATGCGATTGCCTGTGGTTGCGATCCTCTGGTTGCGCTGCAAATGGCGACGATCAACACGGCGACCCATTTTGGGTTGGAACGCGAGATCGGCTCGATCACACCCGGGCGGCGCGCTGACATTATCCTGAGTTCTGATCTGGTAGAGCTTCCGATCGAAACCGTGGTCGCGCGCGGTCAGATTGTGGCTGAAAACGGGACGGTAACGGTCGAATGCCCGCATCTGAACTGGCCCGATAAGGCGCGAAATACCGTACACCTAGGGCACGCGCTGACCTCGACAGACTTTGAGATCGCAGCCCCTGCCGGAGCGAACCGTGTCACGGCCAACGTGATCGGGGTGGTTGAAAATCAGGCCCCGACGCAGGCACTGAAATCGGAGCTGCCCATTATCGAAGGGCTTGTTGAAGGCGAAGGCGATGTGTGCCAAATCGCATTGGTCGAACGGCATCGCGCTACCGGAGGTGTGACCAACGCCTTTGTCTCGGGCTTTGGGTATCAAGGCAAAATGGCCATGGCCTCGACCGTTGCGCATGACAGCCACCATATGATTGTTGTCGGTACCGACCGTGAACAGATGGCACTGGCCGCGAACAGGCTGGCCGAAGTGGGCGGAGGCATCACAATCTTTCGCGATGGTGAAGAACTGGCCCTGGTGGAACTGCCTATCGCAGGCCTGATGTCCGACAGCCCAGCGACTGACGTTGCCGCCAAGGCTGAACAAATGGTCGAGGCGATGAAGACCTGCGGCTGTCAGCTTAACAACGCCTATATGCAGCACTCTCTGCTGGCCTTGGTTGTGATCCCTGAGCTGCGGATCTCGGATCTTGGGCTGGTGGACGTGCGCACATTTGAAAAGATCGATCTTCTGGAACCCCTTGCATGACTACTATCCGAACACCTGACGTTCCCAACCCCGAGAAATTTAGCGATCCGCTTGCAGCTGTCGCACGTTTGGAAGAGCTCTATGAACAGGCGACAAAATTCCTGTGCGATAGGTTTGCAAATGCACTTAAGAACGGCGCTCCTACCGAGAGGTTTCGGGCGTTCTACCCCGAAATCCGGATCAGGACCTCGTCTTACGCGCAGGTCGACAGCCGGCTGAGCTTCGGTCACGTGTCCGAGCCGGGCACGCACGCCACGACAGTGACGCGCCCCGATCTGTTCCGGTCCTACCTGACCCAGCAGATCGCGCTTTTGATCAAGAACCACGATCAACCGGTCACAATCGGAGCTTCGGAAACGCCGATCCCGGTCCATTTCGCTGTCGCCAATAACCCGGATCTGGTTGTCCCGCATCAGGGTGCAGCTGGGTTCACTCTGCGCGATGCGTTCGATGTACCGGACCTGAATACAACAAACGACGATATCGTGAATGGCGTGCACGAGCTGGAAAACGAAGCCGGGCCCCTTGCGCTGTTCACGGCCCAGCGCGTGGACTATTCGTTGGCAAGGCTTTCGCATTACACCGCGACTGACCCCGGTCATTTCCAGAACCACGTGCTGTTCACCAACTATCAGTTCTATGTCTCGGAATTTGAGAGCTACGCACGGGCGCAACTCGCTGATCCCGACAGCGGCTATACCAGCTTTGTCTCGACCGGGAATGTTGAGATCACGGACGCCGAAGCCGTACTGGAACAGCCCCTTAAACTGCCGCAAATGCCAACCTACCACCTGAAACGCGCGGATGGGTCTGGGATCACGCTGGTCAATATCGGCGTCGGGCCATCGAATGCCAAAACGGCCACCGACCACATTGCGGTTCTGCGCCCGCACGCCTGGTTGATGGTCGGCCACTGCGCCGGTCTGCGCAACACGCAGGCGCTTGGGGATTTCGTACTGGCACATGCCTACCTGCGCGAGGACAAAGTGCTGGACGACGACCTGCCCGTCTGGGTGCCGATCCCACCGCTGGCCGAAGTCCAGGTCGCGCTGGAACAGGCTGTGGCCGAGGTAACCGAGTTGGAAGGCTACGAGCTGAAACGTATCATGCGAACAGGTACAGTCGCCTCGGTCGATAACCGCAATTGGGAGCTTCGCGATCAGTCCGGCCCGGTGCAACGGCTCAGCCAGTCCCGTGCGATTGCGCTGGATATGGAAAGTGCAACAATCGCAGCCAACGGTTATCGGTTCCGGGTTCCTTACGGCACCTTGCTGTGCGTCTCGGATAAGCCCTTGCATGGTGAATTAAAGCTTCCCGGCATGGCTTCGGCGTTCTATACCACTCAGGTCAGTCGTCATTTGGCGATCGGAATCCGGGCGATGGAGCACTTGCGCGGCATGCCGCTGGAACGGTTACACAGCCGGAAATTGCGTTCGTTTGACGAAACGGCCTTTCTCTGAAGCAAAAAAGCAACGAATTTCCCCTATTTTTGGGGTTTTTAGTGCTACTATTCGTTGTGTTCAGCCACAATATCCCGTTACAGTTACGCGGTGAGGCCCTATAGATCGGGCACGTTAAGGAGACCAAGAAATGGCAAAGCCTATGACAAAGACTCAGCTGGTGGCTGCTCTCGCTGAGGAAATGGGAACTGACAAGAAATCCGCAAATGCCGCGCTGGAGGCCATGACCGGCCTTATCACTCGCGAAGTTTCGGCCGGTGGTGCAGTCACCCTGCCCGGCGTTGGCAAAATCTACTGCCGCGAGCGCCCCGAGCGCATGGTGCGCAACCCCGCCACCGGCGAGCAGTTCAAGAAAGAAGCCGACAAAGTGGTCAAAATGACCATCGCGAAAGCTCTGAAAGACAGCGTCAACGGCTAATTCGCCGAAGACAGATCGCAAGATCGAAGGGGTCGCCACCGGGCGGCCCTTTTTTTGTCTGAATAAGTTATGTAAGCATCTGATTAATATCGAGTTTTTGCCGCTATCGCCATAGTTGTGTCATGTTCCTCATCCACTCGCTTAATGGGAAGTATTATTGAGGAATCTCGATTTATGGCACGATATCAAACCACTGAATTCGATACAGAAAATCAATTCGACTGGGCAAACATCCAATACACGATTGAAGACGATGTTGTCGTTGCAACGCGGACGACTTTTGATGCCGGATACGAGGTCTTCGGGACTTACGAAGACGGCGTTTTGCGTCAGGAATTTTATGTCGGAACAGAAGAGGCATTGGGCTTTGATAATCGGTTCATTGACTATGACGCCAATGGCATAATGACCGAACGCGGAACGGTTTATCCAGACAGTATCCGCGTGACCGAGACCTTTCAAAATGGTGTTCCGGATGAGATTCTCATCCAAGATGGGTTTTTCGGAGACGGTGCAAAACCCTGGGACCAGATCGTTCTACGCTATGATGCGTCGGGCAATATCATAGGCCGCACGATAACAAACGATAATGGTGCCCGGACGGTTGAAGCCTTCGCGCCCGGTCATTTCAGTACTGTTCAGGACTTTCTACAAACCAAATCCTGGGATCGGATCGACACGTTCTTCGATGTCAACGGAGAGACAACCGGACGGACGACCACCTATGACAATGGAATTGTCAAACAGGAAACGTGGACAGACGGACAGCGTAGCAACGTAACGCAGACAGACGGAAGCGACATAAAGTCGTGGGAAACCATCAGCACCTCATTTGATGGCAGTGGAAAGAAATCTGAAAAGACAACGACATATGACAATGGAGTCGTGAAACATGAGATCTGGTCAAATGGCCAGCGCATCAGCATCAGCCAGACTGATGAGCTGGATGCGAAATCCTGGGATTCGATCACGACCGCCTATCAGGACGGACAAATCTCGGAACGTCGGCTGGAGAAAGATAATGGGGACGTAACCGTTACACTTTATGCGGATGGAAAACGTTCTGACGTGCTGCAACTGGACGGGGACGACAGTGCTTCTTGGGCATTGAAAGTCACCAGCTATCCAGACGCAGCCGGGAAAGAGATTTCTTTGTATGAAAAGGTCGAGGACATCCCTGAATCCTTGTTCCAATACTTCCCGGAACTGACCCCGCCTGACCCGCTTGAAGAGTTCGTGCTGGATTTCAATGACGGAACCCGCATCAAAGACAATGATCAGGTGCTGAATGGTGTATTTATTGCAAGTGTTAGCAAAGGGCAGAGCAACACTGATGGCATTCTAACCCCATACGAATACGGTGGCTCAAACCCCGACCCCGACCTGGAGGCATTCAATTCCTGGGGGGCAACGGTTGGCTTCTCCAAAAGCGATGGCGAAGAATTCAACTTCAACAGCGTTTCCTTGGCCAATGCTTCCAGATCGGACACCACGTATATTCCTGAATCGAACTGGGCAAACCAAGTCACAATCAATGCCTATAATGGCGATGAGCTGGTGCACTCCGCAGAGGTCGATCTGACATTCGATCACGTCACACACGAGTTTGACTGGCGCGATATTGATCACGTCGAGTTCGTTGCATCGGGAGGTGAAATTACCAATGACCATGTCGAGAACGCGGGTTGGTTCTCGATGGACGATCTTAGCTTTTTCGCCTGAATCAAGCGACAAGCTGAATCATAATGATGAGCAGCGCTTTTCTACAAAAAGCTCTGCTCATTCTCATTGCGCGCAAGCTCATTGATGCCAACTATCGGGCGACCCCGCTATTCGACGCAATGGGTCCTTGCAGCTCATGTTAAAATCAGGAACAGTCGCCCGAATTTCATCAGGAGGCCGTAATGGACCTGCGCGCCATCGCCATGGGGCTTGTTTTCGCCCTCATCTGGTCTTCGGCCTTCAGCTCGGCGCGGATCATCGTTGCCGATGCCTCGCCTTTGTTCTCGTTGGCGCTGCGATTTCTGATTTCGGGACTAATGGGCGTGGCGATCGCACGCGCCATGGGGCAAAGCTGGCGCCTGACTCGCAACCAATGGCGCGCCACTATTCTGTTCGGAATCTGCCAAAATGCCCTTTATTTGGGTCTAAACTTCTATGCGATGCAGACAGTCGAGGCTTCGGTCGCGGCGATTATCGCCTCGACTATGCCCCTGCTGGTAGCCCTAGCCGGCTGGCTGCTATTGGGTGAGCGGATGCGCCCGCTGGGCATCGTCGGCTTGCTGGCAGGTTTTGTCGGTGTCGCGCTAATCATGGGTAGCCGGATTAACGCTGGTGTCGATCTGTTCGGGGTTCTGCTCTGCGGAATCGGGGCGCTGGCGCTGACCTTTGCCACCTTGGCTGTTCGGGGGGCGACTTCGGGCGGTAACTTCATGATGGTGGTTGGGCTGCAGATGCTTATCGGATCGGCGGTGCTGTTTCTCGCCGCCCCGGTGTTCGAGTCTATTCATATCCACGCCACACTGCCTTTTATGCTGGCTTTCACCTACACCACGTTATTCCCGGGCCTTCTGGCAACTTTCATCTGGTTCCTGCTACTGGATCGCATCGGCCCGATCCGTGCAGCAACGTTCCATTTCCTCAACCCGGTATTCGGCGTGACCATCGCCGCCATTTTACTGGGTGAGAAGCTGGGCCCATTGGATGCGGTGGGGGTTCTGATCACAACACTGGGTATTCTTGCCGTACAGCTGTCGCGCGAGCCCGGTCAGCGCAGCAACGCCTCGACCTGATCTATCAAATTAGGCGCATTTGGCTTGGTGCTTGACCCATAGGTGGCAACGACCTCACCCTCGGGGCCAATAAGCACTTTGTTAAAGTTCCATTTCGGGACAAAGCCAGTCTGCGCAGCAACAGCTCGGTAAAACGGATGGGCATCCAAACCTTTCACTGGAGTGATATCCGTCATCGGAAGCGTAAGGTCATAATTTAGTTCGCAAAAATTCTTGACCTCTTTCGACGACGCCAGCTCTTGTTTGAACGAATTCGACGGGACCGCCAGTACCACCAGCCCGCGTTCTTCATATGTTTCGTGCAGCTCCTGCAACGCTGCGTATTGTCCGGTAAAGCCGCAAAGTGACGCCGTGTTGACCACAAGCACGGGCTGTCCGCGCCAGTCTTCCAGTGATATTGTCCCACCATCGATTGATGAAAATTCGCCCGTCAGTGGTGCCGCCTGAAGGGCTTTGCCCAACAAGATCAGAGCAGTCAACAGAGCCATACGGAACATCACTTCACCTCCTGTTATAAATCATACGCGCCGTGCATTCGTTTGGATCAACTGCACAGACCCGCGAGCGCGCTGTAATATGGTTTTGATTCCTGCGCATCTATGCCCAAATAGGACATCATCATTCAAACACCGGAGGATCCATGTCCCGTTATACCAAAGACCCCGAGGTCATTGCGGCCCTCTCACCTGAAGAATTTCACGTCACCCAGCGCAGCGGCACCGAACGCCCGGGCACTGGCAAGCTGTTGAACAACAAGGAACCGGGCATCTACGTGGATATCGTCTCGGGCGAACCGTTGTTCGCCTCGACCCACAAATACGAATCCGGCTGCGGCTGGCCCAGTTTCACCAAGCCAATCATACATGAACATGTCGAAGAGTTTCGCGACACCACTCATGGCATGATCCGGACCGAGGTCCGCTCGAAACACGGCGACAGCCACCTGGGCCACGTGTTTCCCGATGGCCCCCGCGAACATGGCGGGCTACGCTATTGCATCAATTCCGCCTCGCTGCGGTTCATTCATCGCGACGAGATGGAGGCCGAAGGGTATGGCGAATTTCTGATCCATGTGGAGGATATCTGATGACCGATGAACGCGCCGTTCTGGCCGGAGGCTGCTTTTGGGGCATGCAGGACCTGATCCGCAAACTGCCCGGCGTCTCGCGCACCCGCGTCGGATACACCGGCGGCGATGTGCCAAACGCAACTTATCGCAACCACGGCACCCATGCTGAAGGGATCGAAATCTGGTTCGACCCGACCCAGATCACCTATCGCGATCTGCTAGAGTTCTTTTTCCAGATCCACGACCCGACTACCCTGAATCGTCAGGGCAATGACCGCGGAATGAGTTATCGCTCGGCGATCTACTATGTGGACGATGCCCAGAAACAGGTGGCCGAAGATACAATTGCCGATGTCAACGCCAGCGGCATTTGGCCCGGCAATGTGGTGACCGAAGTCGAACCCGTCGGCGATTTCTGGGAAGCCGAGCCCGAGCATCAAGATTACCTAGAGCGCATCCCCAACGGATACACCTGCCATTTCCCGCGCCCGGACTGGGTGCTGCCAAAACGCTCCAGTGCGGCAGAATGATATGCGCGGTAGCCCCTTGCGGGGCTATCCGACCGCCACCCGAGGTCGTCCGCTCGCTTCAACCGTGATCAACGCTTCGACGAATACCTCTTGCGCCTCAATCTTGGCGGTGCGGATATCGCGGTCGACTGTCACGCGTATATCCTCGGCACCTGCTTGGCGCACCGCGCCCTCAGCCTCGTTGCGCAGCACCTCTTCAAGCAGCTGCAGAGCGGAATTCGAGTCCGAGAAATCCTGCGGCCCCTCTTCCAGATGTACCCGATAGCGGCCTTCGGCCGGGGACGTAACTGAACCGGCCCGCCGAAGGGTCAGCCGCCCGACAACCGCACCGATGGCATTTGCAACACCGGCATGCTCTGGCAGGACCATCTTGCAATGCAACCGCTCTCCGACTGCCGGGTAATAGCTGGGGGCCGAAGCCCCAAGGCCCACTACATCCACATTCAGCGCGGCATCCAATGCCAACAACCCACGGTGTTTCGCCAGCCCGCGCTGCGTCAGAACATGCCGGGCCAGATCTCTTGCAGGCTGGTCAAACCCATGGCTTTCCTCGGCAAAAGCAGTCTCTAATAAGGTCAATGAGGTTTGTTTCGTCAACTGATCGACAATGAGCTGAGCCAGCGCTTCAGGCGATGCTGCCAGCTTGTCCCCTGATCCAACCCGCTTACGCGCCATCAGTTCCAGCGCCTTGAGCGCTGCCGAGCAGTCCCAATCCGCAAGCCGCCCCAGAGCATGGCTGGCATCCGAAGGGGTGACACCCGAGACCTGTACGATCCCGCGATCCACCAAACGACCCAGTGCCCCATGCTCCATCCGGGTTTGCAACAGACTGCTGAGCGGCACAACACGATCCTCCAACCGGTCCAGTAACACTGATTCACGCGGCCCGACCCCATCGGCGGGGATACCCGACACACGACGGGCAAACCTCGTGTCATGTTCACCTACGGTCGTCGCCCGCAATTGCTCATCCAATGCCGCATGTACCACATCCGGGGCCTCAGCTGCGATCAGCGACACCGGCAGCACCCGACGCGGCCCAAGGAAGACACCGCCGCCCAAGCCTTCGGTCACCACATGCACCTGACTGTCACCGCCCAAACCATGAGTCCGCATCGCAACCGCTTCAACCATGGTCCGGAAACCGCCAACCTGCGCGCCTGCGGGGTCGATGGCAGGTTTGCCATCTCTGATCAGCGCGACGTCGGTCGTAGTCCCGCCGATATCGGACACCAGCGCGTTCTCAACATCAGTCAGCCAGCGCGCGCCAACGATAGAGGCCGCAGGGCCACTTAGGATCGTTTCAATCGGACGCTCCCGCGCCTGCTCGGCGCTCATCAAAGCGCCATCCCCGCGCACAACCATCATTGGGGCGGTGATGCCCTGCGCGCGCAACTGATCCTGCGCGCGCCCGATCAAGCGGTCGATCATCCCGATCAATCGTGCATTCAGCACGGCGGTCACCGCACGCTTTGGCCCATTCAGCTTGGCCGACAGATGATGAGAGCACGTGACCGGCACTCCCGTTCGCTCGGAAATCACGCGCGCCACTTCCAGTTCATGCGCCGGATTCCTGGTCGCGAACTGTGCCGCAACCGCATAGCCGGAAATGCCTGAATGTGAGTCTAAAAAGGCCTCTAGCCCTGCAACATCCAATTCGGCGACCTGACCCCCGGCATGGTTGTGCCCCCCGGTCAGTACCAAAGCCGGATCGCCCTTCAACGCCTCTCTTAGACCGTGTTTCTCAAGGTCGCTTTCCCGAAACCCGACATAGATCAACGCCACGCGCCCGCCCTGGCCTTCGACCAACGCATTGGTGGCCAGCGTTGTCGACAACGATGCCATCCCAATCTGATCCGGAGACACATCAGCCGTCTCTAGCACAGCAGAAACCGCGCGGCCCACACCAATCGCCAGATCCGCTCGTGTGGTCAGCGATTTGGCCGATGCGATCACCTCGCGCTCATCCCGGATCAGCACCGCATCCGTATAGGTTCCGCCCGTATCCACCCCCAAAGCCAACGCCATCGGGTCCTCCATCTGTTCGCCAGAACCGGGTGTAGCGTTTTCCTGCGGCGCGTCCAGCCTGTTTACGACAACCGGGATGCCGCCCAGCGCGCGGCATCAGCCACGGTCGGATCCGGATCATCGGTCAGCGCCTGTGCAACCTGCAGTAACGCCGGCACCGCTGAGTTCCCAATCGCATAAAGCACGTTCCGCACGAACCGATTCCGGCCGATCCGCTTTATCGGCGAGCCCGAGAACATCGCGCGGAATGCTGTATCATCCAGCTGCGCCAGTTCCGCCAACGGAGGCGCCTTTAGCTCCTCCCGCGCCGCATAGCGAAGGTCACTGGCCGCGACCGCAAACTTGTTCCACGGGCAGGCCGCAAGACAATCATCGCAGCCATAGATTCGGTTGCCCAACAGCGCGCGCAACTCTTCCTCCACCGGCCCCTTATGCTCGATGGTCAGATACGAAATACAGCGCCGCGCATCCAACTGATACGGTGCCGGAAACGCGTCGGTCGGACAGGCCGTCAAACACGCGCGGCATGAGCCACAATGGTCGACCTCAGCGCCATCCACAGGCAAATCCAAAGTTGTGAAAACAGACCCTAAAAAGGCCCAATTTCCCCAATCCTGACTGACAAGATTGGTATGCTTGCCCTGCCACCCCAGCCCAGCGGCCTGCCCCAGCGCCTTCTCTGGCACCGGAGCAGTATCGACAAACACCTTCACTTCACCCCCACCCTCGGCAATCAGCCAGCGCGCCAATCGTTTGAGGCGCTTCTTAACCAGATCGTGATAATCCTTGTTCTGCGCATAAACCGAAATGGCGCCCAAGTTGGAATGCGCCAGCACCGCAGTCGGGTCATGCTCGGGCGTATAGCTCTCCGCAAGCATGATCACCGACCGCGCGTCAGGCCACAGCACAGACGGATCACCGCGCCAATGAGCCCGCTCAGCCATCCAGCCCATCTGGCCATGATATCCGGCTTGTAGAAAGGCATCCAACCGTTCGGGAACACGGGGCACATCCCAAGGACGACAAACCCGACAGGCGACAAACCCCTCAGACAAGGCTTGCTCCACCAACCGCTGTTTCAACTCCGATCCGCTCTTCATCTGGCCAAAAATACCTTCGGGGGTGAATTGGCCCAATGGCCAAGAGGGGGCGGACAGCCCCCTACCCCTCAATCTATCAGAAATCCAGATCCGCGTAATGTGGCGGTGGCCGGAATCCCGGAACCTGATCCGCCAGAATCGAGCGGAACGCCGGGCGGGATTTGATCTTGGCGTACCAGTCCTTCACCGCAGAGCTTCGGTTCCAATCTACGTCCGAAATGTAATCCAGCGCCGACAGATGCGCCGCCGCGGCGAAATCGGCCAATGTCATCTGATCTCCGGCCAGCCAGCGACGGTGATCCAGCAGCCAGGCCATATAATCCAGATGATACTTGATCGCGCGCGCGCCTTCCTTGACGTTCTTGCTGTCCGGATAGCCTTGCCCCGTTACTTTCTTGTTCACCCGCTCATAGAGTAGCTTTGAGGTCACCTCGTGGTGAAACTTGTCATCAAACCAGCCTACCAAACGCCGCACCTCATAACGTGCTTCGGCTTTTTTAGGCATCAAGGGTGGCTCGGGTCGGGTCTCTTCGATATATTCGCAGATCGCGGCGCTCTCGGCCATGATCTGACCATCCAGTCGCAGCACAGGAACCTTACCCGCCGGGTTGCGGCGCAAAAAATCCGGGTCCTGTTCCCAGTATCGTTCTTCGACCAGCTCAACCTCGATCTTCTTTTCGGCCAGAGACAGGCGAACCTTGCGGCAATAGGGCGAGAGGGGGACGTGAAACAGACGCGCCATGAACTTCCATTCGAACCAGTAGAGTACCCTTCAAGCTTTAGCCGCTGAGGGGTCTGGGTTTCAATCCTCGAAACACGCGGCGCGTCCATCTGCGCGGATGGTGGCCGCTCCATCCAGAATTGACGCGGCACGCCTGCGGGTCCGCACCGATGGATCCGTAACCGACCGGTTGCGCGGCGATGGCAGAATCGCCGCCACACGCGCCGCTTGTGTCGGAGACATCTTTGCCGCACTTACCCCATAGTACTTCTGCGCCGCGGCCTCGACGCCAAAGATCCCTTGTCCGGTTTCCGCGACGTTCAGATACACTTCGAGAATGCGCTGCTTGCTCCAGACGATTTCAACAACCGGAGTCATCGAGGTTTCAAGCGCCTTGCGGACCCAGCTGCGCCCTTGCCAGAGAAATACATTCTTGACCACCTGCTGCGTGATGGTCGATGCACCCCGGCTGCCGCCATCTTCCAGCGCATCGCGGATCGCTTCGACATCAAAGCCCCAATGCAGGCAGAAGTTGGCATCCTCGGCTGCTACGACCGACCGCGCCATGATCGGTGCAATCTCTTCGATCGGCACCCACTCGCGATCAACCTTCCCAAGCCGACGCCACTCGGACCAGATCGTATGCGTGACCGGCGGGTTCACGACTGAATAGATCAGAACCAAAGACACAAAAGCCACGACCATCGCCAGAACAACACGAAGGGCCCAGCGCCGTATCCGAGCGATGGGGCCTGTTGTTTTGTTTGATCTGGACGCCTTCTTTTTCTTACCGCGCGGTTTGCGGACTGCTTTTTTTGCCATGCCTTGCTATACGCCGCGAAGGGCGTATTTGAAACGGATTATTTCGACAACATCTGTCCGCCGCGCGGTCGCACAACCGGGCGTGCAGTTCTGACTGAGGCTGCTCCGCGCGCCGCCAACTCCGGGAACAAGGCCAATACTTCTGCTTGCGTCCGACGCTCGGCCTGGGTCAGTGCATGTCCCGGGTAGTAGCTTTCACTTTTGGCGCCATTGGCGAACACGATCTCATGTCGCCGGAACAGAATGTGGATATAATCCACCTCGCCCCCTTCGACACGCGTGACTGTTGTTCCGTTCACAAGACAATGGGCAGCGATCAGAACTTCTTCATGGCCAAACAGGTAGGGTGCACGCCAATCATCGATCAGCATCCTGTGCTGCGGCGAAACAAGCAGAGGGCGCGTGAGCCCGAACATCCCTGTCTCGAACCGAATTGGGGCCAGTTTACCCTCGGCTGCTACCTTGGTCCGACCAATCCAGAGCACAGGTTTAGCGCCGCTATCCGCGGTCGTAACCAGATCTCCAAGTTTCAGGTCCTCGACCGGCCGGGGCCCATCGGGGGTATTAATCAATGTGCCGGGCGTAAAGCAGGGCGGACCGAGATCACCGTTGGCGATATCGACCGAACCAAACGAAGCCCCATCATCGCTAAAATCGGTGACTGAAGAAGAAACAAACGTGCCTTGCTGCAGAACCGATCCGTCCGTCGGGGTAAAAACCTCGCGCCCGTCAGCAAGGTAGAAGGTAACGCCGGTATATGTAACCTGCGCACCACCTGGCAACTCGATCGTCACCATATCATTGAAGTAAGACGCAGTGATGTCAGATCCGTCAACCGAGTCTCCATTCAGCCGGTTGACCAGATCATCGTCATTCTGATCGATGATATCAAAGAACTCGACGTTCAGCGTGGATCCAACAACGGTTCCGTTCGCACCCGGATTGGCCGGGTCGAGCACAAAAAACTGGTCTGTATACGTCGTGGGCACACCGATATTCCACTTCACTCACATCATTGGGATAGCAGCATGCCTGCATTTCCCGAATAAACTATGACTAAAGCTAGGCGTTATGCACGGCATTACACAAGAATTGGAAACAATATGGCCAGACAAAAGAATACCCGGCGTGTTGGGAACGACACGCCGGGCCAAAGATTTAGATCTCTCAAGACCTATTCTGCAGGAACCGCCGCCACCTCGGTGGTCAGAGGATGACTGAGCTTGTTCAACATCTCTTTCGGGCAAACCTGCAGGAAGTTGGTCTTTTCCACATCCCAATGCTGTAAGATATCAATGGCTTTGCGGCTATTGGTTTCTGCGACATGGCGCTCGATCATTGCTTTCAGCTGATCTTCCCAATGGTCCACTGTCACCGGACAGGTGACAAGCGTCTCCATGTTCATCAGCGCTTCGGCCTTGCCTTCGGGGTCGTACAGATAAGCCATACCACCCGTCATCCCCGCACCAAAGTTGGCACCGATATCGCCGAGAATAACCGCAACGCCGCCGGTCATGTATTCACATCCGTTCGAGCCGCAGCCTTCGATCACCACTCTGGCACCTGAATTTCGCACCGCGAACCGCTCACCTGCGCGGCCTGCCGCAAATAGGTGGCCATCGGTGGCACCGTATAGGACGGTGTTGCCAATGATGGTGTTATATTCCGCCCTGAGCGGGCTCACCTGCGGCGGACGTACGACGACCATGCCGCCCGAAAGCCCCTTGCCGACATAGTCGTTGGCATCACCCGAGACCTCCAGCTTGAGACCTGGAGCGGCAAAAGCCCCCAGCGACTGGCCGGCCGAACCCTGCAGTTTCACATGCAAGTGATCGTCCTGGAACGTGTTCCGCATGCCGAAATTCTGGACGATGTGGCTTGAGACACGTGTACCCACGGTCCGATGCGTGTTCTGCACCGCGTAAGATAGTTGCATCTTCTCACCGTCTTTCAGGAATCGCGCCGCATCGCGCACAATCTCGGCATCCAGCGTATCCGGCACTGCATTACGATCCTTGTCGCGGTTGTAGACGATATCATGTGCGCCATCGACGGTGATCAACAGCGGGTTGAGGTCCAGATCATCCAGATGCGCCGATCCGCGGCTGACCTGTGCTAGCAGATCAGCACGACCGATGATTTCGTCAATCGAACGTGCGCCGAGGCTAGCCAGCAGTTCTCGCACTTCCTGTGCGTAGAAGGTGATCAGGTTCACCACCTTGTCCGCGTTGCCAGTAAACTTGGCACGTAACGATTCGTCCTGCGTACACACGCCCACCGGACAGGTGTTCGACTGGCACTGACGCACCATAATACAGCCCATTGCGATCAGGGCGGCGGTACCGATGCCGTATTCCTCAGCGCCCATCATCGCGGCCATGACGATGTCACGACCGGTGCGCAGGCCACCATCCGTCCGCAGAGTCACACGGTCGCGCAGGTTGTTCATCGCCAGAACCTGATGGGCTTCAGTCAGGCCCATTTCCCATGGCAGGCCGGCATATTTGATGCTGGTCGCAGGTGAGGCCCCAGTGCCGCCATTGTGACCCGAAATAAGGATAATATCGGCTTTCGCCTTGGCCACACCGGCAGCAATCGTGCCAACGCCCGAGGACGCCACCAGCTTAACCGTCACTTTGCAGCGCGGGTTGATCTGTTTCAGGTCATAGATCAGCTGCGCCAAATCCTCGATCGAGTAGATGTCGTGGTGCGGCGGCGGTGAGATCAGGGTCACGCCCTTGGTAGAATGCCGCAGACGCGCGATCAGGTCTGTGACTTTCATACCCGGCAGCTGACCGCCCTCACCCGGTTTCGCACCCTGGGCCACCTTGATCTCAAGTTCTTCGCACTGGTTCAGGTATTCGGCGGTCACGCCGAACCGGCCCGAGGCCACCTGTTTGATCTTGGCCGAAGGGTTGTCACCGTTGGGTTCAGGCACAAAATGCGCCGGGTCTTCACCACCTTCGCCGGAATCCGACTTCGCGCCAATCCGGTTCATCGCCACGTTCAGTGTCTTGTGCGCCTCGGGGCTGAGCGCGCCCAGCGACATGCCTGGAGTGACAAAGCGTTTGCGGATTGAAGTGATCGATTCGACCTCTTCGATCGGCACCGGCTTGCCCAGCGGCTTGAAATCCATCAGATCGCGCAAGTGAATCGGAGGATTGGACTGCATCTTGGCCGAATACTGTTTCCACAGCTCATATGAGGCGCGGTTACAGGCCATTTGCATCATGTGCATTGAGGTTGCTTCCCACGCGTGGGTCTCACCCGATTTACGCGCTTTGTAGAAACCTCCGATGGGCAGAACATCCAGACCGCTGTCCCACGCTTTGGCATGAATTTCTTCGACTTTGGTCTGAATGCCGGTGACACCGATGCCGGAGATACGACTGGTCATACCCGGGAAATACTCGGCCACCATCGCGCGGCTGAGACCCACGGCTTCGAAATTCAGACCACCGCGATAGGACGAGATCACCGAAATACCCATCTTGGCCATGATCTTCAGCAGACCCTGGTCGATGGCTTCGCGATAGCGCGCAACGTTTTCGGTCAGGGTGCCGTCCAGCAGACCACGGTCAATGCGATCAGCCAGTGAATCTTCGGCCAGATAGGCGTTCACAACAGTCGCGCCACAGCCGATCAGAACCGCAAAGTAATGAGGATCAACACATTCAGCAGACCGCACGTTCAGCGAACAAAAGGTCCGCAAACCCTGACGGGTCAAATGCGAATGCACAGCACTGGTGGCCAGGATCATCGGCATCGCCACACGACCTTGCCCTGAATTCATGTCAGACAGAACCAAGTGACCCGCGCCCGAGCGCACGGCTTCCTCTGCTTCGGCTCTAACACGTGCCAAGGCGGCGCTCAGAGCGCCTCGGCCGGGTTCAAAGCTACAATCGATCTCCGCAAGGGGTGAACCCAGTTGATTGACCAGGGTGTCCCATTGTGCATTGCCGACAAAGGGGCTTTCCAGAACGATGATCTCGGTCTGGCTGCTGTCTTCGTCCAGCACGTTCTTAAGGTTGCCGAACCGCGTCTTCAGCGACATCACACGGTATTCACGCAAACTGTCGATCGGAGGGTTCGTCACCTGGCTGAAGTTCTGCCGGAAAAAGTGGCTAAGCGGGCGGTATTGCTTGGACAGAACAGCCGAGGGCGTATCATCCCCCATCGAAGCCAGCGCCTCTTTGCCGTCCTCTGCCATCGGGGCAAGAATCTGTTCTAGATCTTCTACAGAATACCCGGCCGCGATCTGACGCTTGCGCAGTTCTTCTCCGATGAATTTCGGGTGTTCCGTCACGCCCGCAAGTGACTCGTCCAGATCGTTGATCTTGCCGACCCAGTCGCCAAACGGCAGTGCTCGGGCCAGTTTGTCCTTGATCTGCTTGTCGCGGTACAGCTTGCCCTTTTTCATATCGACAGCCAGCATCTGGCCCGGTCCCAGCGCGCCTTTTTCGGTCACGGTGGCCTCATCAATCGGCACCATACCCGCCTCGGAGCCCGCGATAACCAGACCATCGCCGGTTACCACATAGCGCATCGGGCGCAGACCGTTCCGATCCAAACCGGCACATACCCAGCGGCCATCCGTCATTGCCAGCGCAGCAGGGCCATCCCAAGGTTCCATCACTGAATTGCAGTAGGAATACATGTCGCGCCAGCTTTGCGGCAGCTCGATAGCTTGCTTGGACCAGCTTTCCGGAACCAGCATGGTTTTCGCCATCGGCGCCGAGCGCCCAGCACGCACCAAGACCTCGAATACCGAGTCTAATGCGGCGGAATCCGACGATCCGCCCGCTATGATCGGTTTGATATCCTCGGCATAGACGCCAAAGCTGTCCGAGGTCATGCGGATCTCGTGGCTTTTCATCCAGTTGATGTTGCCTTTCAGCGTGTTGATCTCACCGTTGTGGGCCAACATACGGAAGGGCTGAGCCAGCCACCATTGCGGGAACGTGTTGGTCGAATAGCGCTGGTGGTAAATGGCAAAAGCAGACTCGAACCGCTCATCCATCAGGTCGGGGTAGAAAACAGCGACCTGCTCGGCCAGCATCATGCCTTTGTAGATGATCGACCGGCAAGACAGCGATGCCAGATACAGCCCCGAGATTCCTGCGGCCAGCGCCGCTTTTTCAATACGGCGACGAATGACATAGAGCTCACGCTCGAATGTCTCTTCATCCACGCCTTTGGAGTTCGAGATCAGAATTTGCTCGATCTCGGGCCGGGTCGCGTTGGCCTTTTCGCCCAGACAGGTCACATCAACCGGCACATGTCGCCAGCCATAAATATAGTAACCCATGCGCAGAACTTCGGTTTCCACGATGGTCCGGCACTGTTCCTGCGCGCCAAAATCCGTGCGGGGCAGGAAAACCTGACCGACAGCAATCAGTTCATCCAAGTTTGGTTCATGACCCGTGCGACGAATCTGATCATAGAAGAATGGGACCGGGATCTGCACATGGATACCTGCGCCATCCCCGGTTTTACCGTCCGCATCCACCGCGCCGCGATGCCAGATTGCCTTTAGCGCATCGATCCCGGCATCCACCACCTTGCGTGACGGCTTACCATCGACGGACACAACAAGGCCCACACCGCACGAGGAATGTTCTTCTTCCTCTGAATAGAGACCGTTTTCTGCCATCCATTTGCGCTTGGCTTCTTCGGCCCGCACCCAATCGGCATCATATTTGGTCATTGGCTGTCTCCTTCTTCCCAAGGGGGCACACAGGCTTTTGTTCATCTGTCGGCGTTCGCTTTCGAACGCATACCCGCCGGGATTTTTCGAATTGCTTTTGCGTTTTGTTTCACTCGGCTGCGATGACGGATTTGGCGTTAAAACGCTCAATTATGGCATCTGCGCAATCGCGCCCGTCACGGATCGCCCAGACCACCAGCGAAGCACCGCGCACGATGTCGCCGATGGCATAAACGCCCTCCATCTCGGTTGCACCGGTCTGGAACGCAGCTTTGATTGTACCCCAGCGGGTCACAGGCAGATCAGGTTGGCCGAATAAGGTGGGCAGGTCTTCGGGTTCGAAGCCAAGCGCCTTGATCACCAGATCGGCCTCTTCGACATAGTCTGCGCCCTCAATCACTTCGGGAGCCTGACGGCCCGAGGCATCGGGCTGGCCCAAGCGCATCTTCTGCACCATAACACCGTTCACTTGCTCATCGCCGGTAAAGCCTTTGGGTGCGCTAAGCCATTCGAAGATCACGCCTTCTTCCTCGGCATTCTGGGTCTCGCGCTGCGAGCCCGGCATATTGGCGCGGTCCCGACGATAGAGGCATTTGACCGACGTCGCACCCTGACGAATCGACGTGCGCACGCAATCCATCGCGGTATCACCCCCGCCGATGACGACCACTTTCTTACCTTCCGCGTTCAGGCGGCCATTGTCGAAGTCATCAACCGCATCGCCAAAACTTTTGCGATTCGAGGCTGTCAGAAAATCGATCGCCTTTTCAATCCCACCCAGACCGCTGCCGGGCATGGACAGATCACGGGATTTGTAGACGCCCGTTGCAATAATCACCGCATCATGTTTCGCGTGGATTTCCGCGAATTTCGCGGCGTCCACATCGCAGTTCAGCTCAAATGCAACACCACCATCTGCCAGCAGGTCATTTCGGCGTTGGACGATATCCTTTTCCAGCTTGAATCCGGGAATGCCGTACATCAGCAGCCCCCCCGCACGGTCATATCGATCATAGACCGTGACCTGAATACCCGCCCGGCGCAACATATCCGCCGCAGCCAATCCACCGGGTCCACCGCCAATGATACCCACGCTTTCGTCGCGCTCGGCACGGGGCTGAACGGGTTTGACCCAGCCTTTATCCCAGGCTGTATCGGTAATGTATTTCTCGATCGAGCCGATGGTGACCGTACCGTGGCCTGATTGCTCGATCACGCAATTGCCTTCGCACAGACGGTCCTGTGGGCAAATGCGACCGCAGATTTCAGGGAAAGTGTTGGTAGCCTGGCTTGTTTGATACGCCTCTTCCAACCGCCCGGTTGCCGTCAGGTTCAGCCAATCAGGGATATTGTTGTGCAGCGGACAATGGGACTGGCAATAGGGCACTCCGCACTGGCTGCATCGGCTGGCCTGTTCGGCCGCCTTCTCCGCGGCGTACTCGGCATAGATTTCATCGAAGTCCTCTTTGCGGTCACTGGCGGCACGCTTTTCAGGCATGACACGATCGATCTGCACAAATTTCAGCATCGGTTGCTTGGCCACGGGTCAGACTCCATGAATTGGCTTGGTCAGGGTTCTTTAAGTGATGTCATTCTGGATGAAAAGTCAACGGTACTGACCTATATTGAGAAAACTGCATCGCTCGATGTTTTTTCAGAGAAATTTGTCGTGTTTTTAGTTCCGATTCGGACCTATCTGAGCACTTCACTTTCCCGTTGCCCGCTTATACCCATTGTTCTCAACAAAACGAGCACGGTACCGGCAGAGCAGATGAGCCTTTTTCACTTGATTCTTGTGGCGATCATTCAGGGCGTCACCGAATTCTTGCCTGTATCTTCATCAGGGCACCTGATCCTGTTGCCCCGCCTGACTGGCGCGGTTGATCAAGGCCTGGCAATCGATGTCGCCGTCCATGTAGGAACACTTGGCGCGGTTATTCTTTATTTCTGGTCAGATGTGAAACAAGCCCTAGCCGGGATACCCCAAATTATCCGAGGACGAATTGAGACGCCTCAGGCGCGGTTGGCACTGGGCTTGGTCATCGCCACGATTCCGACAGTCATTGCGGGCGGGATCGTGTACCTGACGGGGCTTGAGCAGACTCTACGTTCAGTCGCCGTCATCGGATGGGCGATGCTTGGCTTCGGGTTAGTGCTGTATTGGATGGATCAAAAGGGGGTACAAACCAAACGTAGTTCGGACTGGGGCTTAAAGGACGCAATGATCATGGGGTTGTGGCAGATGTTGGCCTTGATCCCGGGGACTTCACGCTCGGGGATTACGATCACAGGCGCTCGCCAGCTTGGCTATACACGCGAAGATGGTGCGCGGATTGCCATGCTGATGTCGATACCAACGATTGTCGCTTCGGGCGTCCTGCTTTCGGTCGACGTCGTCCGTGAGGCGGACACACAGCTGGCCAAGGACGGCGCGATTGCCGCAGCCTTCGCCTTTGTTTCGGCTCTGCTCGCGCTTAACCTGATGATGCGGCTTCTGCGCAGCGTCAGTTTCACACCCTATGTGATCTACCGGGTCATCCTCGGAGCAATCCTGCTGGTGATTGCCTATAGCTGATCAGATGCGCAGGTTCTTGGCCGAGTTCTGAATATCGTCATACTGACCCGCGGGGCGGAATTTCCACAGATATTCTGGCAGCACCGACTCCAACGTTGCGGGCTCGATCCCGAGGTCTGAAAAACCTTTAGCGTCATCCGCCGCCACATTATCGCGCCGCAAATTTTTAAGCTGGTCACGGGTCAGGATATTGTTCGGAAACAACTGAAAACTGACGAACTTCGCGATATCCAACACACCCGCCATAATTTTCGCCGCCCAGAAAGGCATCCCGATGATGATCCGGCGGCGATGAATTACGTCGAGCATCTGCTGCATCAAGGCGCGGAAACTCTTTACCTCTGGCCCGCCCAGTTCATAAACACCGGCAGACGCTTTGCCCAGAACGCCTTGAACTGCCGCTTGCGCAACATCATCGACATAGACAGGTTGAAATTTCGTTTCCGCCCCAACAAGCGGCAGGAACGGGCTCATCCGTGTCATTCCTGCGAAGCGGTTGAAAAACTGGTCTTCGGTGCCGAAAATGACTGATGGGCGCAGAATGACGGCACCCGGCATGTGTTGCAAAACGCCCGCCTCGCCCTGCGCTTTGGTGCGCGCATATTCGCTGTCGGATTCGGGATCCGCACCGATGGCCGAGATATGAACCATGCGGTCGATACCCTGAGCGGCCGCCAGCCGGGCGATCCGTTCGGCACCTTCGGCCTGCACTGCGTCGAACGCATTCTTGCCCAGCTCATTCAATACGCCTACGCAATTCACCACTGCGTCCACACCATGCATCGCTGCAGCGACCGAGGCGTCATCACGGATATTGCACAAGATAGGCTCGACCTGACCAACCGCGCCATAGGGTCTGACGAACATCGCTTCATTGGGCCGCCGGACAGCGACGCGGACACGCCAGCCTTCGGCAGCCATACGCCGCGCGATATATCGGCCGACAAAGCCCGATCCACCGTAAATCGTGACGAGTTTCGACATGATGGCGCTCCTGCTGTCTTGGTCTGAATTGATCTAGCGCCCACGAGCCCGTCGAACAAGGCGCAATAACGCCGCGCTTCTCTGAAAATCCGTCGCGTGAACCAGAAGTTGGGGCACGCATCAAAAAACTTTCAAAAACCCCCCGAATCTGGTTGACGCCCCCTGCCAGTCAGCTTAAACGCCCCTCCACGACACCTGCCCAGGTGGCGGAATTGGTAGACGCGCTAGCTTCAGGTGCTAGTGTCCGTATGGACGTGGAGGTTCGAGTCCTCTCCTGGGCACCAAAATTTCCATAAAATTTGAACCCCTGGCACTTCCGGTCACTTGACCGATGTACAATCAGACTGGTTTGGCCTGTCTGAGTCAATTTCTTTGTTTGACCCCGAGAATCGACCCGTAGCTACCGGAATTAACAATCTCTGTTGCACTACCTTTTGCCAGTCTAAGAAGGACATGGTGCAAGGCTATGGCAATTTCCTGCAAATCAAACTCATCTTTTTTGAAGATACCTTCCCGTCACGCTTGTTAGTTACAAAGTCAACTATTACCACACCGATTAAATTCGATCGTATCTGTCCGGAAGGAACGTGCAAAATGAATGAGCTGACCAAGAATGAACGCATGACAGTTGCCCCATCCTTGAAAGGGCCGCACGAAGGGTACATGCCGGGCTTTGGCAACGATTACGAAACCGAAGCGCTTCCTGATGCTCTGCCCCAGGGTATGAACAGCCCGCAGAAATGCAATTACGGCCTCTATGGTGAGCAGCTTTCAGGCACTGCGTTTACGGCACCCTCGCACCAGAACGAGCGCACCTGGTGCTATCGTATCCGCCCGTCAGTAAAGCATTCACATCGCTATGAAAAAATCGATGTTCCCTATTGGAAATCAGCGCCCAATGTCGATCCTGACGTTGTCAGCTTGGGACAGTACCGCTGGGATCCGGTGCCCCATACCGGTGAACAGACAACCTGGGTCACGGGCATGCACACCATGACCACTGCCGGGGATGTGAACACTCAGGTCGGGATGGCAAGCCATATCTATATGGTGAACACTTCGATGCAGGATGATTACTTCTTCTCGGCTGACTCCGAGCTGCTGGTGGTGCCGCAAGAGGGCGTTCTGCGATTCTACACCGAATTGGGGATCATCGACCTCGAACCCAAGGAAATTGCCATTCTCCCCCGCGGTCTTGTCTACCGGGTCGAAGTTGTGGAAGGCCCTGCGCGCGGGTTCGTGTGCGAAAACTACGGCCAGAAATTCGAACTGCCGGGCCGCGGTCCGATCGGTGCCAACTGCATGGCCAACCCGCGTGATTTCAAAGCCCCGGTAGCGGCGTTTGAGGACCGCGAGGTGCCCTCAACCGTGACCGTCAAATGGTGCGGCCAGCTTCACCAGACCAAGATCGGTCACAGCCCACTGGATGTAGTGGCGTGGCACGGCAACTATGCACCCGTTAAGTACGACCTGCGTACCTATTGCCCGGTCGGAGCCATCCTGTTCGATCATCCGGACCCGTCGATCTTCACCGTTCTAACCGCACCTTCAGGCCAGCCCGGCACCGCAAATATCGACTTTGTTCTGTTCCGCGAGCGCTGGATGGTCATGGAAGATACCTTCCGTCCGCCCTGGTACCACAAGAACATCATGTCCGAACTGATGGGCAATATTTACGGCCAATATGATGCGAAACCGCAGGGCTTTATTCCCGGCGGTATGAGCCTGCACAACATGATGCTGCCCCATGGACCGGATCGCGAAGCCTTTGAAAAGGCGTCGAATTCAAACCTGGGGCCAGACAAGCTGGAAAACACCATGTCCTTCATGTTCGAAACCCGCTTTCCGCAGCATCTCACAGCGTTCGCCGCCAATGAGGCACCGCTGCAGGACGACTACATCGACTGTTGGAGCGACATCGAAAAGAAATTCGACGGCACACCCGGCAAGAAGTGACGAGGGTATAATTCCTTCGTCACCCAAAGGGCAGAGAATTAGAACGCTTGGTCTGTAACGCATTTAATCGGGTACGTTCAGAAAAGCTTGGCGACCCCGGCAGGATTCGAACCTGCAACCTGCCCCTTAGGAGGGGGCTGCTCTATCCAGTTGAGCCACGGGGCCGCGCGTCGTTTTCTCTAGCGGGGTTTTTTCAGATTGTCATGGGCTTTGCACAACAGTTGAACAATTCGCCCTGTTCACGCTACCATCGGCCAAACAAACAATGCAGGTATCTCGGTGACAACAGAAACAAAACGCCCGCTTACCCTTCGTGATGTCTCGGAAGCGTCCGGAGTATCCGAAATGACCGTTAGCCGGGTGCTACGTAATCGCGGGGATGTGTCGGATGCCACCCGTACCCGTGTTTTGGCCGCCGCAAAAGAGCTGGGATATGTGCCCAACAAGATCGCGGGAGCATTGGCGTCAAGCCGGGTGAATCTGGTCGCTGTGATCATCCCGTCATTGTCAAATATGGTCTTCCCCGAAGTTCTAACCGGTATCAATCAGGTGCTGGAAGGTACTGAACTGCAGCCGGTGGTTGGCGTCACGGACTATCTGCCAGAAAAAGAAGAAAAAGTGCTGTACGAGATGCTCTCGTGGCGGCCCTCAGGCGTGATCATTGCCGGGCTTGAGCATACCGAAGCCGCGCGCGCTATGCTGGATTCAGCTGGCATACCAGTGGTCGAGATCATGGATACTGATGGCAAACCGGTGGATGCGATGGTGGGAATCTCTCACCGCCGCGCCGGGCGCGAAATGGCACAGGCAATCCTGAAGGCGGGCTATGAGCATATCGGGTTTATGGGCACCAAGATGCCGTTAGACCACCGTGCCCGTAAACGGTTCGAAGGCTTCACCGAAGTATTGGGCAAGCACGGGATCGAGATTGAGGACCGTGAATTTTATTCGGGTGGCTCAGCGCTGGCCAAGGGGCGCGAGATGACACAAGCGATGCTGGAACGCTCGCCCGAGTTGGATTTTCTGTATTATTCCAACGATATGATCGGCGCGGGTGGGCTGCTGTATTTGCTGGACCAAGGGATCGATGTGCCCGGTCAGATCGGATTGGCCGGATTCAACAACGTAGAGCTGCTGCAGGGACTACCACGCAAGCTGGCCACCATGGATGCCTGCCGGACCGAGATTGGGCGCACCGCGGCCGAGATCATTGCGGCGAAGCTGGCCGATCCGGATTCCGAGGTTGAAACCCGCGTTACCCTAACCCCCAAGATCAGCTATGGCGACACGCTGAAACGGCGATAACGCCAGATGGCGCAGCAACGTCTGGACAACCGCGCGGCGCGGGCGCTGTTCATGGATCGGCACGCGCTTTTGGAGCAGCCTACTGGAAGTTCCAAAGGCGATGACTTGTTACAGCTGATCCATCGTTTAGGGTTTATCCAGCTCGACAGTATCAACACCGTCGCCCGCGCGCATGACATGATCCTATATGCGCGTAAGCCCAGCTATCGTTCGCGCTACCTCAAGCAGCTCTACGAACGCGACCGTGCGCTGTTTGAGCATTGGACGCACGATGCGGCGGTGATCCCAATGGAATTCTATCGCCATTGGCATCTGCGGTTCCTGCGCGATGCCGACATGTTGAAAGCTCGCTGGAAGAACTGGCGGCGTGACGGGTTTGAGCAAAAGTTCGAAACCGTCCTGCAACATATCCGCGACCATGGTCCGGTTGGCTCGTCCGATGTGGGAAAAGACGAGAAAAAGGGATCTGGCGGTTGGTGGGACTGGCATCCATCCAAGACCGCGCTGGAATATCTCTGGCGATCCGGCGCGCTGACCGTGGTTGGACGCGATGGGTTTCAGAAACGCTATGACCTGACAGAGCGGGTTATAGAAACTCAACTTTGCCCCGGCAATTTGCACTGCGACTCAAATGAAACTGTGGATTGGTTGTGTAACGCCGCACTCGACCGGCTGGGGTTCGCCACATCGGGAGAGCTTGCCGCGTTCTGGGATACGGTAAGCGCTGCCGAGGCAAAATCCTGGTGTCAACAGGCTCTAACACAGGGTGAAATCGAAGAGATCTTCGTCGAATGCGCAGACGGGCGGGAACGAAAAGTGTTCGCCCGCCCCGGTCTATGTGAACACGCTACAGAGCTGCCCGATGCGCCGGGCCGGATCAGAGTTCTCAGCCCTTTTGACCCTATGTTGCGTGACCGGAACCGGGCCGAGCGGTTGTTCGGATTCCACTATCGGATCGAGGTGTTCGTCCCCGAACCCAAGCGTACCTACGGCTATTATGTCTTTCCGTTGCTTGAGGGGCACCGGTTGATCGGACGCATCGACATGAAGGCCCAGCGAGACCGTGGACTGTTGCAAGTCCGATCCGTATGGCCAGAACGGTCGGTGCGTTGGTCTGACGCAAGAACCCGCCGCCTGCAGGCCGAATTGGACCGGGTACGGCGATTTGCGGAACTGGACGGGGTGGAATTTGAAAAGGATTGGCTGAAAGATCCTAAATAGAACCCAATTTTTCGATCAGGAAACCTTGTTCCTCAATCAGTAGGCGCAGCTCGTTCAGCGAAACATGGGGCGCCCTGCCCGATGTATCCAGCTGCGCATTTGCCCGCCCATACAAAGCCTCGCGACTGGCCAATATGTTCTTGAGCTGCTCCATCGCCTTGGGATTTCCAGCCATCGGGCGTTCGTCGCCTTGGGCGCGCACGCGGTCCATATGCTCGGTCGGTGACGCGCGCAGCCAGATGGTGTGAAACCGGCCAAGCAGGGTCGCATAGGTCGAAGGCTCTGATACGATCCCGCCCGCGACTGCCAGCACGACCCGATCATGCTCTGCAATCACCCGATCCAGCGCCTGCGCTTCCAGATTGCGATACCCGTCTTGCCCGTAGAACGCCATCACTTCAGACATGGGCATGCCGGCCATCTCTTCAATCATGGCTGTGAGCTCAACAAACGGCAGTCTTTGTGCAGCGGCCAGCATAGCGCCAAGAGTTGACTTACCCGCTCCGCGTAATCCAATCAGACAAACCCGATGCGCACGTGCATCCTCATCTGAGTGAGGTTGCAATGCACGCCTGACGCTTTCTTTGACGTCGTCGCTGGCTTGTCGGAAAAGCTCAACTATCTGCAAAGCATCCGAATCCCACGGATCATCTTCAGCAATCAACCATTCGGCTTTGTAATCCAGTGCCTGTGCGACACGGTGCAACACGCCGATCGAGATGTTGCCCTCACCCGCCTCAAGCTGTGCCAAATAGCGTGGGGAAACGCCCGAGTTCTCAGACAGGATCCGGCGCGGGATGCCTCGCATTTGACGCGCCCGGCGTACTCGCGCGCCCACTCGCTCGCTTAAATCCTGCTTTGCAATATGTGCAGGCGGTGCCGGTTCTGGCGGTTTGGGCCCATCCATCTGCATTGAACCGTTTGTTAAAGGTAAGGATGAGGCTACGACGCGAACCATCAACGGGCAACGAATATTACCTTCTCCGCCCACAATGCTTATCGTTTGGGGCCTTAAACGAGGTCTGAACGACGGCAAACAACTTGGTTAGAGCCTGTTCTGAGCATTGCGCTCAGCCTTCCAGCTGGTGAAGCTCTACCAGAAGGTCCAGCAACTTCTCGTGCTGCTCTGCCCCGAGCAAAGAGCGGGTGTGTTCCGCCAACTCCAACATTTCCGCCAGATTTGCGTCGATAATTTGCAACCCATTCTCGCTGATTTCGACAATCTGTCGGCGGCGGTCTTTGGTATCCGGCCGCCTCATGATCAGCTTGCTGTCTTCGAGCTTTTTCAGAATGCGCGTCAGGCTGGGCAACAAGAGGCAGGCGCGCTCGGCGATCTGAGTAGGCTCCTGAGGCCCTTCTTCCTGCAAAACGCGCAGAACGCGCCATTGTTGCTCGGTGACGCCAGCATCCGTTAGCACACCACGAATAGGCCCCATCACCCTTTCCCGAGCGCGCAACAGCGCTATCGGCAATGATCGGGACGTCTGTGGTAAGTTCTTTGACATATGGAATTTTCGCGCAATTCCAAATATTTCGCAATAGAACGTTGGTTGTGGTTGAGTTTCGTTTACTGGGCTTTACTTAACTTGTTTAGCATATGATACTGACAAAAAGGCTACCGAGGCGGATAAGATGAAATGGAATGAATTCTCCGATTGGGGCAAGAAGGTTGCCGAGTGGACGCAAGACTATCACCTGACGGTGGTCGACAAGCCCGTGCGCGCCCGGACCGAGCCGGGCGATATCCAGAACGCTCTGCCCGCGCATCCCCCTGAGCAGGGCGAGCCGATCGAGGACATCTTTCATGATTTCGAACAAATCGTGATGCCCGGCATTACCCATTGGCAACACCCTCGGTTCTTCGCCTACTTCAATTCGAACGCCTCGGCCCCGTCTGTTCTGGCCGAGTTCCTGGCCAGCGCCATCGCGCCGCAATGTATGCTGTGGCAGACCTCGCCCGCCGCAACCGAGATGGAAACACGAATGATGGACTGGCTGCGCGAAGCGCTGGACCTGCCCAAAGGTTTTGCCGGGGTCATTCAGGATTCGGCGTCATCTGCGACATTGGCGGCTGTGCTGACCATGCGCGAGAAGGCGATGAACTGGCAGGGCAACACGCTGGGGCTGTTCGGTCAAAAGCCACTGCGCATTTATTGCTCTTCCGAGGTTCATACCTCAATCGACCGCGCCATCTGGGTTGCGGGGATTGGACAGGACAATCTGGTGCGCATCCCCGTGCAAGGTGATTGGCGTGGAATGAACCCCGAGGCGCTTGAAGCAGCGATACAATCAGATTTAGAGTCTGGTTTCCACCCGGCGGGCGTGATCCTTTGTGTTGGAGGGACCGGAACCGGGGCAACTGATCCAGTGGATCACTGCCTAGCGATTGCACAGAAATACGGCCTTTATACCCATGTCGATGCAGCCTGGGCGGGGTCGGCGATGATCTGCCCCGAATATCGTCACTACTGGCCGGGGATCGATCAGGCCGACAGCATTGTATTCAATCCCCATAAGTGGCTGGGCGTGCAATTCGATTGCTGTGCGCATTTTCTGAAGAACCCCGATGATCTGGTCCGCACGCTTGCGATCAGCCCGGAATATCTGAAAACCCACGGCAAGGACGGGATCATCAATTACTCGGAATGGTCGGTGCCATTGGGACGTCGGTTCCGCGCGCTGAAACTGTGGTTCGTCATCCGCACCTATGGGCTGGAGGGGCTGCGCGAACGGCTGCGGAATCACGTCAATTGGTCGCGCGCGCTGCATGACCGTTTAGCAGCAGAACCGGATTTTCGGATCGTGACGCCTCCAATGTGGTCTCTTTGGACCTTCCGATACGAGCCGGATGGGGCCGACGATCTGGATGATCTGAACCTGCGGCTGGTGAATGCAATCAATGATGATGGGCGGATCTACCTGACACAGACCCGCGTGGATGGCGATCTGGTCATCCGCTTTCAGGCCGGTCAGTTTGAAACCACAGAACAGGACGTGATGATGGCCTATGACGTGATCACTGAAATCGCTCGAGGGCTTTAGGCCCTCATTGACGCTGCAGCCTGCGCGTATCCCCCCGAGGCCCCGTCAACAAAATGCACATGGTCGTCGCGCATGGCCGAGGGAACAAAGCAGGTCATCATCGCCTCTTGCTGGGCGTGCATTCCATATCTGATTTTGCCTTTTGTTTGCGCGTCGTCCAGCATCTGAGTGAGCTGTTCCAACGTGCTCGAGTCACAATCCAGCGTCATTTTCAGACCGTCATCAAACTTTCGGAAATCAGCGTTGCGACTGACCATCTCTTTGTAATGCTTGGGTTCGAATTGACCCAGGCGCATCCCGGTTTTGAACAACAAGCCGATCAACATATTCCCGATCATCAAGCGTGTTTTCTGCATCAGAAGATTCCGACCTGCGCGTGAGACATGGGCGTCGATATCGACGCCGGGCGGAGGGAAACTCATCGGAGGTCCTTTGGCCGGAACCGGGTGACCGGCGCGTTCTAGCCCTTCGGCGACGGACAGGATGGATTGGGTCAGGGCGGCGAATTCAGCCTCATTAGACTCTGATGTAGGCTGAATAACCAGTGAAACGATCTGACCAACCCTCGCTGGACTGTTGGACCAACGACAAGATAGGCCGGTCAGATCGGGCTGCGCGTCAGGTCCGGCTGGTTGCACAACACGTTGCCCGGCTTTCATCTGAGCCTCGGCCCAGGCCAGTCCCCCGCCGGTAAACATCGCATAGTCAACGCCGGTGGAAGGCGCAAAGCGAGCAACACGCAGATCACGTCCAGCGGCGCGGATGTCGGCCACCGAAACCAGCGCCGCGCGCAGAGTGATGGCGAATTCCGTTTCGGCCCAGCTTTGCAATGTTGCCAGCGTATCCCGCGCGATCTCGGCATCCTCACCCGATACGGCGAATCCAGCACCATCACCACCGAAGACATACGGAAATATGCGCCCACCCAGCGCATTGATCATGCCTGAAATCACGGCCGCCCCCACCATGTTGACGGTCTTGTACCGGCCCCGCGCGATTTCACCGGTCGAATCTACGATATCGGCGACGCCCAGAACCCATGTCTCTGGCAAAGGTGTGAACTGCACGGGGTCACTGAGGCTGAGGAAATTGTCCGAAATGGGGACGGAGTCATAAAATACAGAGTCTGAGAGGGTCATAACACACTCGGGAAATCCAAAATCTGCCGTGATGATAGCTCAATTGTGAAGAATGTCCGCCCCAATCGATTCAATCATGGCACTTGTGCCGATCAACGCGGCGTGCAAAGCATCGGGGCGGGGCAGCTAGACAATAGGTCAAGAAATGCAGGCAGGTTTGGTGATCTTGTGTCTGGCCTATGTACTCAGCCAGTTTTTCCGCGCTTTTCTGGCAGTTTTGACTACCGATCTGGGACGCGATATCGGCGCAACACCCGAAGACCTCGCCTTTGCTTCAGGTCTTTGGTTTCTAATCTTTGCGGCGATGCAGATTCCGGTGGGCTGGGCACTGGACCGCGTCGGTCCTCGGCGCAGTTCTGCGGTGCTGCTACTGATCGGCGGGGCTGGCGGGGCTGGCCTGTTCGCGGTCGCAACGACCCCGTTCCATGTGGCGCTCGCCATGGCGCTGATCGGGGTAGGATGCTCGCCGGTTCTGATGGCATCCTACTACATCTTCGCACGAGAGTTTCCACCCGCCAAATTTGCCACGCTCGCCGCGGTGATGCTGGGTGTGGGATCTGTCGGCAATCTGGTCGCCTCATACCCCACGGCGCTGGCGGTCGAGCTGATGGGCTGGCGCGCGACGCTGGCCGGTCTGGCGATTATCTCTGCTGCGGTGGCTGCGGGGATCTGGCTGACGGTGCATGACCCTGAAAAGGTAAAAACCGAGCAAAAAGGATCACTTCTAGACCTGCTGAAAGAACCTGCGCTGTGGACCATTCTGCCGCTCATGCTTGTGTCTTATGCGCCATCGGGTGCGATCCGAGGGCTTTGGGCCGGGCCGTATTTGAATGACGTGTTCGGGCTCAGCACCGCTCAGATCGGGACGGCAACGTTGATCATGGGGGCCGCGATGATCGCAGGAACCTTCGCCTATGGGCCGCTGGACCGTATCCTGGGCACCCGGAAATGGGTGATCCTGGGCGGTAATATCTTGGGAGTCGCAGCACTGGGCCTGCTGTGCCTGTGGATTGACAGCGGCGTTTGGGTCTCGGTGCTGCTGTTGGCAGTGATCGGCTTTCTGGGCGCCAGTTTTCCGGTGATCATGGCCCATGGCCGGGCCTTCGTGCCGCCGCATCTGGTCGGGCGGGGCGTTACCCTGCTGAACCTTTTTGGCGTTGGCGGCGTTGGTCTGGCGCAATTTGCCACCGGGCGCATCCATGCGGCCAGCGCCGGGATCAGCCCCTCCGCACCTTATACGGCGATCTTCGGCTTTTTCGCGGTCACCCTTGCCATTGGCTGCGTGATCTATCTATTCAGTCGGGACAGCGTGGACTGAAACCGGAGACCGCCCGTGCAGGACATTGAGGTGATTGCACCCAATCTGAAGCATTCCCTGTCGGGCGTGACAACGACGGTGATCCGACTGCTGCCAATCCAGCAGAAAATGATCGGCATCCGTGCCACCGGTCCCGGCCTGCCGCCAGATTTGCCCCATATCAGACTCTGGAAACTGTTGTTTCTACCCAATCGCAAACGGGTTTGGCATGCGCGCCGGAATACCGAGATGTTGATGGGTCTGTTTCTGCGCACTGTGCTTCGGCGCAACTACAAACTGCTATTTACCTCAGCCGCGCAACGTGATCATTCCGGGTTCACCAAGCGGCTGATTTCGAAAATGGACGCGTTGATCGCGACGACGCCTCAGGCCGCTTCCTTTCTGGAGCATCCCGCTACTGTCATCATGCATGGCGTCAACACCGAGCTGTTTCACCCAGCCGAGGACAAAAGCGCCCTGCGCCAAAAACTTGGCCTGCCAGACGGGCTGCTGATCGGGTGTTTTGGCCGTATCCGCCCTCAGAAAGGGGTCGACTTGCTGGTCGATGCCGCCCTGAAGATGCTGCCTAATCACCCCGATGCGCATGTGATCTTTACCGGGCGTACCACCAACGAATTTGAGGCGTTTCAGGCTGAGCAGGAGCAAAAGCTGCAGGACGCCGGGCTGGGCGACCGCGTTCATTTTCTGGGTGAGCGCCCTTGGGATGAGATTGTCGAGACCTATTGCGCGCTCGATCTGTTCGTTGCGCCCGCACGGCACGAAGGGTTCGGCCTTACACCGCTTGAAGCGATGGCCTCGGGCGTGCCCGCCATAGCCAGTCGCGGGGTCGGAGCGTTCAGTGCGCAAATCAAGGATGGTGAGACCGGAAGACTGGTTGAGAAAGACAATGCCCCTGCACTGGCCGACGCGCTGGAGGATATGGTGCAGGACCGCGCCGCGCTGGCCGCTGCGGGACTAGCCGCGCGCGCCCATGTCGAGCAGAATTTTCGAATCGAAGGCGAAGCGCAGGCGATTGTCGAGGTTTATCGATCCTTGCTGAAACAACCCTGAACGGTACTGAACTGTGTCAAATCGGTGTGACGGGGTGAAATAAGCCGAAACGCCTCTTTTTTCTTTGCCGCAACGCGGCTATGAACGCGCGTCCTTAACTTTGGAGACATGAAATGGGCTATCGCGTCGTAGTCGTCGGCGCCACGGGTAACGTGGGCCGCGAAATGCTGAACATCCTGGCGGAACGCCAGTTCCCTGTCGATGAACTTGCTGCTCTGGCAAGCCGTCGTTCGCTGGGTACTGAGGTGACATTTGGCGACAAGACGCTCACTACCAAAGATCTGGACACATTCGATTTCACTGGTTGGGACATGGCGCTATTTGCTGTGGGTTCCGAGGCCACAAAGGTTTACGCCCCTAAGGCGGCAGCGGCTGGCTGCGTGGTGATCGATAACAGCTCGCTCTATCGCTATGACCCGGACATTCCGCTGATCGTGCCGGAATGTAACCCCGAGGCGATCCACGACTATAAAAACAAAAACATCATCGCCAACCCCAACTGCTCGACCGCGCAGATGGTCGTCGCGCTGAAGCCTCTGCATGACCGTGCCAAGATCAAGCGCGTGGTTGTGTCGACCTATCAGTCGGTGTCGGGCGCCGGTAAGGAAGGCATGGATGAGCTTTGGGATCAGACCAAGGCCATCTATAATCCCACGACCGAGGTTGAACCGAAGAAATTCCAGAAGCAGATTGCCTTCAACGTCATTCCGCAGATCGACGTCTTCATGGAAGACGGCTCGACCAAGGAAGAGTGGAAGATGGTTGTCGAGACCAAAAAGATCGTCGATCCGTCGATCAAGGTCACCGCAACCTGCGTTCGCGTTCCGGTATTCGTTGGCCACTCCGAGGCCGTGAACATCGAGTTCGAAGAGTTCCTCGACGAAGACGAAGCCCGCGACATCCTGCGCGAAGCACCGGGCATCATGGTAATCGACAAGCGTGAAGCCGGTGGTTACGTCTCGCCCATCGAATGCGCGGGCGATTTCGCCACGTTCATCAGCCGCATCCGTCAGGATTCGACGGTTGAGAATGGCATCAACCTGTGGTGCGTTTCGGACAACCTGCGCAAAGGCGCGGCATTGAACGCTGTTCAAATTGCAGAATTGCTGGGCCGTGAAGTTCTGAAGAAGGGGTAACCTTCGCCAGTTGGTTATGACTCTATTAAACCCCGCTGTACCGCCAGTGGGGTTTATTATTTTGTGGACGGGCAGAGATGGCAATATTGCGGGGCAAAGCCGCCCTGTGCATGCGTTGCCATTGCCTATCCAGCACCAGTTGGTCAGCCACCGATCTGGGACATTGTCGCTTTTACCGCATGGTATCTTTGAGAGTTTGGGGGATGCGTCCCTAGAAAGCGATCACCAGGATCAGGAACTCGTGCGAAGTACAGCGCACCCTTGAGTGGATCATAACCCGCTTTGTAGGCTATTACAGTGCCTAGTCGATCAGCTTCCAATTCAAAGTTCTTTGAATAGCTGCGGCCGCCAACAAAGGCTCCAATGTCTTGTGCTGCGGCAATGTCATTCGGCCCCGACCCCGCAATTGTTGCTAGACCGGCCAAAAGCACCGCACCAGCCGCCGCATTTTGGGCCTGTCGCGCCAAATGCCCTTGAATGTGGTGAGCGGCCTCATGCGCCATAACAAATGCAAGTTCGTCAGTGTTGTTTACATTCCGTATCAGCGCTTGAGTCATTGTGATAACGGGGCGCCCCGACCTGCTTAAACTCTGATACGCGTTTGAGGGTGCTTTTTTGTCTGGATCAATGCGGATCAAAAAATCACAATTCACATTCTTAGTGCGGCGGAGGCATTCTCGTTCTGCCACAGGTTCTATTCGTGAGGCGACCTGACGGAACCTTATTTGTGCCTGTTGTGAACTGACGGGCGCGCTCGCGCGACCGGGGTTTGGAATAGGTGCTGATGGAGGAGTGGTGGTTGAAGCGCATCCCGCTAATGCCAAAACAGCTAACATCAATACCGTTCGCCTCATAAACACACCTTTCCAAATGTTCAGAGCATCAAAATCGAATCTGTGGCTTTCGAGAAACCAACTTGCACATTCGAACCTACGGTCTTCACGATTTGATATTCAATAACAGACGGGTTGTCGGTGGTCGCCCCGATTAAGCTGTCGTCAAAATGGTAGGCACTACAAATGGCATTGAAGCGAAGGACCAAACGATCCACGCCCCGTTCTGTATGGGCTTGAACCGAGTTGAACACCGCGTCAGCGGAGGTTATTTGCGCTGCACGATGGCTTGATCCCAGCCTCCTGCGCGGCAAAGGGACTGCTATGGGCGCACGTACATTTCAACAATCGTTTCTGGTATGGCCTCAAAGCAGTCATCAGAGAGATGCCTCCTGCCTGATCCTTCACCCCTGTCCCTCAACCAGCGTCTTCAAATTCTCCAACCCGCGCTCGTAATCTCCGCCGACCCAATTGTCCATCATTAGGCCCATCCAGCGGGACATGGGGTTCATACCAAGGTCGGATACGAATCCCCAGGTAACCTGTGTGCCTGATCCTTCTGGCCGCAACTGGAACGAGGCGGTGGCTGTCCCCATCGGGCCAAAATCCAGTGCGGTTTGCACGGACTGATCCGGGGTGCTCTCGGTGATTTCCTGCGAACCGGTTCCCACCTGCGGGTTGTCCGAGGCCCAGTTCAGCGTGTTTCCGACACCCGCTTCCGGGCCACTATAGCTCAGCTTGGTTTCGGGGTCTCGGGACAGCCAGGGGGACCATTTCTCGGTCTCCTGCATCGAATTCACATAGGGAAAGATCGCCGAGGCTGGTGCGTCGATTGTGATGCTGCGGGACACCTCGGCCTGACCAGGCAAAAGATATGATACTCCGACAAGCGCCAGAATGATCACCAGTAGGGTGACGAGAATGCGTTTAATCAATTTCATGAGCTCGATCCGATTCTGAAAACATCATCGGAAACATATCAAAAAATCGACGTAATTTCAGAGGCCCGATCGTATGACCCGCAGGATCAGGCCGGTGGCTGGTAAGGCAGCGACGAATGGTGCAGCACGATGCGAAGCACTCCGTCAGCGTCCTTTTTGTAGCCGAAGCTTTTGTCGACTTGCGTGATGTTACCTTGGCTATCCGTCAGAATGACCTTGCCCATCCACATGGCGACATCGCCTTCGACGAAGCTGGCCGATGTCTCACTTGCCATTTCGCGCCAACCCTTGATTCCGAAACCGCCATCAAGCGGAAATTCGGCATCGTGACCGACAAAATAGGCCAGTGCACCGTGGCGAGTCGGGCGAAAGGTTTGATCTCCGGACGCCATAGTTGGTTTGAACAGGACCGGACCCAGATTATAGCCGTATGCCGCATCCAGAACACCCTCGGCAACGGAACGGGCCGCATCGATCCCACCGTCTTCAAAAGCTTTGGAGATCGCAATCAACCCATCGCCCCAGGCGGTACGGGCAGCGGCCAGCTCGTCAGTGGTAATCGGCATGATCCTGTCCTTCTCTGTCCGGTTTCTATGGTACTGGCAGCAAGTGAGCGTCAACGCAAGAGGTGTGACCGGACTCTCGCCCGGTTTTGCCCACAGAACCGCGTGGAAGCCTGAATTCTCAGAAAATTCGACCCATTCTTTTGAACCGGTGCAAGGTTTTGCAAAGTATTTGCCGCCAATCTCTGACAGTGCCGTGGGGGCATTTCAATTGGGGTGAATGTGGTGGACAAGATTATCACACTGGAACAGAAAGAACCCGTGCGTCTGGACCCGGACCGCCTGAGCAGCCTGTACAATCAGCTTGGCGACACCAACGCGATGGACGTGCTGTGCCGCACGGTTGAAGAACTGGCGTTGCGGCTGTCGAATTGTGAACGGTTTTGGCGGCAACGCGATTGGGCCGGGCTGCGCAAATGCGCAAAATCTCTCGTAGCCATATCCGAGCAAATCGGCATGACAGCACTGGCACGTGTGGCAGGCGATGTAGCCTGTACTGTCGACGCTGGCGATGCGGTCGCGACAGGGGCGACTCTGAGCCGCCTGATCCGGGTGGGCGAGCGATCGCTGACTGCCGTCTGGGACCAACAAGATCTATCTGTCTGAGAGGGGGTTGCGAGTGCGCCGCAGACAGATAGTCTGGGCGAAAATCCAACCAGCCGAGACACGCATGACCCTGTCCTTCGCCCCTGCCTCCGACCCATCGCTGCCACTACATGTGTTAGAGCAATCAGATTTTGAAAGCTGGCTGACCGATCAGCCGGATCATATCCGAGCTTGGGTTGCGGCCGATGGGTTTTCCGGAGCTCTGGGTCAAACACTTCTGGTGCCCGGCACAGATGGTAATCCGCAGATTGCCATGGCGGGATATGGCAGCGCGGCAAAACGGGTACGCAAGCGATTTCCGCTAGCCGCTGCCGCAGAATCGCTGCCCAAGGGCACCTATCATATCGCCTCGGGCGTTCCCGCAGATGTGCTTGAGGCTGAATGCCTGGGCTGGCTGATGACGGGATATGCCTTTGATCGCTATGCAGCGCAAAGCCCGGCCAACGCCACGCTGATCGCGCCCGAGGGCGTAGATGCCCGGCGGATCGAAATCATGGCCAATGCCGAGGCATTGACACGGGATCTGGTCAACACACCCGCTTCGGACATGGGCCCGGTGCAATTACAACACGCGGTTGAGGCACTGGCACGGGAACACGGCGCAGACATCTCGGTCATCTCAGGCGATGCGTTGCTGGAACAGAATTTTCCGATGATCCACGCGGTGGGGCGTGCTGCCGAACAGGCCCCGCGTCTGATCGAGATGAACTGGGGCGATCAAGGGCCAAAACTAACATTAGTTGGGAAAGGGGTCTGTTTCGATACCGGCGGCCTGAATCTGAAACCCGGTGCTTCGATGGGGTTGATGAAAAAAGATATGGGCGGAGCGGCCAATGTGCTGGGTCTGGCCCGTATGATCATGGCGCTGGATCTGAAGGTGCAATTACGGGTCCTGATCCCGGCGGTCGAAAACGCAGTAGCGGGCAATGCTTTCCGCCCCGGCGACATCCTGACGGCGCGTAATGGGCTAACGGTTGAGATCAACAACACTGATGCCGAGGGTCGGTTGGTGCTGGCCGATGCCCTTGCTCTGGCGCATGAAGGGGCACCAAACCTGCTCATCTCGATGGCCACTTTGACTGGCGCGGCCCGGGTTGCATTGGGCGCTGATCTGGCCCCGTTTTATACCGATGACGACAAAGCCGCGGACGTGCTGGCGCGTGCTGGCCGGGCTGCCGCTGATCCGGTCTGGCGTATGCCTTTTCATGACCCCTATGAAGCGATGATCGAACCCGGCATCGCTAACCTCGACAATGCGCCTTCTGGTGGATTTGCAGGCTCTATCACCGCGGCACTGTTCCTGCGCCGGTTCGCTGCCGAAAGTCGCTATATGCATTTTGACATCTATTCGTGGCAACGCAGTAAGGAACCCGGTCGCAGCAAGGGTGGTTTGGGCCAAGGCCCGCGTGCCCTCCTGGGGGCTTTGCCAGAGATCCTTGGCCTATGACTCAGGCGCGCATCATTCAACCGGTCATAGACCTGCTACGCCACCCTGACGGTCCGCGCGACCGACAATTGTTGTTTGGCGACACGGTCACTGTTTTGGACGACCAAAGCGGCTGGAGCAAGATCTCAGCCAGCAAGGACGGCTATACCGGATGGGTGGCGACAGACCATCTGGGACCAATTGAGCCACAGACTCACTGGATCGTCGCCGCTTCGACCCATGCCTATGAGAAGCCCGATATTAAAAGCCGCGATCTGACCTCGCTGAGCTTTGGCAGTAAAATCAGGGCTCTGTCTGAGGAGGGCGGGTTTCTGGAAACGCCAATCGGGTTCATTCCGGGGGTGCATGCCGTGCCCGCCTATTCCCTGCTGACCGATCCCGTTTCCGCGGCCGAACTTTTTCTAGGCACCCCTTATCTTTGGGGTGGTAACAGTCGATTCGGGCTGGATTGCTCGGGCCTCGTACAGCTCGCACTGCTCGCCTGCGGCGTTCCTTGTCCCGGAGACAGCGGCGATCAGGAACGCGAAGTTGGTGGATCGGTGCCCGAGGGCGATCACGCACGGCGCGGAGACTTGCTGTTCTGGAAAGGCCATGTTGCCTGGGTTGCCGCCGAAAACCTTCTACTTCACGCCAACGCCTATCACATGGCCGTCGCGCTCGAACCGATGGATCAAGCGATTGCCCGGATCGCTGCCCAGGGTGACGGGCCGGTTACAGCGCACAAAAGGCTCTAATCCAGGTCAACCGCACGGATAAGCTTGCGTTCCAGAACCCTCAGAACCGCGCGCAGATCGTGCCCGCGCTTCAATATACGCCCATCCATGCCGACCACGGAATACATGCCCTGACGTAGCCGCAGGCGCGGGTGCTTCTCGACCCTGTAAATGGGATGTTCCGCCGTGCGCCGAAAGATCGAAAACACCGCCATATCCCGCAGGTTCGAGATTCCGTAGTCGCGCCATTCACCGGCAGCAACCATTCGGCCATAAACAGACAGGATTTGAGACATCTCGCGCCGGTCAAACGCGACCGGCATCTGGGCAGAGCCGGACCCGAACCGGCTGGGAGGCTGCATGTTCATATGACAAGCCTTGCCGGAAATCGCCGTCGAATCAAGCCCACTGGCATCAAGGTGTTGTATTTTTGGATCGCCCGCCCGCTATCTGCGCCCAACCTGACGGCAAATCAAGATCACCGGCAGCAACCCGACAGCCAGAATAACCAGCGACGGAACCGCTGCACCTTCAAGCCTCTCATCCGAGGCCAGACGATAGGCCTGCACTGCTAGCGTGTCGAAGTTAAAAGGCCGCATGATCAGGGTCGCGGGCAGCTCTTTCATCACATCCACAAAGACAATCAACAGTGCCGTCAGCAATGAAGGCGTAAGGATCGGCAGATGTACCCGGCGCAGCGTTCCTAACGGGGTTTGACCCAGTGACCGCGCGGCGGCATCCATATTGGCGTGAACGGTACTCTGCCCACCTTCATAGGCGCTGAGCGCGGCGGCCAAAAAGCGCACCATATAGGCCGCGATCAACAACCAGATGGATCCAGTGACCAGCAGTCCGGTCGAGATACCAAAGGTTTGGCGCATCCACGCATCCAGTGCGTTGTCGAATCCCGCAAAGGGGACGATCAGCCCCACGGCGATCACGCCACCCGGCACCGCATAGCCCAACCGCGCCACATAAGCCGCCATGGCGGACCCGCGCCCGGGGCGCAGGCGTTGGAAGAATCCTATCGAAATCGCCGCGCTGACGGTGATAACCGCCGCAGTCCCCGCCAGTGTCAGCGAGTTCTGTATGAACCCGATATATCGGCGCGACAGCAGGTTCTGCTCGGATTCCAACCCCATCTGCACAAGGATAACCACAGGCAGAAGGAATCCGAACAGGACGGGAATTGCGCATAGCAGAAATGCCGCGAGTGATTGCCATCCCTTGAGTTGCGCCGCTGGCAGACCTGCGTGGCGCTTGCCTGCCTGATAGTATTTGGCCTTGCCGCGCTGTGTCCGCTCGGCCACGGCCATGACAAGCGCAAAACCCAACAGACAAAGGGCGAGTTGCGCCGCAGCAGCGCGATCAGCCATGGAAAACCAGCTTGTGTAGATGCCTGTGGCAAAAGTCTGCACTCCGAAATAGGCGACTGTGCCGAAATCGGCGATGGTTTCCATAACCGCCAGCAAGACGCCCCCCGCAATCGCCGGGCGTGCCATCGGCAGGGATACGCGCCAAAAGGCATGCCAGGGGCCATTGCCCAGCGCCCGGGCCGCCAGAAAGGCCGTGGCGCTTTGCTGCAGAAATGCCGCGCGCGCCAGCAAATAGACATAGGGATACAACACCAGGATCAACATCACCGCCGCTCCCTCGGTCGAGCGAATCTCGGGGAACCAATAGTCGCGCGGGCCCCAGCCGGTCACATCCCGCAGCGTGGTCTGAACGATTCCGGGGTGATCCAGAATGAAGGTATAGGCATAGGCCAGCACATAAGCCGGAAAGGCCAGCGGCAGGACCAGAGCGATTTCCAGCCACCGCACTCCGGGAAAGCGGGTCATCGTGACCAGCCAGGCAGCGCCGACACCAATCGAAAACGTCCCTGCTGCGACCAGCACCACCAGGATCACCGTGGTCAGCGCATAGCCAGGCAAAACAGTCTCTAACAAATGGGAAATTGTGTCGGTGCCACCGGTCACCGCCGCCAGAACAACCGCCACCATTGGCAACAGACAAGCGGCCGCCACGACATAGGCAATGCCGCCCACAAAGCGTGTACCTAAGGCGCCGCGATTATGCGTTCCGTGTTCTGAATATTCGACTTCGGCCATGGCGTCTGACTGAGAATCCCATAGGGTCTGCCTTTAATCGACTAAAACTCTAAGAAACACCAGTGGGCCGACTAACAAAAACTGCGGCAATGTTTGCCGCAGATCCCTATTCATAAACGCGCTGATCCTCGATCACCAAGCCATCTTTGGGCAAAGAGCCCGGCGCCACAACTTCAATCGCGCCTTTCAGTTTCAGGACTTCGACCACCGATTTTGCATAGGCACCATCGTTCTCGCAGGGGCTTTCGATCTGAACGGTCATGGTATCCATCTCGCCCTGTCGCGCCGCAATGACACGCGCCTTGACGATTTCATCATGCTTGTCGACCAGCGCGGCCACCTGTTCGGGGCGGACGAACATGCCCTTGATCTTGGTGGTCTGATCGGCGCGACCCATCCAGCCATTGATACGCATATTTGTGCGCCCGCACGGAGACTCTCCGGGCATGATCGCCGACAGATCACCGGTGGCAAAACGGATCAACGGGTAATCGGGGTTCAGCGTGGTCACAACCACCTCACCTACTTCACCAGGTGCAACCGGGGTTCCTGTGCCGGGGGTGACGATCTCAACGATCACGTGTTCGTCGATGATCATACCCTCCATCGCAGGGCTTTCATAAGCTATGTTGCCCAGATCAGCGGTCGCGTAGCATTGCAGGCAGACGATGCCCCGATCGGCGTAATCCTGTCGTAGGCTTGGAAACAGCGCCCCGCCACCCACAACGGCCTTGGAAAATTTCAGCGCGACGCCCATGGCTTCGGCTTTATCCAGAATGACTTTCAGATAGTCAGGCGTACCTGCATATGCGGTGCAACCCACATCGCGCGCAGCTGTCACCTGCAACTCGGTCTGACCTGTACCTGCAGGCAGGACCGACGCGCCAACGGCCTGCGCGCCGCTTTCAAAGATCATGCCCGCGGGGGTGAGGTGATAGCCAAAACAGTTCTGAACGATATCGCCTGGACCAACCCCAGCAGCATTCAGGAACCGGCCCATGCGCCACCAGTCGTGATCAGTGCTGCCGGGCTCGTAAATCGGACCCGGAGATTGAAAGACATGCTGGAAATTCCGCGCTGGTTTGACGGTGAACCCTCCAAACGGAGGTCGGGTGCCCTGCGCCTTTGTCAGATCGGATTTTCGCAGAACCGGCAGTTGTGCCAGCGCCTGCATGTCTGTCACTGTGCCGGCGTCCACGTTGGACAGGATGCCGGCATATCCGGGCGCTTTTTGCGCGCGGGCAATATGTTCTGGCAAGGCGCGCGCGTGATCAGCGGTGCGCTCGTCAGCGGATCGGGTTTCAAGCTTATCAAAATAGGTCATTGAAATATCCTCCACCCGCTTACAGCCATCTCTTGCGGCGGCGGTATGAGCGCACGTCTCGAAAGCTCTTGCGGCCTTCGTCAGACATGCCGAGATAAAATTCCTTTACGTCCGGGTTTTCGCGCAATTCAGCGGCGGGGCCGTCCATCACCACGCGGCCAGATTCCAGAATATAACCGTAATGAGCAAACCTTAGAGCCACATTTGTGTTCTGCTCGGCCAGCAGGAAGGACACGCCTTCCTTCTCGTTCAGGTCCCTTACGATGCCAAAAATCTCTTCGACAAGTTGCGGAGCCAGACCCATTGAGGGTTCATCAAGAAGGATGGTTTCGGGCCGTGACATCAGAGCCCTGCCCATCGCCACCATCTGCTGCTCACCACCCGAAGTATAACCGGCCTGACTACGGCGGCGTTCCTTCAAGCGCGGGAAGTAATTGTAGACCAGTTCCAGATCCTGCTGGATCGCGGCAGACCCGTCCTTACGGGTATAGGCACCGGTCAGCAGATTTTCTTCGACTGTGAGGTGTTCGAAACAGTGGCGGCCTTCCATGACTTGAATGACGCCCTTCTCAACCAAGGCAGCCGGGTCGCTTTCATGCACGCCCTCGCCGCGATATTTAATCGAGCCTTTGGTGACCTCGCCCCGTTCCGAATGCAGCAAGTTCGACACGGCCTTCAATGTGGTTGTCTTGCCCGCACCATTGCCACCCAGTAGGGCTGTGATGCCGCCCTTGGGCACAGTCAGGCTGACGCCTTTCAGAACAAGGATCACATGGTTGTAGATCACCTCGATATTGTTAACCTCAAGCAGGGTTTCCGCCTGCACGTCAGTGGTTTGTGCCGCATCCAACATCAGCGCGTGTCCTTGTGCGAGTGTGGGGTTCGGGGCGGCAGCGATCCGCCGCCCCGTTTGGTTCAGAGCACCTTATTCGCAGCGCTGAGAAATATTGTTCTCAGCAGCATATGCGCCCGAGTCTTCGTCGATCAGTGCGTTGATGACCTCAGCGTCAGTCGGTTCGAAGCCCTGAATCGAGTTCCAGGTACCCGCCGCTGCATCCCACTGAACAACGCCGACAAGGCCTGGGCCGCCGTGGTTTTCGCATGAGACCGCGAATTCAGGTCCGAAACCGGCCATACCCAGCGCTTCCATCTTGGCGTTGGTGATCTCCAGCGCCTCCATGCCATCGCGCATCATCGATGCGTCGATCTCGGCAGTGCCGTGCATCTCTTGCGCGGTTTTCACTGCTTCTGCGGCCAGCATCGCAGCATAGAGGCCGCGGTTGTACTGCACCGTACCCAGTTGATCACCGGCGCCTGCAGCTTTGCCCGCATCGACGACATATTTCTTCAGGTCGTCATAGACAGGATAGTCGTCGCCCAGACCGGTGAAGGTCAGCGCTTTGTAGCCGGTGGCCTTATCACCCGCAGGCTCAACATCAAACTCGGCCCCGGACCACCAGACACCGATGAAGTTCTCCATCGGGAAGCGGATATTGGCGGCTTCTTGCACGGCGACCTGGTTCATCACGCCCCAGCCCCACATGATCACATAGTCGGGCTTTTCCCGGCGGATTTGCAGCCACTGCGACTTCTGCTCCTGACCGGGGTGGTCGACCGGCAGCAGGGTCAGGTCATAGCCATGTTTTTCAGCCAGTGTTTCCAGCGTACGGATCGGTTCCTTGCCATAGGCCGAGTTGTGATAGACCAGCGCGATCTTCTTGCCGCTCAAGTCGCCACCGTTTTCGTCCAGCAGATAGTTGATCGCGCCCGACGCCCCGTTCCAGTAGTTGGCAGGATAGTTGAACACGTTGCTGAACACCTTACCGTTCGCCGCCGAGGTGCGGCCATAACCCATCGTGTGCAGCGGAATGCCGTCTGCGGTCACTTTAGGGATCAACTGATAGGTGATGCCGGTGGACAGGGGCTGATAGACCAAAGCACCTTCGCCCTTGGTCGATTCATAACATTCCACGCCTTTTTCCGTGTTATATCCGGTCTCGCATTCGATCACGTTGGCCGCAACACCGCCGATACCGCCATCGCGTTCGTTCAGCAGTGTGAAGTAGTCGGCATATCCGTCCGCAAATGGGATACCGCCGGCCGCATAAGGCCCGGTCCGGTAACTGAGCGACGGGAATACGAGGTCGGCCATGACCGGACCTGCGGCCATCACGGCGCCCAGCGCCAGGGTTGCCAGTTTCTTTTTCATCGGGTGTCTCCTCCCTTGGTTGATCCGATGTTGGGTTTCGGGTTTCACACCCGTCTTTTCGTTGGGCCGGTCCCTAGTGCGGGAACGGCCAGAGTCTGAGTTTCTCTTTCGCCACACGCCAAAGCTGCGCCAGACCGTGCGGTTCGAGGATCAGGAACATGATGATCAGAGCACCGACGATGACGAGGTTCAGGTGCGCCACGATATCTGTGGGCCAGCCCAGCAGATCGACGCCAAGCAGTTTCAAAACGACTGGCAGCAGCACGAGGAAGGCGGCACCGGCAAAGGACCCAAAAATAGACCCTAATCCGCCGATAATCACCATGAACAACACCAGGAACGATTTTTGAATGCCGAACACTTCTCCAACCTCGACCGCGCCCAGATAGACCGCAAAGAACAGCGCGCCGGCCACGCCCACGAAGAACGAACTGACAGCAAAGGCGGTCAGCTTGGCCTTGAGCGGGTTCACCCCGATGATCTCGGCCGCGATGTCCATGTCGCGGATTGCCATCCAGGTACGACCAGTGGTGCCGCGGGTCAGGTTACGCGCGATGATTGCGCAGACGGTCAAGAAGATCAGGCAGAACAAATAAGTCGCCCATGCCGGAGCATTCGGGCCAGTGATAATGATACCGAACACATCGCGTTCCGGCGCATTGATCTGTCCCGAGGCCGAGTAGTTGTAGAACCACGGCACCCGGTTAAACAGCCACACAAGGAAGAACTGCGCCGCCAGCGTGGCCACCGCCAGATAGAATCCTTTGATCCGCAGAGAAGGTAAGCCGAAGAGGACACCCACGATCGCGGTGATGCCGCCTGCAAGGATCACATGGATGAACATGCTGACATCCGGAAAAGCCGTCATCAACTTGTAACAGGCATAGGCCCCCACAGCCATGAACCCGCCGGTGCCCAGCGACACCTGCCCGCAATAGCCCACCAAAATGTTCAGCCCGATCGCAGCGATGGCATAGATCAGGAATGGCAGAAGCAGCGCATTGGCCCAATAATCGTTGATGATGAACGGAATTATTCCGAACGCCACCGCCAGCACGACATAATACCGATACCGGTCAAACTTGATCGGGAAAGTCTGGCTGTCGGCGATATATGAGGTTTTGAAATCCCCGGCCTCACGATAGAACATATCTTACTTTCCCCATTCTTCCTGCGCCCGATTGCGGGCAGCGGCGTCCAGTTGATTGGACCCTTTGGCATATCCGGTGGCCTCGGAAGCGCGCACCAGTTTCATGTAAGCCAGGATGCCCATGACCAGCCCGGCAAAGGCCAGAATTACAGCGATCACAAGTTGGCCCTCGGTCAGATCGCTCGATGTCAGGGCGATGTAGCCGAAAGCCCAAAACCCCGCCCATGCGATCACGTTGATGATAGCAATCAGCTTGGTCACGCCCTAAACCCTCTCGATGATCTTCTCGCCGAACAGGCCCTGAGGTCGGAACACGAGGAATATCAGCGCCAATACATAGGCAAACCAGTTCTCAGTCGCACCGCCAACCATTGGGCCGATGGCGAACTCGAACAGTTTCTCACCCACACCGATGATCAGGCCACCGACGATGGCTCCGGGGATCGAGGTGAATCCGCCTAGCATCAGCACCGGCAGCGCCTTCAGCGCGATCAGCGACAGCGAGAACTGAACGCCCGATTTGGTGCCCCACATGATGCCCGCGACCAGCGCCACAAACCCGGCGACCGACCAGACCATGATCCAGATGAAGTTCAGCGAAATCCCGACCGATAGCGCCGCCTGATGGTCATCCGCCACCGCACGCATCGCCCGACCCTGCTTGGTGTACTGGCTGAACGCGACCAGAGCCGCCACCAGAAGTGCTGCGATGATCGTGGCCACGATGTCCAGATTGTCGATGAAGAAACCGTAGTCGAAGATATTAAAGGTCGTCTCGTCAATCCACAGGTTGATACCCTGCGGCAGACCCACATCCAGCGTCTTGATCTCGGACCCCCACATCAGGTCGGCGACGCCCTCAAGGAAATAGGCCAGACCAATGGTCGCCATGAACAGGATGATCGGCTCTTGCCCGACCAGATGGCGCATGACGAACCGTTGCACGCACCAGGCCAGCAACACCATCACGGCCATGGTCAGAATAATCGCAAGCAACGCGGGCACATTCCAACCAAAATTATAGACGTGCGTGCCGAAAGTCGCGTTGATCAGGTGCGCAAAAGGCACCTGCCCGTTCATGATTCCGACCAGCGTCATCGCCGCAAACAGGGCCATAACCCCTTGGGCATAATTGAAAATCCCCGACGCCTTGTAGATCAACACAAAGCCCAGCGCGACCAGCGCATACAGCACCCCAGCCATCAGACCGTTGAGGATGACCTCCATCGCGAAGATTAATTGTTCAGGCATGCCAGCCCCTCCCCAATTCTGCCCGGACCTCAGTCATGGCTGACCCCCAAATAGGCATCAATGACTTCTTGGTTGTTGCGCACCTCATCCGGGGTGCCGTCACCAATCTTTTTGCCGTAATCCATCACAACCACACGGTCGCTCAGATCCATTACCACGCCCATATCGTGCTCGATCAGCGCAATCGTGGTGCCAAACTCGTCATTCACGTCGAGGATAAAGCGGCTCATGTCCTCTTTCTCTTCGACGTTCATCCCGGCCATCGGCTCATCCAGCAGCAGCAGTTTCGGTTCCGCCGCCAGCGCGCGCGCCAGTTCGACGCGTTTCTTCAACCCGTAGGGCAGGCGGGACACTGGCGTTTTGCGGATGTGCTGAATCTCAAGGAAATCAATGATCTTCTCGACCGCCTCGCGGTTCTCGGTCTCTTCTGCCTCGGCCTTGCCCTTCCACAGCGCTTGCTGAAGAATATTGGTCTTCATAAAACCCAAACGCCCGGTCATCACGTTATCCAACACGCTCATGCCTTCGAACAGTGCGATGTTTTGAAACGTCCGCGCGATCCCCTGCTGCGCCACCTCAAACGGCCGCATCGGAGGGCGCTTGGAGCCGTGAAACCAAACCTCACCTTCTTGCGGGACATAAAAGCCCGAGATCACGTTCAACATCGAGGACTTACCCGCCCCGTTTGGCCCGATGATCGCACGGATCTCACCCTCACGGATGTCGAACGAGATATCCTTGATAGCCACCACGCCGCCAAAGCGCAGGGTGATGTTCTTCATCTCCATCACCACACCGCCGATCTTGCGGCCGTCTTCGGTGACATATCCTTCGGAGTTATCCAGCATCAGAACCTCCCTGACACAAAAACGGGACGGCGGGCGGGGCGATGACCGCAGGTCGAGCGGCGCGCGTCAGCCCACTCATTCCGCCGCCACCTTGTGCTGCGCGACCGGAACCACTGGCGCATCGACAATTTCCAACGTCGCAGAAATCGATCCCTTACGACCATCTTCATAGGTCACTTCAGTCGTGGTCGAAACGCTCGACGACCCGTCATACAACGCCGCAATAATGTCGCTGAATTTGTCCTCGACAAACCCACGCCGCACCTTGCGGGTCCGAGTCATCTCGCCATCATCGGCATCCAGTTCCTTGTGCAGAACCACAAAGCGATGCACCTGACAGCCCGATAGCATTTCATCCGCCGCGACCGACTTGTTTACCTCTTCAACGTGGCTCCGAATCGTCTCTAACACACGAGGATGTCCCGCAAGTTCCTGATAGGACGCGTAGGCCACGTTGTTGCGTTCCGCCCAGTTTCCAACCGCTGTCAAATCGATATTGATGAAAGCCACGCATCGATCCTTGCCATTCCCGAACAGCACGACTTCAAGAATATCGGGATAAAACTTCAGCTTGTTCTCGACATACTTCGGCGCGAACATCGAACCATCAGCCATCTTGCCCACGTCTTTGGCACGGTCAATGATCCGTAGATGGCCGGAATTCTCCTCGATGAACCCGGCATCCCCCGTCGCCACCCAACCTTCGGCATCCTTGGTCGAAGCCGTCGAATCCGGGTTGTTGTAATACTCGACGAACACGCCAGGTGAGCGGTAATGAATCTCGCCCTTATCATCGATCTTCAGCTCGACATCTGGGGCCGGAACACCAACCGTATCCGCCCGTACCTCGCCATCCGGCTGCACGGTGATGAACACGGTCGCTTCGGTCTGACCGTAAAGCTGCTTCAGGTTAATGCCCAAAGAGCGGTAGAAATCAAAAATTTCCGGCCCGATCGCTTCACCCGCCGTATAGCCCACACGGAACCGGCCATAGCCAAGCGTATCTTTCAGCGGGCCATAGACCAGCAAATTGCCCAGCGTGTATTTCAGCTTGTCGCCAAAGCCCACCGCCTTGCCGTCCAGCAACAGGCCACCCACCTTCTTGGCATGGGCCATGAAATAATGGAACATGCGCTGCTTCAGCTTGCCCGCATCCTCCATCCGGATCATCACGTTGGTCAGCTGGGTTTCGAACACCCGCGGCGGGGCAAAGAAATAGGTCGGCCCGATCTCGCGCAGGTCTGTCATCATCGTGTCGGCGCTTTCGGGGCAGTTCACGCAGAAGCCGCACCAATAAGCCTGACCAATCGAGAATATGAAATCGCCAACCCAAGCCATCGGCAGGTAAGACAGGATGTCTTCGTTCCGGGTCAGATGATCGAATTCCGCCGAGTTCTTAGCGCTTTCGATAACATTGCGGTTCGACAGCACCACGCCCTTGGGCTTGCCCGTGGTGCCCGAGGTATAAAGCATCACGCAGGTATCATCGTAAGTGATCGCCGCAATGCGCTTGTCCAGTTCCGCATCAAACCGCGCGTGCCCCGCACTGCCCTCGGCCATGATGTCCTCAAGCGCGTTCATCTGCGAGTGGTCATACTTCCGCATCCCGCGCTTGTCGGTATAGAGTATGTGTTTGACTTGATGCAGGTTTTCCTGAATCTCGATGACTTTGTCGACCTGCTCCTGGTCACCGCAGACGACATATTTCGCGCCGCAATGCTCCAGCACATAGGCCATCTCTTCGGCGACCGAATCCTGATACAGAGGCACCGGCACCGCGCCTACCATCTGAGCGGCAACCATCGACCAGTAATGGGCGGGACGGTTCCGACCAATCACGGCAATATGGTCACCCTTTTCAACGCCAAGTTCTAGAAACCCAAGCGCGATGGCACGGATTTCTTTGGCGGCTTCCGCCCAGGTCCAGCATTGCCAGATCCCGAATTCCTTTTCCCGATAGGCCGGGGCATCCCCGAACTGGGTCACATTGCGGTGTAATAGCGCCGGAAGAGAGTCCATCCCTTCAGCGCCCGACTGCGTCTGAGCCAATCTTTCTCTCCTCCCCATCCGACCCCTCCCCGGGCCGAAAATGGCGGGTTCGGGATGGTGCCCGAACGCCAATGCCCCGATAAGGGACGTCGTAACGATCAGCGTCAAGTTTTGCCTGATGTTTTCTCAATTCTTACGAATTGTAACAGGGGTGGAGGGGTGAAGTTCCGAGTTGTACAAGATGTAAAAATCGTTGAACTGGATAAACCAGCGCTGCCAAAAGCGAATACAACCGCCGCATTTTTTTGGGCAACGCGTGAGTTCGTGATAGAATTGATAATGCATAGAGCTCAACAGATCATATTTGTGGCCATCGCGGTTTTTGTGATCGCTGGTAGCGGGAGTGGACCGATTTCAGCCGATGAGCTAAAGGATTGCCCCGGCCATATTGGTGAACTTGACTTACCCATTGAGTGCATGTGCACAAAAGAGGCGCAACGGATACGGCCGTTCAATGTACAGGGATGCGAAGTGTACGCTTGGTGGAGCAACATTTGTATGGCCGCGGTGCATGCGGGAATTGCTACGCGTGAGGGCGGGCCAGTCCGGATCGAACAACGGGAACCTCAAGCAGAATACGTCGGTTGCCTTCGTAACGATATGTTCAGCAATGACATGCACCACAGTGATTTGCCAAGCTTTGTCGTTTTGCCAGTTGAGTCAGATTAGAGTCTTTTTTAAGGGCTTATAGCCAATCCCGCAAAATCGGGATCAACGGCACATCTGCCGCAGGCATCGGGTAGTTCCTCAGATCATTCGCCCGCACCCATTTCAGCGCCTGTCCTTCTTTCGATTGCGGTATCCCCTCCCATTTGCGGCAGGCAAACAGCGGCATCAGCAGGTGGAAATCGTCATAGCTGTGGCTGGCAAAGGTCAGCGGCGCGAGGCATGAGGCCCAGGTGTCGATGCCCAGTTCCTCGTGCAATTCGCGGATCAGGGCGGCCTCGGGGGTTTCTCCGGGTTCGATCTTGCCGCCGGGGAATTCCCAGAGACCGGCCATGGATTTACCTTCGGGGCGTTGAGCCAGTAGGACGCGGCCCTCGATGTCGATCAGAGCCACGGCAGACACTAACACTGTCTTCACGAGCGATAATCCGCGTTGATTTCGATATAGCCGTGGGTCAGATCGCAGGTCCAGACGGTGGAAGCGCCCTGACCCAGTCCCAGATCGACTGCGATCACCAAATCCTGACCTTTCATATAGGCCGCAGCGTCTTCCTCGCGGTAGTCGGGGCTGACCCAGCCTTTTTCAGCCACAAGGATGTCTCCGAACGATATGCTCAAAAGGTCGCGGTCTGCAGCAGCACCGGATTTGCCGATGGCCATGACGATGCGGCCCCAATTCGGGTCCTCGCCCGCGATGGCGGTTTTGACCAGCGGGGAGTTGGCGATAGCCAGCCCGTGGGTTTTGGCATCAGCATCCGTGGCGGCGCCGGTCACACGAATTTCTACGAATTTCGTGGCCCCTTCGCCGTCGCGGACCACTTGCTGCGCAAGGTCCAACATCACTGTTTCCAGCGCTTGCGCGAAAGCGGCATTGCCGGTGGCATCGACGCCCGATGCCCCGGTGGCGCAAAGCAAGAGGCTGTCGGATGTCGAGGTATCGCTATCCACGGTGATGCAGTTGAAGGTCCGGTCGGTCTGCGCGCCCAGCATCGCTTGCAGCGCTGTTTGCTCGATCTGAGCGTCGGTGAAGATATAAACCAGCATCGTCGCCATATCGGGCGCGATCATGCCGGAACCCTTCGCTATCCCTGCAATAGAGACTGTTTGGCCGCCAATATCGACCTGCGCCGACGACCCCTTCGGGAAGGTGTCGGTGGTCATGATCGCGCGCGCCGCGTCCTCGATCGCGTGACGGCTGAGGCCCGCCTTCAACGCCTCAAGCTGTGCAACGATGCGGTCATGGGGCAGCGGCTCGCCGATGACACCGGTCGACGAGGTAAAAACCCGATCTACCGCGACTCCGGTAGCTTTGGAGACGGCTTGCGTCACCTCGGCCACTGAGGTCTGCCCGTAATGGCCGGTAAACGCATTGGCGTTGCCCGAATTCACAAGGATCGCTGCAGGCCCGTCGCGGGGCCCGCCGATCTTGTCCTGACAATCCAGAACGGGGGCCGCACGGGTGGCCGAGCGGGTGAACACCCCCGCCACCGAAGTGCCCGGATCAAGAACGGCCAGCATCACATCGGTGCGGCCTTGATATCGGACACCAGCCTCGACAGTGGCGAAGCGCACACCGTCGATCGCGGGCAATTCGGGGAAGGCCGCCGGGGCCAGCGGTGAAACCTTGGTTATCGTGGCCACGGGGTTACTCCTGCAGCAGCTCCAGCTGGCGCATGACCTCGGGGCCAGCGCCCTCGAGCGCGGGACGCTCGATCTGCGCTTGCTGCGTCAACTCGTCAATCTTGGCCTGAATTGCTTCTTGCCGAATGGTCTGAGCCAATTCATCGCGCACGACCGCCAATTCGGGGGCCTCGGTCTTGCGCTTGTCGTTCAGCGTGACCACGTGCCAACCGAACTGGGTTTGCACCGGATCCGAGACCTGACCCTTTTCAAGGCCAAGCACGGCACCTTCAAACTCGGGCACCATCTGGCCTTTGCCGAACCAGCCCAGCGCACCGCCATTGGGGCCAGAGGGTCCTGTGGATTTTTCTTTCGCTAGCTCAGCGAAATCTGCGCCTTCTTCAAGTTGGGCTTTGACAGCTTTGGCTTCGTCCTCGGATTCGACCAGAATGTGGCTGGCATTGAACTCGTCTTCGCCCTGAAACTCGGCGAATTGCGTGTCATAGGCGGCCTGTATGGCCTCATTAGTGACACTGGCGGCTGTCAGCGCTTCGACGGTTTGCACGGCGCGCAGGGACCGGGTTTCGTTTTCCAGTCGAAGGGCGTTGAGTGTATTCAGCTCTTCCTGTTCAAGGCTCAGCAGGTGCTGCTGGACCAGTTGCTCGAGGATGAAATCATATAGCACCTCATCTTCAAGCTGCTGATACTGCGCCGGCAGCGCCGAGGCGGTGGCGATGACGTGACCCAATGTGATCTCGTCGCCGTTCACGCGCGCAACCACGGTGTTGGCATCCGGTGCGTCCTGGGCGGCCAGCGGCAACGCCATCACGGCAGCAAGCGCAAGCGATGGCAGAAAAGTGAGGCCTTTGGGCATGGAATTATCCTATTTCTTTGCCGCGACAGGGCGCAGCGTTGACACTGTGGAACCTGCCCCTTACATCGCTTTGAAGCCTTGGACAGGGCCGCCTTTCACCCCCCGTATCTAGGGGCTGCGCGCAAGGTGGGCAAGCCTGTCGCAACCAAGAAAAAAACAGATCCGCTGGAGTGAACATGCTGGGACTCGGAACGCTCGCCAAAAAGGTGTTCGGAACACCGAACGACCGCAAGATCAAGGCGGCCCGCCCGCTGGTCGAAAAGATCAATGCGCTGGAGCCGGAGTTCGAGATCCTGACCGACGATGGCCTGATCGAGAAAACCGCTGAGCTGCGCAAACGAGCGCTGGACGGTGAAAAACTGGATGACTTGCTGCCGGAAGCATTTGCCAATGTCCGCGAAGGGGCCAAGCGCGCCCTGGGTCTTCGGGCCTTTGATGTGCAGTTGATGGGTGGTTTGTTCCTGCACCAGGGCAATATCTCGGAAATGAAAACGGGTGAAGGCAAAACCCTGGTCGCCACCTTCCCCGCCTATCTGAATGCACTGACCGGCAAGGGCGTGCATGTGGTCACGGTGAACGAATACCTGGCCAAGCGCGACTCGGAATGGATGGGCAAGGTGTTTGCGTCCGTTGGCATGACGACCGGTGTGATCTGGTCGGGCCAACCGGATGCCGAGAAGATGGCGGCGTACAAGTGTGACATCACCTATGCCACAAATAATGAGTTGGGCTTCGACTATCTGCGCGACAACATGAAGGCCGATCTGGAACAGGTCTATCAGAAGCACCACAATTTCGCGATCGTCGACGAAGTCGACTCGATCCTGATTGATGAGGCGCGGACGCCGCTGATCATCTCGGGGCCGGCACAAGACCGATCGGACCTTTATACTGCCATCGATACCGTGATCCCGACGCTGCAGGACGATCATTACTCGCTCGATGAAAAAAGCCGCAGCGTGACGTTCACCGATGAAGGCAACGAGTTTTTGGAGCAGCAACTGCTTTCAGCGGGTCTGCTGCCCGAGGGGCATTCGCTGTACGACCCCGAAAGCACCACTGTAGTGCATCACGTCAATCAGGGCCTGCGCGCACATAAACTGTTCCAACGTGACAAGGACTATATCGTTCGGGATGGCAATGTGGTGCTAATCGACGAATTCACCGGTCGGATGATGCCGGGCCGCCGCTTGTCGGAAGGTCTGCACCAAGCCATCGAAGCCAAGGAAGGCGTACAGATTCAGCCCGAGAATGTGACGCTGGCCAGCGTGACATTCCAGAACTATTTCCGCCTCTATGACAAGCTGTCCGGCATGACCGGCACTGCGCTGACCGAGGCGGAAGAATTTCAGGAAATCTATGGTCTGGGTGTGGTCGAGGTTCCGACCAACAAACCAATCGCGCGTGAGGACAAAGACGACCAGGTCTATCGCACGACAGCCGAAAAATACGGTGCCATTATTGAACAGGTCAAAAAGGCCGGTGAAAAAGGTCAGCCGGTTCTGGTCGGCACCACGTCGATCGAAAAGTCCGAAGTGATCAGCCAGATGCTGACTAAGGAGGGTATCGAGCACAATGTGCTGAACGCCCGTCAGCACGAACAGGAAGCCCAGATCGTGGCAGATGCCGGCCGTCTGGGTGCGGTGACCATCGCCACCAACATGGCGGGTCGCGGTACTGACATCCAGCTGGGCGGTAACGTTGAGATGAAGGTGCTGCAGGCGCTGGCCGAAAACCCCGAGGCTGACCCGGCCGAGTTGCGTGCGGCAGAAGAAGCCAAGCACGCGGAAGAAAAGGAAAAGGTGCTGCAGGCCGGTGGTCTTTACGTAATGGCGTCCGAACGTCATGAAAGCCGCCGGATCGACAACCAGCTGCGCGGGCGTTCGGGACGCCAAGGTGACCCGGGCCGCACCGTGTTCTACCTGAGCCTGGAAGATGACCTGATGCGCATCTTCGGTTCGGAACGTCTGGACAAGGTCCTGACCACGCTGGGCATGAAAGAGGGCGAGGCAATCATTCACCCCTGGGTGAACAAATCGCTGGAACGGGCGCAATCCAAAGTCGAAGGTCGCAACTTTGACATGCGCAAAAACGTTCTGAAATTCGACGACGTAATGAACGATCAGCGGAAAGTCGTGTTCAGCCAGCGGCGTGAAATCATGTCAGCGGATGATCTGTCGGATGTCGTGTCCGATATGCGTGAGCAGGTGATCGACGATATGATCGACGAATTCATGCCGCCAAAATCATATGCAGATCAATGGGATACAGAAGGTCTGCACGAAGCGGTCAAAGACAAGCTGACCATCGATGCGCCGGTTCAGGGCTGGGCCGCCGAGGAAGGCGTGGATGACGAGCAAATCCGCGAACGTCTGATCAAGGCCGCCGATGAAATGATGGCGCAGAAGGCCGTGGCCTTTGGCCCGGAAAACATGCGCAACATCGAAAAGCAGGTTCTGCTGCAGACTATCGATGGCAAATGGCGCGAACATCTTTTGACGCTGGAACATCTGCGCTCGGTCGTGGGTTTCCGTGGCTATGCACAGCGCGATCCGCTGAACGAGTACAAAAACGAAAGCTTCCAGCTGTTCGAAGGGATGCTAGATTCCTTGCGCGAAACCGTCACTCAGCAATTGTCGCGCGTGCGCCCGCTGAGCGAAGAAGAACAGAAGGAAATGCTCGCGCAGATGGCGGCGCAACAGGCACAGGCGCAGAAAGCTGTGGATCAAGCTGCCGGGAATGCTGAGGTGATCGCCGAAGCTGAAGCGTCTGGTGACAGTCGTCCGGGTTTTGTCGAGGATGATCCTTCGACTTGGGGTAACCCGTCACGCAATGATCCTTGCCCCTGTGGCTCGGGGAAAAAATTCAAACATTGCCACGGCAGGTTGACTTAACGTCACCTGCTTTCCACCACAATGAGTCCGCCTCACGGCCACATATTGGCCTTGATTGGGAAGCAAATTGCGACTCGCTCCTTCAACTGGGGAGGGTGTCTTGTTTGTCATTAAGAACTACGTGACCACGGGCGGAACCGTTGCCTGCGCTCTGGCCATTGGATATTTGATGCAAAGCGGATCGGCGCAGCAACCCAATGCTGAGCCGAGCGTTGAACGCGTCGCTTCGATCTCGGAACAGGACTCGGACCTGACCGGACTGGAAAGCGTTGTCCTGACCTCTTCTTCCCCGACAGAAGCGCGTCCCAAGGATCTATCTCAATCCATACGCTCAGCGCCAGAAACCAGCCGTTTGCCTTCGAATTGCGATATGAGCGCGCGCGCCATGGCTGTGCCCGGCGCCAACGTACGGCTGCGGGTCAAGGCCCCCTGCCATGCCAATGAGACCATTGAGGTTCATCACAACGGGCTGGTTTTCAGCACCGAGACCGATGCGCTTGGCGGCTTGAACCTGACCATCCCGGCGCTGTCGGAATACGCTATTTTCCTGATCTCGCTGCCGGATGAGAAAGGCACCGTTGCGACGACGCATGTGCCCGAGATCAACAGCTTCAACCGGGTTGCCTTGCAGTGGCAGGGCGAAACCGATCTGCAGCTTCATGCGCTGGAATTCGGCGCAGGTTACGGGGAAGAAGGCCACGTGTGGTCCGGGTCCCAGACCGGCGGCGCGGGCTCGGTGATCCATCTGGGTCAGGGCGGTTCGGACGTCGCGCGCAATATCGAGGTTTATTCATACCCTATCGAGACCGCAACCGAGGCCGGAAGTATCACTCTGTCGGTTGAAACTGAGGTCACCGAAGCAAATTGCGGCAAGCCCCTAAGCGTGCAATCGTTGGAATGGCGCGCGGAACGGCTACGCTCACGCGACCTGTCGCTGGATATGCCCGGTTGTGAGGCAGCTGGCGATTTTCTGGTGTTGAATAATCTGTTCTCAGACCTGACAATCGCTGCCAAATAAGCAGCAGGCAGATCTACGGTTTCCAATGAACATTCTTCGTGCGGCGTTCGCCGCGCTTTTTGCCTTATCCTTGGCACAAAGCGTATTCGCGCAGGACATCACTTTGACCTCGCATGACGGCAAGGTAGAAGTGGTCGGCACCCTTCTTGGTTACGACGGTGAATTCTACCGTGTCGATACGCAATTCGGAGAGCTGACGGTCGATGGATCGGGGGTCACCTGCGACGGCCCAGCCTGCCCCAACCTGACGGATTTTGTGGCCGAAGTTCGTTTCTCTGGCTCATCAGTGATCGCCGAGACACTGCTGCCCGCCCTTGCACAGGGCTTTGCCATCGAGGAAGGGTTAACCCTGTCACAGCCCGAGGGCACCGGAGACCTGCGGATCTACGCCCTGAATCAGCCTGATCGGCAGGCGCCTTTGGCGAGGTTCATATTTCGTGCAAAGGATACGGCTGACGGCTTTATCGATCTGGTTGAGAACACCGCAGATGTCGTGTTGGCGCAGCGGGAAATTCGATCAGACGAACTGGAGTTGACCAAAGCCGCTGGGCTCGGAGATCTGACGCAAACCCGCCGGTCGCGCGTCTTGGCTCTGGATGCAATCGTGCCAATCGTGTCGGCCGACAATCCCGTGCGCCAGATATCGCTTGCTGATCTGGTGAAGGTTTTCACCGCCGAGGTCGCAAATTGGGGCGATCTCGGTGGGCCTGATGCGCCGATCTCTCTGCATCTGCCACAGGTCGGTTCCGGGCTGGATCAGGCGGTCGAGGATTTGCTGTTAGCACCTGCCAACGCACATATGACCGCTCAGATCACGCGCCACGATCGAAACAGCGATCTGGTGCGCAAGGTCTCGAACGACCCGTTCGCGCTCGGCGTCGCCAGTCTTGCCGAGGCCGGGACTGTGCGCGCCCTGCCTCTGACCGGTGGGTGCGGACATGCCCTGTCGGCAACACGGCAATCGGTCAAGACCGAAGATTATCCGCTGACCTCACCCATGTTTTTCTATTTGCCACAAAGACGATTGCCCAAAGTCGCGCGACAGTTTTTGGCCTATACCCAAAGCAGCGCCGCACAGATGGTCATCCGGCAAGCCGGATTTGTCGATCAATCCCTTGAAACAATCCAGGTTGGGCTGCAAGGCGATCGGCTGGCCAATGCGATCAGCACCGGTGGAGCTGAGGTCGGGTTGGAAGAGTTGCAGCGCATGATCGAAACCCTCCGTCCACTTTCGCGGCTATCTTTGTCCTTTCGGTTCGAACCGGGGTCGTCGCGACCCGATGCTCAGTCCCGGTCAAACATCTTGAACCTTGCGCAAGCTTTGGAAAGCGGAACGTTGGAGGCGCGTCAATTGATCTTTGTTGGGTTTAGTGACGGCGAGGGCGCGGCGGTCGCCAATTCACGTATTGCCCTGCAGCGAGCCAAAACCGTCCGAAACGCAGTGCTGGCATCGGTCGAAACCAGCCTCCCCGACAGCATCGAAATCAGTGTCGAGGGCTTTGGCGAGGCCATGCCGATGGCCTGCGACGACACCGAATGGGGCCGCAAGGTGAATCGTCGGGTCGAAGTTTGGATCCGATAACCCTTACAAATAGCCTTGCGAGCGGAAACTCAGTTCAGCCGATTTCCCGATGATCAGGTGATCATGCAAAGTCAGCCCAAGGGCGGAACACGCATCCTGAATCCGGTTGGTCATATCGATATCCGACTGCGACGGCGTCGGATCACCGGATGGATGATTGTGGACCAGGATCAGAGCCGAGGCATTGAGTTCCAACGCCCGCTTCGCGACCTCTCGCGGATAGACCGGCACATGATCCACCGTGCCTTTGGCCTGCTCTTCATCCGCAATCAGCACATTCTTGCGATCTAGATAAAACACACGAAACTGCTCGATCTCGCGGTGCGCCATCGTGGTGTGACAATAGTCCAGAAGCGCATCCCATCCCGAGATCACATGCCGTTGCATCACCCGGGCACGCGCCATGCGATGGGCACAGGCCTCAAGGATTTTCAGATCGGTAATCACCGTGTCCCCAACCCCTTTGATCTGACGCAGCCGTTCCTCGGGTGCCGTCAACACACGATTGAAATCACCAAACGCTTCCATCAGCGCGCGCGCCAGCGGTTTCACATCCTGACGCGGGATGGATCGGAACAGAGCAAGTTCCAGCAGTTCATAATCCGGCATCGCTGCTGATCCGCCAGACATGAACCTTTCGCGCAGCCGCTTGCGATGGTCTTTGATGTAGGAGGGTAACCGACCAACGGGCAGCGGCTGCGCCGGTGCTTCATCCGTATCGAACAGCATGGGGGCTTCGGCAAAGGCGTCTTGGGTCATAACACCACTCTGACGCAGAATCGGTTTCCGAAAAGTTAACGCGCCTTATCCCTGCCCGCCGGATCGGCAACACACGGATCCCCTGCTTCATCTGGCCATAAATATCTCGGGGGGGTCGCCCAAAGGGCGATGGGGGGCAGAGCCCCCCTGCTTAACCGTTTAACCCTTCATGCCATCCCAGAAGGACTTTACAGAAGAGAAAAAGCTTTTAGATTCCGGGTGGTTATCTTCACCCAAATCGTCAAACTCACGCAGAAGTTCTTTCTGACGACTGGTCAGATTGACCGGAGTTTCCACGGCAAGTTCGATGAACATATCCCCGATGCCTCCGCCACGCAGGGCGGGCATGCCTTTGCTACGCAGGCGCATCTGGCGACCCGACTGGCTGCCGGCAGGAATCTGTACACGACCGCGACCACCGTCGATGGTCGGCACCTCGATCGAACCGCCAAGTGCTGCCTTGGCCATGCTGACTGGCACACGGCAATAGAGGTTCACGCTGTCACGTTCGAACAGCTTGTGCTCGGAAACTTCGACAAAAATATAGAGGTCACCCGGAGGACCACCACGCATTCCGGCCTCACCCTCACCAGCCAGACGAATCCGGGTGCCGGTCTCGACACCGGCAGGGATGTTCACGGACAATGCGCGATCTTTTTCAACGCGCCCCGCACCTTGGCACGACTTACAAGGGTTCTTAATGATCTGACCCAAACCAGAGCAGGTCGGGCAGGTGCGCTCAACCGTGAAAAAGCCCTGTTGCGCGCGAACCTTGCCCATGCCGGAACAAGTCGGACATGCGGTAGGTTCAACACCACCTTCGGCACCAGTTCCCTCGCAAGAGGAACAGGCCACAGCCGTAGGAACGTTTATGGTTTTCTGCAGGCCTGCATAAGCCTCTTCCAACGTGACCCGCAGGTTATAGCGCAGGTCTGAACCGCGTGCGGCGCGACGGCCCCCGCCTGCCCCACGCTGGCCACCCATGAAGTCGCCGAACAGGTCGTCGAACACGTCAGAGAACGCGCTGGAGAAATCGCCCTGACCGAAGCCGCCACCGGGACGGCCGCCGCCTCCGCCCATGCCGTTTTCAAACGCGGCGTGACCAAAGCGGTCATAAGCGGCTTTCTTGTCAGCATCGCGCAGAACATCGTAAGCCTCGTTGGCCTCTTTGAACTGCGCTTCGGCATCGGGGTTGTCCTTGTTGCGATCGGGATGCAGCTGTTTGGCTTTCGAGCGAAAGCCTTTCTTGATCTCATCCGCAGAAGCGCCCTTGGACACGCCGAGCACTTCGTAATAGTCGCGTTTGGACATCAGTATTTCCTTCTGCCTCAACGTAATCGGGCCGGCCCGGCAACCGGACCGGCCCAAATTGGCCCGGTTACCCGTTAGTTACGCTTGTCGTCGTCCAGATCTTCGAACTCGGCGTCGACAATGTCATCGTCACCCGGCGCGGCATCTGCGGCTGCGGGCTCATCTTCGCCCTCTTCCGCCTGTGCCTTATAGATCGCCTCACCCAGTTTCATGGCCGCTTCGGTCACGTTCTGGATGCCCGACTTGATCTTGTCGGCATTGTCCGTTTCCAGCTCATCCTTGAGCGCAGCAACGGCCAGCTCGATCGCTTCGACGGTCGACGGGTCGACCTTGTCGCCATGTTCCTCGATCGATTTCTCGGTCGCGTGGACAAGGCTTTCGGCCTGGTTCTTGGCTTCGACCAGCTCTTTGCGCGCCTTGTCCGCCTCGGCGTTTTCCTCGGCATCCTTGACCATCTTGTCGATATCTTCGTCCGACAGACCGCCCGAGGCCTGAATGGTGATCTTCTGCTCTTTGCCAGTGCCTTTGTCCTTGGCCGAAACCGAGACAATGCCGTTGGCGTCGATGTCAAAAGTCACCTCGATCTGAGGCATGCCGCGCGGTGCGGGCGGGATCTCTTCCAGATTGAACTGACCCAGGATCTTGTTGTCCGCAGCCATTTCGCGCTCACCCTGGAAACAGCGGATGGTCACGGCGTTCTGGTTGTCCTCGGCGGTCGAGAAGACCTGGGACTTTTTCGTCGGAATGGTCGTGTTGCGGTCGATCAGACGGGTGAATACGCCACCCAGCGTCTCGATGCCCAAGCTGAGCGGGGTCACGTCCAGCAGAACCACGTCTTTGACGTCGCCCTGCAGAACACCGGCCTGAATGGCGGCACCCATAGCAACAACTTCGTCCGGGTTCACACCCTTGTGCGGCTCCTTACCGAAGAACTTGGTGACCTCTTCGATCACTTTCGGCATGCGAGTCATACCACCGACCAGAACAACCTCATCCACGTCGCCAGCCGACAGGCCCGCGTCTTTCAGGGCAGCCTGGCAAGGCTTCATCGACTTCTTAATCAGGTCGCCAACCAGCGATTCCAGCTTGGCACGGGTCAGTTTCATGACCATGTGCAGCGGTTGACCGTTCGAGCCCATCGAGATGAACGGCTGGTTAATCTCGGTCTGCGAGGTCGAGGACAGCTCGATCTTGGCTTTTTCAGCAGCTTCTTTCAGACGCTGCAGGGCCATCTTGTCGGCAGACAGATCGACACCGTGTTCCTTTTTGAACTCATCCGCCAAGTAGTTGACGATGCGCATGTCAAAGTCTTCACCACCCAGGAAGGTGTCACCGTTGGTCGATTTGACTTCGAACAGACCGTCGTCGATTTCCAGAATGGTTACGTCGAAAGTACCACCACCAAGGTCATAAACCGCGATGGTTTGAGTTTCTTCCTTGTCCAGACCATAGGCCAGAGCAGCCGCTGTCGGCTCGTTGATGATCCGCAGCACTTCCAGACCGGCAATTTTACCGGCGTCTTTGGTGGCCTGACGCTGAGCATCGTTGAAGTATGCCGGAACGGTGATGACTGCTTGCGTGACTTCCTCACCCAGATAGCTTTCTGCGGTTTCCTTCATCTTGCCCAGAGTGAAGGCCGAGATCTGGCTTGGGGAGTACTTTTCACCGCGGGCTTCAACCCACGCGTCGCCATTGCCGCCATCAACGATGGCGTAGGGCACCATTTTCTTGTCTTTTTCGACTTCTGCATCATCCACACGACGACCGATCAGACGCTTGACGCCAAAGATCGTGTTGTCGGGGTTGGTGACCGCCTGACGTTTTGCAGGCTGACCGACCAGACGCTCATCTTCTGTAAAAGCGACGATCGAGGGCGTGGTCCGCGCCCCTTCGGCGTTTTCGATGACCTTCGGCTGCGAGCCGTCCATGATGGCCACACACGAGTTGGTGGTACCGAGGTCAATCCCGATTACTTTTCCCATATTTTCAATCCCTTTCCATTCAAGGCGATGTCCCGAGGGTTGGACCCGTTGCGGCATCCTGCCCCCGATTGATGTGCGCGACAGCACTACACCATCGCGCGTCGAGGCGTATATAAGGGCGAGAACAGGGGCCTGCAAGCGTTCAGAAACGCAGGTTTTCGGGAATCTGTGGCCTTTTTTGGCAAGGTTTTGGCAAGGTTTGGGGATTCTGGAATGGCGCGGCTGTTATTGCGCGGATTTGATATTCGGAAAGGCTATTTGGATGCGGCGGCGCAGTCGCATCTAGTTGACCTGCTTAGGCCGATTCTGAAAGTGGCACCGCTTTATCGGCCCGTGACACCTTCGGGCAAGGAAATGTCAGTGCGCATGACCTCGGCCGGGGCGCTGGGATGGGTCACTGACCGGGCGGGCTATCGGTATCAGGACACGCACCCAAAGGGCATGACATGGCCCGCGATTCCAGATGAGATTTTGACCATCTGGCAGGACCTGACCGGCGCGGATCGCCAGCCCGATTGCTGTCTGATCAACTATTACGGTGAAGGCACCAAGATGGGCCTGCATCAGGACAAGGATGAGGCCGATTTCTCGTGGCCCGTCCTGTCGATCTCATTGGGCGATGACGCGCTGTTCCGTATCGGTAACGCCACACGGGGTGGCAAGACCGAGTCGATCTGGCTGAGCTCGGGCGATGTGGCGATCATGGGCGGCCTGGCACGCTTGACCTATCACGGGGTGGATCGCATCCGGTTTGGCTCATCCAAACTTTTGCCAAAAGGCGGACGCATCAACCTGACATTGAGGGTCGCAACGTGAAGTGCGATCCAATATCCGGGAACAGGTTTTCAGAATACAGCTCGCACAGCAAACATCAGCGTCGCGCATCCCAGCTTTTCGAGACCTGCCTGCGGGTATAGAACTCACCCAGCAGGCCGATCATTGTTAAAACTATTCCGACCCAAAGCGCGTACTCCCAACTGGTGTTCCGGGGAAAATAATTTCGGAACACAAAACCACGACATTGATCGATGATGTGAAACAGTGGGTTCCAGGCAAACAAGGTCAGCATGAACCCACCTAGCGCGTTGCCAACGAACATCTTGCCCGAAAATATCATGTTCAATCGACGGTACACATTTTTCAGGATGCTTACCGTATTGGGAAACCAGGGTTTCAGCGCCAACAACACTAAACCGACCGAGCATCCCGTGAACCAGGCCAGCAAAAGCATCCCAAATGCACCGCCGGGCTCTTGGATCACAAGAGGCGAGACGGCTACGCTGTAGACGAACAGGATGACAAGGATCGAGATAAGCTGCGTATAAAGTATACCGAAGGCAGATGCTGACAACATCACCATCATTGTCATTGGCGAGTGCAGAGTCATCGGATTGTTGCCGGATCCAGCCCCGGCGATTGCAGTGACAGACTTGATATGCGTCAGGAACAAAAAAACACCGGAGAGCAGGAACAAAACCATCTCGCCCCGGATTTTGGCCATGCCAGTCATTCGACCAATTAGCGTCATAAGTATATAAAACGCCGTCACCAGAAGGACGACCTGAACAATGTTGATCAGGATTGCCATCACCGCGTTGGAGTGCTGCGACCGGATATTGCGAACTACTGCATGGAATATTAGCTCGGCGGTGGTGAAAGCCCCGCCCAGCAATGACTGATTTCTCTTGAAGTGAAACACTCGACTACTCTTTCCTGCTGTGTCAGCCGCAAATTGGCACGAAATTCTTGCTGTTCCGTATCCATCGCATCATAAGTCCGTGAGATGCCCTGATCAATAAACCACAGGAACGGAGCTTTTTTGTGACTTATGACGCGCTTATTCCCGTCATCCGGCGGCTGGCCTTGCAGGCAGGCGACAAGATCATGCAGATCTACGAAGCGGATGATTTCGACGTCAAGGTCAAGTCAGACTCAAGCCCGGTAACCGAGGCGGACGAGGCGGCGGATGCTTTGATCTCGGCCGGATTGCGCGAGGCTTTTCCAGATATCCTGCTGGTGACCGAGGAACAGGCGGCTTCGCATTCCGAAAAGGGCGAGACCTTTCTGATTGTTGATCCACTGGACGGCACCAAGGAATTCATAAATCGGCGCGGCGATTTTACCGTAAATATCGCTTTGGTCGAAAACGGCGTACCGACGCGTGGCGTGGTCTACGCCCCTGCACGCGGCCGGATGTTCTATACGCAAGCTGACGGGCAATCGGTTGAAGAAATCGGGGATCTGGACAAAGATCAGCCGGGTGCGTCAACGCCAATATCAGTCTCTAAACCAAACAATTCGGCGCTGATGATCGTTGCATCCAAGTCGCATCGGGATCAGGCGACCGAGGATTACATCAACAAATATCAGGTGCGCGACAGCAAAAGTGCCGGGTCGTCGCTGAAGTTCTGTCTGGTGGCGACAGGAGAGGCCGACCTCTACCCCCGTGTTGGCCGCACCATGGAGTGGGACACCGCTGCGGGCCACGCGGTTCTGGCCGGTGCGGGCGGACATGTGGTGCGCTTTGACGACCATTCGCCGCTGACCTATGGCAAAGACGGCTATGCCAATCCATTTTTCATCGCCTATGCTCCAGGCGTTGAGCTGAAGGAAGCCTGATGTCAGTATTGATTGCCATTCCCGCGCGCTACGCTTCGACCCGCTATCCAGGCAAACCTCTGGTTCCGCTGACCGGGGCAAACGGAACCAGCATGACTCTGATCGAACGATCCTGGCGCGCTGCGATTTCCGTGTCAGGCGTAGATCGCGTGGTTGTAGCAACCGACGATGACCGTATCCGCGAAGCCTCAGAGGGGTTCGGTGCCGAGGTGGTGATGACTTCAGAAACCTGCCGCAACGGTACCGAACGCTGCGCCGAGGCGCACTCGGCGCTGGGTGGCGGTTATGACATCGTCGTCAACCTACAAGGGGATGCGCCGTTGACCCCGCATTGGTTTGTTGAAGACCTGATCTCGGGTCTGCGCAACGCGCCGGATGCGGGTGTGGCCACCCCCGTGCTGCGCTGTGACGGGGACGCCCTGAACGGATTACTGAACGATCGCAAGCAAGGCCGGGTCGGGGGCACTACAGCGGTGTTCGGCAATGACCACAGCGCGCTTTACTTCTCGAAAGAAGTGATCCCTTTCACAGCCGAGACCTATGCCAGCAGTGGCCCGACACCGGTATTCCACCACGTCGGAGTTTATGCCTATCGGCCTGACGCTCTGACTGCTTATCCGGGCTGGACTAGCGGTCCGCTGGAGACACTGGAAGGGTTGGAACAGCTGCGCTTCATGGAAAACGGCCGCAAGGTTCTGTGTGTCGAAGTTGAAGCCAAAGGTCGTCAGTTCTGGGAGCTGAACAACCCGCAGGACGTGGCCAAGATCGAAGAAATGATGGCCGCTATGGGGCTTGAATGACAAATATTCTGGTTACAGGTGGCGCAGGTTATATCGGCTCTCATGCCTGCAAGGCACTGGCAAGGGCGGGGTATACGCCCGTAACCTATGACAATCTTGTCACCGGATGGCAGGACGCGGTGAAATTCGGCCCTTTCGAGCAGGGCGACCTGCTGGACCGCGCCCGGCTGGACGAAGTGTTCGCCAAATACCAACCCGCCGCCGTGATACATTTCGCCGCCCTCAGTCAGGTCGGCGAAGCGATGGTTGAGCCCGGAACGTATTGGTCGAACAATGTCACCGGTTCGCTGACACTGATACAGGCGGCTGTGGATGCGGGATGTTTGAACTTTATGTTCTCGTCGACCTGCGCCACCTATGGCGAACATGACAACGTTGTGCTGGACGAGAGCACTCAGCAGCAGCCATTGAATGCCTATGGTGCCTCGAAACGAGCGATCGAGGACATCTTACGTGATTTCCAAGCCGCATATGGCCTGAAGCACGTGATCTTCCGCTATTTCAACGTGGCCGGGGCCGACCCGGATGCCGAAGTTGGAGAGTTTCACCAACCAGAAACCCATCTGGTGCCGCTGATGCTGGACGCCATCGATGGCAAGCGGGGTGGCTTGACTGTATTCGGCACCGATTACGACACACCCGACGGCACCTGCATCCGCGATTATGTACACGTCTGTGATCTGGTCGATGCACATGTACTGGGGCTAAAGTGGCTAGAACAGGGCAAAGAAAGCCGCGTGTTCAATCTGGGCACCGGGTCGGGGTTTTCGGTGATGGAAATCATCGAGCATTCCAAAGCCGTCACCAACCGTGCGGTGCCGTATAGCATCGGCCCGCGCCGAGCCGGGGATTGCACGCGTCTAGTTTCAGGCTCGGTCCGAGCCAAGGAAGAGATGGGCTGGACACCAAAAAGATCAACGTTAGAGACGATGATCACGGATGCCTGGCGCTGGCATCAGAATGGTAGCTACACCAAGTGAGCCTTGAGGATCAGCCGCTGACCTGGGTGGAGCGTTACAGGCTGCGCCTGAAACGCAAGCGGCTGTTGTGGCGATCCTTTCGCAGCCGCCATCAACTGAAGTCGTTGACTGACAACACGCAAAAGATCACACCCGGCGCCATTCTGGCCTTTACCACGCTGCGGAATGAGATCACCCGCCTGCCGTGGTTCTTTCACCATTATCGCACGCTGGGCATTGATCATTTTCTGATGGTGGATAATGGCAGCGATGACGGCTCAGTCCCGTATTTGCTTAAACAGCCGGATGTGTCGCTGTGGCGGACTACGGCAAGCTATCGCGCGTCTCGGTTCGGGTTGGATTGGCTGACTTGGCTGCAGTGGAAATTTGGGCACGACCACTGGACGTTGATGGTCGACGCCGATGAGTTGCTGATCTACGCCCATCACAACACCCATACGATGCGCGATTTAGCTGCATGGCTGGACGCGCGCGGTCAAACCACGTTTGGGGCGATGATGCTGGACCTCTATCCCAAAGGTCGGTTGGGCAAGCAAAGTTATGATCCGCATTCCGATCCAACCGATTGCCTGAACTGGTTTGACCCCGGCCCCTATCGTGCCCAGCGCCAAAGGCCGATGGGCAACCTTTGGGTTCAGGGAGGCGTACGCGAGCGGGTGTTTTTTGCAGATCAGCCCCAAAAATCACCGACGCTGAACAAGATCCCTCTGACCCGGTGGTCACGACATACGGCCTATGTGAATTCGTGCCATTCCGCGCTGCCCCGGTTCTTGAATTTTGAATATGACGGTCCGGGTGGGCAGACCGCCTCGGGCGTGTTGCTCCACACGAAATTCCTGCCTGAGGTTGTCGACAAATCGCGGATCGAAAAACAGAGGCGGCAACATTTTCACGACCCCGATCGGTTCGGCGCCTATTATGACGGGATCATCAGCGGGCCTGATCTTTGGACTTCTGACTCGGTCAAACTAGGTGATTGGCAACAGTTACAAGACCTTGGGCTCATGAACGCGGGCGGATTTCCTGCCACAGGGGGGAAGTAAACCGGATTTAAACCCGTTGCCTCACAAGGTGCAGAGATGTCATAAAACGTTAATGTCCGGCACCACTCAGGCCTCAGGCGGCCCCGGGCAGACGCGCGTATCAAAAAAGGTTGGGCAGCCGCGTGAGCCTTTTGGATTCCTATCGCATGAGATTGCGGCGCAAGCGCCGCCTGCTGCGTTGCCTACGTCGGCGTCGGGATCTGAAAGCGGTGCAAGATAACACCAACAAGATCAAAGAAAACGACATCTTGTTGATGAGTGTGATGCGGAACGAAAAGATCCGCCTTCCCTATTTCTTAGACTACTATCGAAAGCTTGGCATCAATCACTTCCTGTGCGTGGACAACAACAGCGATGACGGCACCCACGAATACCTGAGCGGCCAGCCGGACGTTTCGCTGTGGTGGACGGATGTAGGTTACAAGAATGCGACCTTTGGTCTGGATTGGTCCAACTACCTGCTGCGCCGCTATGCGCATAAGCACTGGGTTCTGACGGTCGATCCGGATGAATTCTTTATCTATCCTTTTTGCGATACCCGCCCGATCCGCGCCCTGACCGACTGGCTGGACGATACTGGTGTGCGCAGTTTCGGCACCATGCTGATCGACATGTATCCCGAAACCGGAATCATGGATTCGCCCTATCATGAGGGCCAGAACCCCTTTGAAGTCGCGCCTTGGTTCGATTCAGGCAACTTCATGATTACCCGCAACCCGACCTATGGGAATCTGTGGATTCAAGGCGGTGCACGCGCACGGGTTTTCTTTCAGAACAATCCCCTGAAGGCTCCGGCCCTGAACAAGATACCTCTTGTGAAATGGCACCGGCGCTACGCTTATGTCAGCTCAACCCACGCCTTGCTGCCGCGCGGGCTCAATCAGGTCTATGAAGAGCAGGGCGGTGAAAAAACCAGCGGAGCGCTGCTGCATGCAAAGCTGATCAATACGCTTGGGGAAAAAGCTAAAGAAGAGTTGCTACGCGGACAGCATTATGCTGCGTCGGGCGAGTACAAGGCTTATGCCAAGCAGTTAGAGGATAATCCGGTTTTCTGGAACAAATGGTCCGAGAAATACATCAACTGGCGACAGATTGAGATCCTCGGCCTGATGTCCAAGGGGAACTGGGCATGAGCAGCTTGGGCATCGTAATGCTGGTGCACACCGCGCTGGATCGGGTTGAGCAGGTGGCACGCCATTGGGCCGCCTCGGGCTGTCCTGTGGTCATTCATATAGATCAGAAAGTCGGCGATCCGGCTTATTCCGATTTTGTCGCCGCTTGTTCGGATGAACCGCTGATCCTGTTTTCAAAACGCCATGTCTGCGAATGGGGCGGCTGGGGTATTGTCGCAGCATCGCAATCCGCCGCATCGCTGATGTTGGAGAGGTTTCCGGATGTCCGGCATGTATATCTGTCCTCGGGCGCGTGTCTGCCGCTGCGTCCGGTCGCTGATCTGATCGACTATCTGGCCGACCGGCCCCGTGTCGATTTCATCGAAAGCGCAACCACGCGCGACGTCAGCTGGACGATTGGCGGTCTGGATCTGGAACGTTTCACCCTGCGGTTCCCCTTCTCGTGGCGCAGGCAACGAAAACTGTTTGACAATTACGTGCGGTTGCAACGCGCCCTCGGTCTGCGCCGCAGAATTCCAGACGGTCTGGTGCCCCATATGGGCAGCCAGTGGTGGTGTCTGACCCGCCAAACCCTGTCGGCCATCCTTCAGGATCCCAAGCGCGCCGAATATGATCGCTATTTCCGCCAGGTCTGGATTCCCGATGAAAGCTATTTTCAGACACTGGCACGACTCTATTCCACCCATGTCGAAAGCCGATCGCTGACCCTGTCGAAGTTCGACTATCAAGGTCGGCCGCACATGTTCTACGACGATCACCTGCAATTGCTGCGCCGGTCCGACTGTTTCGTGGCGCGCAAAGTCTGGCACAGCGCGAACCGGTTGTATCAGACCTTCCTGACCGACCACGAAGGCGCACTGACCCCGGCCGAGCCCAACCCCGGCAAGATCGACCGGGTGTTTTCCAAAGCGGTCGAACGGCGCGTTCGCGGACGAGATGGTCTTTATATGCAAAGCCGCTTCCCCCGCGCGGCTACGGAACGCAGCCTGACAGCCTTTCCCTATTCGGTGTTTCAAGGCTTTACCGAGTTGTTCGAAGATTTCGAACCCTGGCTGACAAACGCCATCGGCGGGCGGGTGCATGGGCACCTGTTCGGTTCCGAACGGGCGCAATTTGCCGAAGATGAGACGATCATCAACGGTGCGCTCAGCGATTGCGCCACGCTACGCGACTATAACCCCTCGGCCTTTCTGTCGAACCTCATCTGGAATACACGAGGCGAGCGTCAGTGCTTTCAATTCGGGCCAACGGATATTCAGAAAATCAATGAATTCCTGACGCAAGACCAGAATGCACATATTGCGGTCATCTCGGGGGCCTGGGCGGTTCCATTGTTCCGTTCGAACCTGAATTTTGCCGATATCCGGTGCGAAGCTGCCCGCCTACAACAGATCGAAAGTAAACAGCTCAAGCTGCTGGATGCCGCCCGCGCAAAGACGCGCATTCGAATATGGACGATGGCAGAGTTTGTGGAATCCCCTATGGAGCAACTGCAGACCGTTCTGGAAGACATGGGCGCGCCCAAGCCCACCCATCTGACCGAGGCACCGACGATGGTGGATCTGACCGGGTTCGGAAAGTTCCTGCAAAACCTCAAGAACCAAGGGATGCATCCCTATCTGATGGGGGATTTCCCTGTGAATGACGTGTTTGGCGCGCAATCCAAATCGTTCAAGAAGCCCTATTTGGTGCAGTAACATAAAATGACCCGCCGCTTCGATTATTTCATCGTTCTGGCCGATATGCGCACCGGTTCGAACCTGCTTGAATTACAGCTGAACACGCTGGATGGCGTCACGTGTCACGGAGAAGCGTTTAACCCCTATTTCGTCGGCCTGCCAAAACTGGACAGCGTTCTGGGCTTTACCCTGGAAGATCGTGAACGCGACCCGATGGCGCTGATCGACGCCATCCGAAACGCGCCGGGCGAGATGAACGGCTTTCGCTTTTTCAGCGACCACGATGCGCGGGCGCTGCCACCGGCGCTGGATGATCCGCGCTGCGCCAAAATCATTCTGATGCGCAACCCTCTGGATAGCTACATATCGTGGAAAATCGCTTTGGAAACAAAGCAGTGGCGGTTGGTGAACATCAAGCAACGGCGGGAGGCTCAGATCAACTTCGATGCCGAAGAATTCGCCGAACAGCTCGACCAGCGGCAAGCATTTCAACAAACAGTGCTCAAACATCTGCAGACCACCGGGCAAACACCGTTTTACATCGACTATGACGATCTAACAGATTTGGACGTTCTGAACGGCCTTGCCGCGTGGCTTGGCGTCAGCGCACGTCTTAAGGAGCTGAACCAGCATCTCAAACGCCAAAACCCAGCGCCTGCCCTGTCGAAAGTGACCAATCCGGATGATATGGAGCTGGCCCTGTCGCAACGTGACCGCTTCAAGGTACACCATATCCCAAGTTACGAGCCGCACCGCGGACCGGCTGTTTCGCGCTATGTGGGTGCTGCGCAAACTTCGCTGATGTACCTTCCGGTGCGCGGCGGCCCCGAGGCTGAAGTGGTGCGGTGGATTGCCGATCTGGACGGGGTGTCTCAAGCCGACCTGATCACCGGCCGCAATCAAAAACAGACCCGTCAATGGATGCAGGATCATCCCGGTCACCGCAAATTCACGGTGCTACGCCATCCGCTGGCGCGCGCGCACGCTGTGTTCTGCGACCGTATTCTGCACACAGGCCCCGGCGCATATGTCAGCATTCGCAATATGCTGAGCCGACGGTACAAGGTGCCTCTACCTGCCAAGGGTGATCTCAGCAATTATACCCGCGATCAGCATTCCGAGGCGTTCGCGGCCTTTCTGGGCATGCTGCGCAGTATTCTGGCGGGTCAAACCCCGATCCGTGTGGATGGGGAATGGTGCGGACAGGCGCAGACGCTGGAAGGCATGGCCGGTTTCACCATGCCCGACCTGATCCTTCGCGAGGATGAGATGGAAACCGCCTTGCCCGACCTTGCCTACAAAATTGGGCATACAGCCCCACCAACCCCAAACAAGGCCAAGCCGGACGCGCCGTTTGCACTTGATCAGATTTACGACGCACAGCTTGAAGCGCTGGCGAAGGAAGCGTACCAGCGCGACTATACTGTATTTGGATTTGGTGACTGGAAACCGCTTTGAACCTTGCTTAGGGGCGCAGGGTAATCACGGTTCCTTCATTCACCATGGCGTAGATCTCTTCGATCTCATCATTCTTGACCGCAATACAACCTGCCGTCCAATCCGGGGTCTTCTTAGCCCGCTTGAACTCGGATCGCAGATTGGGTTGTCCGTGAATGAAGATGTCGCCGCCCGGATCAACACCTGCGGCCTTGGCTTTAGCCAAGTCTTCCGAATTGGGATACGATATACCCAACGATAGATGATACCTGCTGCGCGGATTGCGGCGGTCGATCAGATAGGTACCCTCGGGCGTACGACCATCGCCTTTTTTGTTTTTCGTGCCGTTGGGCGCAAATCCTAGATCGATATCATACTCCCGCAAAATCTGCTCGTTATGGAGCAAATACAGCTTGCGTGCACCTTTGTTGATGACCATCGAGGTCACCTCGGGCCCGCGATAAGAAAGAAATCTGGGTTTGGCTGAGGCACATGCTGAAAGGCTCAGCGTTGCCATTGCGCCCATTCCGAATGCTCGACGATCCATTATTTTCACTGCCTGATGCTCTTTTTTGTCAATTATTATGCCAGATTTTCGCGAAACTTAAATCACTTTTTGCTGTTCGACTGTTCCGTCAGGCGGCGTTCGATCGATTCCAGCCTTTCAAGAACCTCATCACGATAGGCATCGGTCTTGACCTCATCCTCGGCATGGTGGGCATCCTGCATCGAGTTCACGATGAGACCGACCAGCAAGTTCACCACCGCAAAGGTGGTCACCATGATGAAGGGAACAAAGAAAAGCCAAGCGTAGGGATACACCTCCATCACAGGGCGGACAATGCCCATGGACCAGCTTTCCAGCGTCATGATCTGGAACAGCGTATAGGCCGACAGACCCAGATCGCCGAACCAATCGGGGAACGTGCCCGAGAAAAGTTTGGTTGAGATCACAGCGCCGATGTAAAACAGGATCGCCATCAGCAGGAACACGCTGGCCATGCCCGGCAGGGCTGAGATGAAGCCTTCGACCACTCGGCGCAGGCGCGGCGCGACCGAGATGACGCGCAGGACCCGGAGGATACGCAGTGCCCGCAGAACTGAAAGCGCCCCTGCACTGGGAACTAGGGCCACGCCCACGATCACGAAATCAAACACATTCCAGCCGCTGGTGAAGAACCGGCGCCCTGTGGCGATCAGTTTCATGACGATTTCGATGACGAATATGGTAAGGCACAGCTTGTCCAACGTCACGATCAGCGGGCCCGCTGCGTCCATCAGCGTGGGCGATGTCTCCATCCCCAGCAGTACCGCGTTGAACAGGATCACACCGGTGATGAATTTCCCGAAAGCCGGTGCTTCGATGATGGGCAGCAGTCGTTGGGCGATCACCATGCGGGCGGTCCTTATCTCAGGGTTATTTGTTCAAAATGAACCGAGCGGCAAGTTCGGTGTGTGACGACCATCGAAATTGGTCAACCACCTGTACCCATTCAAGGGCATATCCGGCGTTAACCAGCATTTTTGCGTCACGGGCAAAGGTGATCGGGTTGCACGAGACATAAACAACCACCGGGCGCATGGCCTGCGCCAGCTCGGCCACCTGCGCCTCAGCCCCAGCGCGCGGCGGGTCAAGCACAACGGCGTCGAATTTCTTGAGTTCATCGGGCATGAGCGGGCGGCGGAACAGGTCTCGGGCCTCGACTGTGACCTGTTTCAAGCCTTGCGCCTTGCGCCAGCCCTGATCCAAGGCCTTCGTCATCTCGGCCTCACCTTCGACTACATGAACTTCAGCAGTCTGTGCCAGCGGCAGCGAGAATGTCCCGCATCCGGCGAACAGATCGACAATCCGCTTTGCCCCCGACGTAGCGTCGGAAACAGCCTGTAATAGAGCCTGTTCTCCGTCTTTTGTGGCTTGTAAAAACGCGCCGGGCGGTGGGGTGACGCCAGCGGTTCCAAAGCGTTGGATCGGAGGCTCACGCATGGCGATAACCTCATCATCCCAACTAAGCCGGGCAAGACCGTGATGCTCGGTCGCTTGCGCGAGCGCCAGCTCCAACGGTCCATCCAGCGGTTTGCCGCCCTTGACCGCAACATCCAAACCGCCTTCGGACAGGGTCAGCGTTACGGCCAACACACCTTTCCGACTGCCACCCAACAACGCCAAGGCTTCGGCCACCGGGATGGCAGCAATCAAGGTTGGGTGCAGCAAATGGCAATCCGGGATTTCGGTAATCGTGTCAGAAGCGCGACCATGAAACCCGGCCAGCGTACCCTTCTTGGTGCGCCGCACGGCGATGGTGGCCCGACGGCGGGACCGTTCAGGCGAAGTGTGAATGGGCCGCATCGGGGCATTGAGCCCCTGCGCGGCCAACGCGTTGCGCACCACCTCAATTTTCCACTCGGCGACAAAATTATCGGTCGCATGTTGCAACTGGCAGCCGCCGCAGGCCTTGTAATGACGGCAGGGTGCCTTGACCCGCTGATCCGAGGGTGTTTCGACGCGAATATCGTTCAGAAACTGACCCAGCAACGTACCGCTGACCACTTCACCCGGCAGAGTGCGTGGCACATAGATCGGACCATCGGCGATTCCGTCGCCCTGATGTCCAAGGCGGCTTATTGTGTATTGCTGCGTCATGGAGGCCTGATAACTGGGGTTTGAGCGCAACAAAACCCCTTATTCTGCAGCCTCGGCCTGAATGAACCCGCCCGATTGGCGATGCCAGAACCGGGCGTACAACCCTCCACGCTCCAGCAGAGCCTCGTGCGTCCCGCTTTCAACGATATGACCGTGATCCAGAACAATAATCCGATCCATCTCGCTAAGCGTGGACAGGCGGTGGGCAATAGCCAGCACGGTCTTGCCTTGCATCACCCGGTGCAGTGCCGTCTGAATCGCTGCCTCGACCTCGGAATCCAACGCCGACGTCGCCTCGTCCAGAACCAATATCGGCGCGTCTTTCAGGATAGCGCGAGCCAGAGCGATCCGCTGTCGTTGCCCGCCGCTCAGCTTCACGCCGCGTTCGCCCAGATGCGCGTCATAGCCCTTGCGTCCTTGCGCATCTTCTAGACCGAGAATGAATTCATGCGCCTCGGCTTTGGTCGCTGCCTCTATCAGCTCATCGTCGGTCGCGTCAGGACGACCATAGAGGATGTTCTCGCGCGCTGAACGATTGAACATCGCGGTTTCCTGCGTGACCATCCCAATCTGTTGACGCAGGCTGTCCTGAGTCACGTGAGAGACATTCTGCCCGTCGATGGCAATAACGCCATGTTCCCCGTCATAGAGCCTTAGCAAAAGTGAAACCAAAGTGGATTTCCCCGCACCTGAGGCCCCGACTATGCCCAGCTTTTCACCCGGTGCGGCAGTGAAATTAAGATTAGCAACACCACCGATATCGCGGCCATAGGCAAAGCTGACGCTGTCAAAGGCAATCTCGCCCTCTGAGACCACAAGTGTCGATGCGTTCGGAGCATCCTCGACCCGAACGCGCTTGGTCAGTGTGTGCATTCCGTTTTCAATCTCACCGACATTTGCGTAAAGACCCATCAGTGTGAAACTGACCCAGCCGGTCATTTGCGAGATGCGGATCGCCACGGCCCCGGCCGCCACGATGTCCCCGGCCGTCGCGGTACCCACCTGCCACAACCACAGTGTCGCGCCGATCAACAGGACCGGCAGCACCCCCGCCAGAGTCATTAGGATGAACCGGAAACTGGCCGATAGCTTGCCGAATTCCAGCGACCGTTCACGCAGGTCGACCATGGAATTACGGGCGGTATGATCTTCGAACTCGGAATGGGCAAACAGCTTGACGGTCTTGATGTTAGTGATCGTATCGACCACCTGCCCCGACACCATTGCCCGCGCCCCCGCCCGCGCGGCAGAGCGTACGCGGATGCGTGGAAGATACCAGCGCACCAGCAGGAAATAGACAACAAGCCAGGCAACAAATGGCAGCATCACAAGCGGGTGAATAGACCCTAATAAAAGCAATGAGCCTGCAAGTGAGGCAATAGCGAAGACAATAGCGCTGATTGTTTCGGACACCACTTGCGTCATGGCGTTCGATGTCTGCATCTGTTTTTGGGCGATACGTCCGGCGAAATCGTCATCGAAATAGGTCACAGACTGGCCCAGCGTCCAGCGGTTCAGTTTTGCCAAAACCAACGGCGTGATGTTGGGCATGACGATGTAGTTGTTTGCCACCGACGACAGGCCGAACAGTGCGGGGCGTAGAAGCATGAAGAATGCGACAGCACCCAAAATGATCGCGAGATTGCCGCCGGTCAGAAACGCCTCGGGGCTGCTGTTGGTGGTCAGATCAATGACGCGGCCCAGGACCCAGGCGGTGCCAGCCTCCATCGCACCCGCGATCGCCGAGAAGGCTGCTGCGACGAACAGCATTGGCCAGGCGCCGGACAAGCTCCAACGGATGAACGCCCCCAGCGTTTGCGGCGGGGGCGTTTCGGTGTCTTTGAACGGTTGGATGAGGTCGGCAATCCTCATTCAGCGGCCTCCGGGTTTAGGAAGCCTCCAGATTGCCGCGCCCAGAACTGAGCGTAAAGCCCTCCTTGCGCCAACAGATCGGAATGACCACCTTGTTCAACGATCCGGCCGCCATCCATCACAAGGATGCGATCCATCTGAGCAATCGTGCTGAGCCGGTGCGCGATGGCGATCACGGTCTTGCCTTGCATCATGCCGTAGAGTGTTTCCTGTATCGACGCTTCGACTTCGGAATCTAGGGCGGATGTGGCCTCATCCAACAGCAAAATCGGAGCATCTTTGAGGATCACCCGCGCAAGCGTCACCCGCTGTCGCTGACCACCCGAGAGTTTCACGCCCCGCTCGCCCACATGCGCATCGTAGCCGGTGCGGCCCTCCGGGTCCTGCAGGTCAAGGATGAAATCATGCGCCTCGGCCTGTTTCGCAGCGGCGACCATCTGTTCCTCGGTCGCATCAGGACGACCATAGAGGATGTTAGCCCGCACCGATCGATGCAGAAGAGCGCTGTCTTGTTGGACCATCCCGATATGGCTGCGCAAACTGTCCTGCGTGACCTTCGAGATATCCTGGCCATCGATCAGGATCGCACCCTTCTCGACGTCGTAAAACCGCAAAAGCAGCTTTACTAGGGTCGATTTTCCCGCACCTGAGCGACCGATCAGGCCGATCTTTTCGCCTGGCCGGATGGTCAAGTTGACGTGATCCAAACCACCGGTTTCCCGTCCATAGTGATGAGACAGATCGCGTATTTCGATCTGGCCATTACCAAGCCGCAAAGGTTTCGCATCAGGTTCGTCCAACAGATCGATGGGCTGCGCGATGGTCTGCATACCCTCGGCAACGATACCCAATTCGCGAAAGAAGCTGGTCAGCGCCCACATGATCCAACCGGTCATGGCATTCAGCCGCAGCGTCAAGGCTGTGGCGGCGGCCACCACACCGACCGTTGCGCTACCTTGCGTCCAAAGCAAGATCGCCCAACCAACGACTCCCACGATCAGTACACCGTTCAGCGCAACTAGTGCTGCATCCATGATGGTGAAAATCCGCATCTCGATCTGGAAAGTGCGGCGGGTTTCCGCAATCGCCTCGCGCGCATAGTCCTGTTCCTGAATGTCATGGGCAAACATCTTGATGGAGTGGATGTTGGTATAGCTGTCCACCACCCGGCCCGTCACGGTAGATCTTGCATCCGACGCCGCCTGCGACGCGGGGCCGACCCGCTTGACGGTCCACCGCACCAAGGCCCCATAGAACACCAGCCAAATCAGCAACGGCAGCAACAGGCGCGGATCAGCTGCCATCAGCAAAATGGCCGCGCCGATCATGTAGGCGATCGAGAATGAAATCGCGTCAAAGACCTGAAACACCACCTCGCCCGCGGCGGGTGGGGTCTGCACGACCCGGTTTGCGATGCGCCCGGCAAAGTCATTCTCGAACCAGCCAACCGATTGACGCAGAACATGTTTATGCGCCCGCCAACGGATCAGAGTGCCAAAGTTCGGCAGGATTGTGTTGTTGAGCAGCAAGACGTCAACAAGCTGAAGGATGGGACGAATAAACAGGATCAAGGCGGCAACCACGACCAATTCAGTCCCGTGCGCCTGCCAGAATTCAGCAGGAGAACTGCCCAACAGGTCCACAACGCGACCCATATAAAAGATCAGCCCGACCTCGACAGCAGCAACGACCACGGACATCAGCGCGGCCAATACAAAAACGCGTTTGAAAGGCTGCGAGTATCCCAGCATGAAAGGCCACAGCCGCGTCGGTGGCTTGTCAACCTGTTCATAGGCAACAAAAGGGTCAATGAGATTTTCGAAGTAGCGAAACATGGAGAGTGCTCCGATTGAGCAGAAAATAGGTCATGCGAAGAAAGATGGCGCCAGAACACCACCCCTACGGGTCAAAGTGTTCCGGGCTTTAGCCGAACCAGATCCCGTAATACATTCGCATTCCTCCCTCCATATGAGTCAGGCGCACCCTGCCAAATCAAATCGGGTTTGTCATCCCTTTTTGAGACTTCAAATCAGTCGGCCAGCAATTCTTCGCGGCTAAGCGCGAAATCCGACGCGATCCAACGCGCCTCAAGCTCGGCCAGTTTTGCGCCCAGCGCGGGGCCCGAGAAGGCGGGGATCAAATCCGCCGCCTTGATCGGGAAACTGGCCGCGGACCCTTTTTGCAAAGCTCGGTTCAGGTCTTCGGACCAAGGCTGTTCAAGAAATGCATGACGCAAAAGTGTCTCGTGCAATCCGCCTTCCGACCCATAGCGATAACCCAATTCTGCGACACTGGTCGTCGCCATCGCTTCGTCGCGCATCCGAGCCAGACGCTGCAGTTGCGCGCGGCTAAGACGCAGGGTTTTGGCCACTTCGGGCGATGCAATCGCGGCCAAACGACGAATCGCTTCGGGCGCTGCATGGGCGTCTTGTTCCAGCTGAACCAGGATCGCCAGCGCCCGGTCATCAGCCCCGGGCAAAAGCTGCGCCAAAACGCCAGTGACGCGCATGGCGGCAACCGACGGCGCGGGGTCAGGCGCTGCGAGCAGTTTAAGCATCTCGGCCCCGACCCGTTCGCGCGAAAGTGTCTCTAACCCGTCCAAATTTGCAGCTATTGCATCCAGTGCAGCGGGGTCAAAGCCACCGTCCGCATCCCCGTACCAAGCATGAAACCTGAAATATCTGAGCGATCTCAGGTAGTCTTCTTGGATGCGATCACAGGCCTCCCCGATGAACCGCACGCGACGCGCCTGTAGATCCGGCAGACCGTTCAGCGGGTCAAGGATTGTGCCGTCAGGTTTGGCATAAAGCGCGTTCATGGTGAAATCACGACGCGCGGCGTCTTCTTCGACCTTGTCGGAAAAGGCGACGACAGCACGCCGACCATCCGTTTCGACGTCACGGCGAAACGTCGTGACCTCGTGCGGGATACCTTTGCTGACAATCGTCACGGTGCCATGGTCTATCCCTGTTGGTATCGGCTTCAGCCCAGCTTTCTGCGCCAGTTCCACGACGTGTTCCGGCTCGGCGTCTGTGGCGATATCAATGTCAGAAACCGGCGCCTGCAGCAGAGCATTGCGCACACAGCCACCAACGAATAGCGCCTGCGCCCCGCCGTTGGTCAGGGCGGTGCATACATCCTGCGTGGCTTGGTCGGTTAACCAATCTTCTGTGATCCGCTTCATTCACTCATCCGCGCTGCCAATCCCCGCAGCATCCGTGCCGTCGCACCCCAGATATAATAGGGGCCATAGGGCACAGCATAGTAATACCGTCTTTGGCCACGCCAACGGCGCGACTCGACGACATAATTCTCTGGGTTCAGGACATGCGCAAGCGGAACGAAGAAGATCTCATCCACCTCGCCCGGTTCGGCGACTGGTTCAAAACTGGCTTCAAGGATCGCAACAACCGGCGTGACCGAAAAGGACGTCACGGTTTCATGAGTCGGCAGATGACCCAGAATACTGGGTAGTTCTGGCGGAAGACCAATTTCTTCCTGTGCTTCGCGCAAAGCTGTCGCAGTAACGTCGATGTCGCCCTCATCCTGTTTTCCACCCGGAAAGGCGATCTGGCCCGGATGGTGTTTCAACGCCGAAGAGCGTTTGGTCAGGATCAATCTGGGTGCGTCTCCGGTCACGGAAACAGGCACTAACACGCCTGCAGGGCGCAGTTTGCGTCCCGCCGGCAGCACCGTTTCCGGGTTCAGATCAAAGTCACTGGACCCGGACCCATCACGGCTCAGCGCCTCGGTCAGGTCTGTGATCAGATCACGCGCCATCCGGGCCTTCGGCCTCGAACCCGACGGTCGCAGGGTCCAGCACATAGTGCGCACCGCAGAATTGGCAGTCTGCTGTGACGGTGCCTTCGTCCGTGGTCATTGTCGCAATATCCTGCGCCGAATAGATCGACAGGCTTTGGCGCACGCGATCTTCGGAACAAGTGCAACCGAATTTTACCTGCTGTGCATCATAGACGCGAGGCTGTTCCTCGTGAAACAGACGCACCAGAAGGTCGGTTGGCGCAACGGATGGCCCGATCATCTCCAGATCATCCACGGTGTCGAGCAGGATGTTGACGCGATCCCAGTTCTCGCCCTCTTCACCATCCACCAAATCCGAGGCAGACAGGATCTCTCCGCTGCCCTCCCCGGAAGCGGCAAAGGGCGAGGCTTTGGGCATGTGCTGCAGCATGATCCCGCCAGCGCGCCAGTGTTCACCGACGCCGGGTTCGGTCGATTTGCCGAAGCTCAGCGAAAACCGGGTCGGCAGCTGTTCGGACTGCGCGAAATAGGCTTCCGCACACGCGCTCAGTGATCCCCCGGCCAGTGGGGTGATGCCCTGATAAGGCTGTGTACCTTCACCTTGGTCAATCATGATGGCGAAGTACCCGTCACCCACCTGATCGAAAGGGGCCGCATCGGTCAGCCGGTCGCGGTCAAAGCTCGCATATGCGCGGATCTGCGCGGGTTCGCCCTCGACCTGTGGCGCATAATAATCGGTTGCGATCATCCGCACCGCGCCCTTGGATTGCACCTGCAGAGACAGCTTCCAGCGCAGCGATACCGTTTGCCCTATCAATGCAGTCAGCAGGGCCATCTCGGCCACCAGCGCCTCGACCACCTCGGGGTAGTCGTGCTGCTTCAAGATGCCGCCCAACACGCCGTCCAGCCGGGCCACGCGGCCTCGCATGTCGGGTATATCGAGTTGAAAGGGCAGGACGGTATCGTCCCACGCGATTTTGGTTCCAATAGACATGGGGTTTCCTTAAGCGCCACAGGTTGGCATACCGCCACCATATAGGTTGAACAGTTTGGGTTGAAAGGGGCCTTACATGATCAGACGGTTCGGTGAAAGCCCCGAGGCAGAGCGAAAATACACTCGGCGGGTCGGCGTTTATGCCCTATTGCCACAAGGCAACCGATTGCTGCTGACCTGTCAACTGGAACCCGGACCCGATCTGCAGCTGCCGGGCGGCGGCATCGATCCGGGGGAATCACCCATTACAGCGCTTCACCGTGAGGTTTACGAAGAAACCGGCTGGCTGATCGCCGCGCCCCGGAGAGTGGGTGCGTTTCGTCGATATACCTACATGCCGGAATACGATCTGTGGGCCGAGAAGGTCTGCTTGATTTACCGCGCCCACCCGGTCAGACGCCTAGGCCCTCCGACCGAAGACCTTCACGAGGCCATTTGGATGGAGACCGCAGATGCCGTTCATCTGTTGGGCAACGAGGGCGACGCCCATTTCGCCCAGCGCCACCTGCATGGGCTTTAAGGTCCGTTATATTCAAAAAACACTGCAGAGACATCATCCGCAATTCCGCTGTCCGGTGACATAACCTGTGTGAGACGCCAGAACATGTCATCCAGGAATTCCGGTCCACCGTGATCGGCGGCGCATTCAACAGCCATCGCCTTCAACCCGTCATCATCCAGCAGACTGCCGTCGGCGAGCTGGCATTCGGTGAACCCGTCCGAATGCAAGAGCAGCTTGTCGCCCGGTTGCATATAGGTTTCCGTCTGCTGAAACTGCGCCTCAGGCAGCAAACCAATGGGCAACCCGCCTTCTCCCAGAAATTCGGTATTACCATCACGGCGCAGCAACAGCGGATGCGGGTGTCCGGCCTGCACCATTTTCAGATGTCCGTTGCGCAGATCGATGATGGCATGGACCATGGTGAAATATTCTTCGATCCCGGCATCGGCGATCAGACGCGAGTTGAGCAACGACGCGACCTCTTCGGGTGGCAGAAGGGCGTAGAATTTATTGAAACGACGCTCCATCGCAATGTTCTGATCGAAATGCGTGCTGGACAGATACCCGCCCAGCCGTGCCGTCATCATCGCAGAGGTGATCCCGTGGCCGGAGACATCGATGCTGTAGAACCCCAGCCGATTGACACCGGGCGAGAACATCCCCACCAGATCACCGCCGATATGACCGCAAGGTTTCAGAAGCAGGCTGACCTGTGAGTTGCCAAAGGTTCCCTTCAATTCGGGCACCAGCGAGTCCTGAATCTTTCGGGCCTGCATTAGATCTTTATCGATCGCATCATGGGCAAGCTTCAGTTCGTTCAGCGCTGTTTCGATCAACTGGTTTTTTCGGGACAATTCGCGTTGCATGTCAAGAATACGCGCCCCGGCCGATATGCGAGCACGCAGCTCATCAGCCTCAAGCGGCTTGATCAGAAAATCGTCTGCCCCAGCATCCAGACCGCGCGCGACCTCCTGCTTTTCGCTTTTTGAGGTCAGAAGAATGAAATAGCTATATTGCTCACTGTCCAGCTCTCGGAAGGCCCGACAGAACTCAAGCCCGCCCATACCTGGCATGACCCAGTCGCTTAGAACAAGATCAGGCGGGTCCGAGGTGCAAAGCTCTATCGCGGCTTCACCACTGTCGGCTTCAAGAACCTCGAATCCCCACTTTTTTAGCGAGGCCACCAGAATGCGCCGCTGCAGTCGGCTGTCGTCCACAACAAGAACCTTGCGGATCGCGCCAAAATCCAGCTCGACCCGGGCCTCTACTTGACTGGCATCCGGCACCATGAAGTCCCTGTACTTGCTCAACTCTCCAGTTGTCGCAACGCTATGCCTCTCAGCTTAACATCCTATGAAAAACCAAATCGCCGCGATTTAACCCCATCTTTACCCGCGACGGTCTAACAATATGCAACCGAAAGAGGGTGGCATGATTCAGTGGTCCAGAGTCAGACAGTTACGTGATGAAGTCGGCGCAGACGAGTTCACCGAGGTTGTCGAAATCTTTTTGGACGAGGTTCAGGAAGTTATCACTAAGCTACGCGATGACACTACCCGGTCCGAGATCGAACAGAACCTGCATTTCCTGAAGGGCAGCGCGCTGAGTCTTGGCTTTGATAGTTTCTCGAAACTGTGCCAGGACGGTGAGCGACGCGCAGCCGCAGGTGAAAACGCCGCCGTTGATCTATCGGCGATTATCGCGACCTACGACGAGTCGAAAAAACTGTTTCAGGCCGGTCTGGCCGAAAACCTGCGCTAGATCACAAACTGTGCCAGCGTCTCGTCTTCGGTGATATCCGTATAAGTAAACCCGGCTTCATCCAGATGCGCAAACAGGCGCATGAAATTCTCGGGCTTTCGGGTTTCGATTCCGATCAGGACCGAGCCAAAGTTGCGCGCCGATTTCTTCATGTATTCGAACCGTGCGATATCGTCTTCGGGCCCCAGAATACCCAGAAATTCTTTCAAAGCGCCAGGACGCTGCGGCAGGCGTAGGATGAAGTATTTCTTGACCCCGGAATAACGCTGCGCACGCTCTTTGACCTCTGGTAAACGCTCGAAATCGAAGTTCCCGCCCGAGGTGACACAGACCACCGTCTTGCCACGCACAAAGCTTTGCACGTCACCCACAGCCTCAACCGCCAACGCACCGGCAGGTTCCAGAACGATGCCCTCGACATTCAGCATCTCGATCATGGTGGTACAGATGCGGTCTTCGGACAAAGTCAGCACATCCGACAGATGCCGCGATTTCAGCAATTCAAACGGTTTCTCACCAATCCGGCCTACTGCTGCGCCATCGACAAATGTATCCACATGATCCAGCGCCACCGGGTGCCCCGCTGCCAGCGCCGCGCGCAAACACGCCCCGCCGGCCGGTTCCACGAACAGGCAATGCGCCCGGTCCCCGAACCAGGTCGCCACCCCCGAAGACATACCGCCGCCGCCAACCGGCAGAATTACATGATCGGGCACTCGGCCCAATTGCTCTTCGATCTCAACCGCCAAAGAGGCCTGCCCCTCAATCACATCCGCATCATCGAACGGAGACAGGAAATACCCGCCCTGTTCTGCGCACCAGCTTTGCGCCGCAGCCAGCGTGTCATCGAAATAGTCACCGATTAGATGAACCTCGATATTGTCGCCGCCGAAAATGCGCGTCTTCTGGATCTTCTGCTGCGGCGTGGTCACCGGCATGAAGATCACACCCCGCACACCCAGATGCTTACACATATAGGCCACGCCCTGCGCATGGTTGCCAGCGCTGGCGCAAACGAAAAGGTCCTGCCCCTGTTGCTTGCGCATCGCATTGAACGCACCACGGATTTTATACGACCGCACCGGGCTGAGGTCTTCGCGCTTGAGCCAGATATCCGCGCCGTAACGGTCGGACAGATGGGCGTTCCGCTGCAACGGAGTTGCCGGAAACACTGAGCGCATTGCCTTTTCGGCAGCGCGGGCGCGGATCGTGAAATCAGTCATGTTGGATTCCCTGCCCCATCATCGTCGAAAGGGCAAGGAATACATATGTGTACGGGCTTAGGCCAGCTCGCGTTTTTCGATGAACACACCATAGATCGTCGTCAGGATACTGACATTGATCAGTGGGACGATCAGCATGCTCGCAAACAAGACAATCAAGACACCGATGATCGGGACGAAAAGCAGCAAAGACGCCAGTAGCTGAAGCAATATTTGGAAGAGGATGGATAAGACGACCAGAAGTGCGATGGCTCCGCTTGCGCCCGAGGTTGCTTGCCACGCTTCAGACAGCTTTATTGGTTTTCCGATCGCTGCGCCGGGTAAAATCGGGGAGGCCCGATAGAATCCGATCGTGAGAATGATGATCAAACCCAGCCAAACCAGAATTCCCAGCGCCACAGAGGATTGCGCCATCATGCCCATGATCAGCGCTCCCGGTATCATGATGATAAGAGCGATTAGGCCGAGCATCAGAAGGCGTCCGAAATAGGCGAGCACACGGTCGAACCTGAAAGGCGGAACCAAACCGCTTGGATATTCCTCAAGTAGAACAAAACGGTGCCACGACACGACAATCCACAGCATGACCCCAAAGACAACGGCCATAAGGCAGAGCAGAAAACCGGTGAAGGACGCGGCCGTTACGCCTTCAGGGAAGCCGTTGGTTTCACTGTTGAATTCTTCGAAAGGGATGCCAAACAGGAAGAACAGGCCGATGGCTAAAAAGCCGCCAATGAGCGCCGGTACGACTGAAATCTGTAGCGCCTGCGTCAGGTTCCTAAGAACCATCCTCACCGAATGCACGAAAATCTCTAATCCCAGCATAAATACCGCCCTCTCAACCAATCCTTGTTCTCTATCCGCCCGTTTCACCCCAATTCCCGGGCTGCGTCAATCCACACAGCTTGCCCCCACGCCCAAAACCCGTTAGGGGCCAGTCGTTCTACGCATAAAGGGAAGTCAGATGTCCGCGCCCAAGAAAGTTGTTCTGGCCTATTCCGGTGGCCTTGATACCTCGATCATTCTGAAATGGCTGCAGACCGAGTATGGTTGTGAGGTCGTGACCTTCACCGCCGATCTGGGTCAGGGCGAGGAGCTGGAGCCCGCCCGCAAGAAAGCCGAGCTGCTGGGGATCAAACCCGAGAACATCTATATCGAAGACATCCGCGAGGAATTCGTCCGCGATTTCGTCTTCCCGATGTTCCGCGCCAATGCACAGTACGAAGGGCTGTACCTGCTGGGCACCTCGATCGCACGGCCTCTGATCTCGAAACGTCTGGTCGAGATCGCCGAAGCGACCGGTGCTGACGCTGTCGCCCATGGCGCAACAGGCAAGGGCAACGATCAGGTGCGGTTCGAACTGGCCGCTTACGCGCTGAACCCCGACATCAAGGTCATTGCTCCGTGGCGTGAGTGGGATCTGACCAGCCGGACCCGTCTGCTGGAATTTGCCGAAGCAAACCAGATCCCGATTGCCAAGGACAAGCGCGGCGAAGCGCCCTTCTCGGTTGACGCCAACCTGCTGCACACCTCGTCCGAGGGTAAGGTTCTGGAAGACCCCGCCGATATGGCACCCGACTATGTCTATCAGCGCACTGTCCACCCCGAGGAGGCGCCGAACGAGCCGGAATTTATCGAGATCGGTTTTGAAAAAGGCGACGCGGTCAGCATCAATGGCGAGGCGATGAGCCCCGCGACCATCCTGACCAAGCTGAACGAATATGGCGGCAAGCACGGCATTGGCCGTCTCGATCTGGTCGAAGGCCGGTTCGTGGGCATGAAATCGCGCGGTATTTACGAAACCCCCGGCGGCACCATCCTGTTGGAAGCGCATCGTGGGATCGAGTCCATCACCATGGACCGCGGCGCGATGCATCTGAAGGACCAGCTGATGCCGCAATATGCCGAGCTGATCTATAACGGCTTCTGGTACTCGCCCGAGCGTGAGATGCTGCAGGCAGCCATCGACAAGTCGCAAGAGCATGTCACCGGCACCGTTCGCGTGAAACTGTACAAAGGTCTTGCCTCAACCGTGGGCCGCTGGTCGGATCATTCGCTGTACTCCGAGGCGCACGTGACCTTTGAGGAAGACGCTGGTGCATATGACCAGAAAGATGCGGCAGGCTTCATCCAGTTGAACGCACTGCGCCTGAAGCTTCTGGCCGCGCGTGACAAACGGCTGAGCAAGTAAGCGTTTAGAATTTTAGATCTGGCCCCGGTGTCTGATCAGGCACCGGGGTTTTTCTTTGCCGGGTTTCCGTCGGGTCGGGCTTGCCCGGATCAGGCGATTGACTTTACGCATACGTCAATCAGGGAAGGACGGATAATGCTGCAAGACATCGCCGACGGAATTCAAAAGGGTTTGAACGGCAAAAACTTTGACGGATCGCTTAAGTTCGATTGTGGCGACGAGGGCGTGATCGTTCTGGCGGAGAATACTGCCTCAACCCAGGATCGGGACACAGACTGCACCATCCGCATCTCGCGCGAGAACCTCTCTAAGTTGCTGACCGGTAAGCTGAACCCAATGACCGGGGTTGCGCTGGGCAAGCTGAAAATCTCGGGCAACATGGGTGTTGCGATGAAGCTGGGGCAGCTGCTGGGCTGATAAACTCGTCTCACCAGCGCGTGACAAATCATGTCAGCGCATTGCAAGCACAAAAATCTGCGGGCAGCTTGGTTTCGGAAGGAGACCTGCCATGACCCGGATCACTTACCTTGATTGCCTGAAACCTTCACTTCTGTTTGTGCTGATCTTGTTGGCAGCAATGCTGCGCGCCTTACCTGCTCCGGCCGCTGGCACTGAGACGCTAACAGTCGCCGGTGGCTGTTTCTGGTGTGTGGAATCCGATTTCGAGTCCGTGCCCGGCGTGATCGGCGCGGTCTCGGGCTATACCGGTGGCAAGACGGATAGTCCCAGCTATGATCAGGTCTCGAAAGGCGGAACAGGGCATTACGAGGCGGTCCAGATCACCTTCGATCCCGCCCGCGTTTCCCGTGCAACCTTGCTGAACATGTTCTTCCGCTCAGTCGATCCCACGGATGCGGGTGGCCAGTTCTGCGATCGCGGCGACAGCTATCGCACAGCAATTTTCGTCTCTAACAAAGGGGAAAAGGCGCAGGCACAGCAAGCCAAGACCAGCGCACAAAACGCGCTGGGGCAGACTGTGGTCACGCCGATCCTGCAAGCTGGAACGTTTTATCCAGCCGAAGCGTATCACCAGGATTATTACAAGGGTAGCAAGCTGGTACTGACCCGCTTTGGCCCCAAGCGCCAAAAGAACGCCTATAAGGCCTACCGCGAAGCCTGCGGTCGCGATGCGCGGGTCAAACAATTGTGGGGCAACGAAGCGCCCTTTGCAGGGTCCTAGTCAAACTGCGCTTCACGCACCTCTTTCAGATCAGGAATGACATCTGCAGTGCCGTGCCGCGTGACCATCAGGGCCGCGGCACGGTTTGCTTGGGCAATCGCCTGCGCCATCGGCATACCCCGGTCCATTCCAGCCAACACATAGCCGGTGAATGTGTCACCTGCCCCGGTGGTATCCACAGCGTTGACCTTATGGGCCTGAAACGCTTGGGGTTGATGATCTTGCTGATAGTAGCGCGCACCTTTTGAGCCAAAGGTGACGATCACATGTTCGACCGGCAGGTCTGAAGGGGCGAGACCCGTTGCATCCTGCAATTGCTCGGCCTCGACTTCGTTGAGGATCAGAAAATCCAAATACGGTAGAACCGCTTGAACTGCGTCTGCCTGAAATGGGGCGGCGGCGTAGCAGACGGTCAGCCCCATTTCACAACCTAGTTTAGCGGCCTCAATCTGCGCATTGGTTTCGTTCTGCATCACCAGCAGATCACCAGAAACAGCCGAAGACAACGCCTGCCCAAGTTGGTCGTTCGAGATGGCATGGTTGGCGCCTTGATACAGAACGATCAGGTTTTCACCCTGCGCATCTACTGCGATGATGGCGTGACCGGTCGGCACATCCACCTCGGCAATATGCCGCGTGTCCACGCCATACTCGGTCAGCCGGTCCCGTGCCCAAAGGCCATCCGAGCCCACCGCGCCGATATGGGATACCCGCGATCCGGCTCGTGCAGACGCCACAGACATGTTGGCGCCCTTGCCACCCAGAAACCTCTGTAGCCCACTGGCCGCCAGTGTCTCACCCGCTTCGGGCAAATGCGGCAGGGCATAGACCATATCCGCGTTGATTGAGCCAAGGTTCCAGATTGTCATGATTTACCCGATATCGCAGGAGGCCAGGATGGCCATGTTCAGAATGTCATTTGCGGTCGAGACCGTCGAACAGATCTGGATTGGCTTGTCGACGCCGGACAGGATCGGGCCGATCACGGTGGCGCCGCCCATTTCCTGCATCAGTTTGGTCGAAATCGAGGCCGAGTGTCGTGCAGGAACAATCAGGATATTGGCTGGTCCGGTCAGTCGTTGGAACGGATAGGCTTCCTGCTGATCAACATTCAGGGCGACATCAACCGTCATCTCGCCCTCGTACTCGAAATCGACGCCGCGCTCGTCCAGCACTGCCGGGGCACGGTGCATCTTCTCAGCACGTTCAGACACCGGGTAACCGAAGGTCGAGAAACTGACAAAGGCCGCCCGGGGCTCTAGCCCCATGTGGCGCGCCACGGCTGCGGCGCGTTCAGCGATATTGGCCAGATCGTTCTCGTCCGGCCATTCATGCACCAGCGTATCACCAATCAAGACAATCCGTCCTTTGTGCAGCAACGCGGTAACCCCAGCCGCGCCATGGGCGGCATCGGCGTCAAACACATGGTTGATACGGTCCAGCACGTGCGCCGACTTGCGTGTGGCCCCGGTCACCAGACCGTCCGCATGACCATGCGCCAGCATCAGAGACGAAAACACATGTCGATCCCGTGCAGCGAGGCGGTGAATATCTTTGTGATCAAAGCCCTTACGCTGCAGGCGCTGATACAGAAAATCCTTATAGGCCTCGAGATGCGCGGTGTTGGCGGCGTTCACCACATCAATTTCACGCACCGCGTCCCCAAGACCAGCGGCTTCGAGCTTTTCCTTTACGTCGTCTGGCCGGCCCACAACCAAAGCCTTACCAAAGCCCGAGCGTTGGTACATTACGGCCGCGCGCAATACGCGCGGATCGTCACCCTCGGCAAAGATCATCCGGCTTTGCGCCTGACGCGCCCGCGCGTTCAAGCCGCGCAAGATGCTTGCGGTCGGGTCCATGCGGGATTTCAGGCTCAGCTCATAAGCGTCCATATCGATGATCGGACGTCGCGCCGCGCCGGTATCCATACCAGCCTTGGCAACCGCAGGCGGGATACGGTGGATCAGGCGCGGATCAAAAGGCGTTGGAATGATGTAGTCGCGACCAAAAGTCAGCGACTTGCCATAGGCCATGGCAACCTCATCCGGAACATCTTCACGCGCCAATCGCGCCAGAGCATGGGCGCAGGCGATTTTCATCTCGTCATTGATCGCACGGGCATGAATATCCAGCGCACCGCGGAACAGGTAAGGAAAACCCAGAACGTTATTCACCTGATTCGGATAATCGCTACGGCCCGTCGCGACGATCGCATCAACGCGCACCTCGTGCGCCTCTTCCGGGGTGATTTCCGGGTCAGGGTTCGCCATGGCGAAAATCACCGGATTGTCAGCCATGCTGGCGACCATGTCTTGTGTCACCGCCCCTTTGACCGACACGCCCAGAAATACATCCGCATCCTTCATGGCCTCTTCCAAAGTGCGAAGATCAGTCGTGATGGCATGGGCCGACTTCCACTGGTTCATGCCCTCGGTCCGGCCCTGATAAATCACGCCCTTGGTGTCGCAGACGATGCAATTCTCGTGCCGTGCACCCATGGCCTTGAGCAGTTCGATACAGGCAATTCCTGCAGCGCCTGCCCCGTTCAGGACGATTTTTACATCTTCGATCTTTTTGCCCGAGATGTGCAATGCGTTAAGCAGGCCCGCCGCACAAATCACTGCTGTGCCATGCTGGTCATCGTGGAAGACCGGGATATCCATCTCTTCCTTCAAGCGTTGTTCGATGATGAAACACTCGGGCGCTTTGATGTCCTCAAGGTTAATTCCGCCAAAGGTCGGGCCCATCAGGCGCACAGCGCGACAGAACTCGTCCGGGTCTTCGGTATCCAGCTCGATATCGATCGAGTTCACATCTGCGAAGCGCTTGAACAGGACAGATTTGCCCTCCATCACCGGTTTTGAGCCCAGCGCGCCGAGATTCCCTAGGCCCAGAACGGCGGTCCCGTTCGAGATCACAGCAACCAGATTGCCTTTGTTTGTATAGTCATACGCCGTCTCTGGTGCTTCAGCGATGGCTTCACAGGGAACCGCAACGCCAGGGCTGTAAGCTAGCGAAAGATCGCGCTGCGTGGTCATGGGTACGGTGGCCTGCACCTCCCACTTGCCGGGGGTCGGGTCTAGGTGAAAGGCCAGCGCCTCTTCTTTGGTGATCTTCGCTTTGGGCATCTTACAGGTCGTTTCCATGACTTTGGGGCTTTTGCCTCATAACGCAGGCGGGGCCGCGCCTCAACGAGAATGAGTTTTCACCTTTTACTGAAGATGCGGGATTTGTAAGGTCGCGCCCGGAACACGCCAGAAGGGGGCCGAATTTGTCCACAGTCACGCCGATGATGGCGCAGTACCTTGAGATCAAAGAGGCTCATGCAGATGCCCTGCTGTTTTATCGCATGGGTGACTTCTACGAGATGTTCTTCGAGGATGCGGTGAACGCGGCTGAGGCGTTGGATATCGCGCTGACCAAGCGCGGCAAACACAATGGCGACGATATCCCGATGTGCGGCGTGCCGGTGCATTCTGCTGAGGGCTACTTGCTGACCTTGATCCGCAAAGGATTCCGCGTCGCGGTCTGCGAGCAGATGGAAAGCCCGGCGGAAGCCAAGAAAAGAGGCTCTAAATCGGTGGTAAAGCGCGGTGTTGTGCGTCTGGTGACGCCCGGCACACTGACCGAAGATGCCCTGCTAGAGGCGCGGCGGCACAACTTTCTGGCCGCCTATGCCGAGGTTCGGGACGAAGCCGCGCTGGCCTGGGCCGATATCTCAACCGGTGCGTTTCACGTGATGCCGCTGACGTCAATCCGGTTGAGCCCTGAACTCGCTCGGCTGGCCCCGTCCGAGCTGATCGTGGCCGATGGGTCCGAGGAAAAGCTGCATGAAACAGTCATGGACCTTGGCATATCGCTTACGCCTGTCGGACGCGCCAGTTTTGACAGCGCTGCAGCCGAGAAACGCATCTGCGGGTTGTTTCACGTGGGCGCTCTGGATGCATTTGGGAACTTCGGGCGCGCCGAGGTTTCGGCCATGGGCGCGCTGATCGATTATCTGGAGATCACGCAAAAGGGCAAACTGCCCCTGCTGCAAACGCCCTTAAAGGAATCCGAGGATCGCGTGGTTCAGATCGACGCCGCAACGCGACGCAATCTGGAACTGACCCGGTCGCTGTCTGGTGGGCGCGCCGGGTCGCTGCTGTCCGTGGTCGACCGAACAGTAACGCCAGGTGGCGCAAGACTTCTGGAACAGCGACTGTCCAGCCCCTCGCGTAATCTGGATGTGATCCACGCCCGACTGGACGCAGTATCTTTAGCGGTCGAAGATAACCTGATCGCCTCAGATCTGCGCGAAGCTTTACGCAAAACACCCGATCTGGATCGCGCTCTGTCTCGTCTTTCGCTGGATCGAGGCGGCCCGCGTGATCTGGCCGCTATCCGCAATGGATTGGAACAAGCCGCAACAATCGCCGAAACCTGTGCCTCACAGGATCTGCCTGTTCTGCTGGCCACTGCCGTCCAGAACCTTGTCGGATTTGACGATCTGTTGGCTTTGCTGGACGAAGCATTGGTTGCTGATCCACCCTTGCTGGCCCGCGATGGCGGCTTTATCGCCCCCGGGTTTGATGCCGAATTGGATGAAGCGCGTACCTTGCGTGACGAAGGCCGTTCGGTCATCGCAGGTTTCCAACAGAAATACGCCGAGCATACCGGCATCACGTCACTGAAGATCAAACACAACAATGTGCTTGGCTACTTCATCGAGACCACGGCAACCCATGCCGAGAAAATGTTGAACCCGCCATTTAGCGAGACTTATATCCACCGCCAAACCACCGCCAATCAGGTGCGCTTCACCACGGTGGAGCTGTCCGAGATCGAAACAAAGATTCTGAATGCCGGAAATCTCGCGTTAGAGATCGAAAAACGGCTCTATCAAAGGCTTTCTGGGGCTATTCTGGATATTGCCGCACGGCTAAATCAGGCCGCGCGCGGACTGGCTGAGCTGGATTTAACCACTGCACTCGCCGATCTGGCTCGCGGCGAAAGCTGGTGCCGTCCAAAGGTCGACGGGTCACGCGCATTCGACATCAAAGGAGGCTGTCACCCGGTGGTCGAGCATGCCCTGAGGCAGCAAAGCGGCGATGCTTTCATCGCCAACGACTGCGATCTGAGCGCCGATGCAGGCGCTGCAATTTGGTTGCTCACCGGTCCCAACATGGCCGGCAAATCAACCTTCCTGCGCCAGAATGCGCTGATCGCCCTACTGGCGCAGATGGGCAGCTATGTTCCGGCGGAACGGGCGCAAATCGGATTAGTCAGTCAATTGTTCAGCCGCGTCGGAGCGTCAGACGATCTGGCGCGGGGCCGCTCGACCTTTATGGTCGAAATGGTCGAAACCGCAGCTATTCTGAATCAGGCCGACGACCGCGCGCTCGTAATCCTTGATGAGATCGGCCGAGGCACCGCGACCTACGACGGCCTTTCCATTGCCTGGGCCACACTGGAACACCTACACGCGGCAAACCAATGCCGCGCATTGTTCGCCACCCACTACCACGAATTAACTGCACTCGCTGGAAGTCTGAACGGTGTAGAAAACGCGACCGTTGCAGTCAAAGAATGGGAGGGTGAAGTCATCTTTCTGCATGAGGTACATAAAGGCGCTGCCGATCGGTCTTACGGCGTTCAGGTTGCACAATTGGCTGGCTTGCCCGCCTCGGTCGTGGACCGCGCCCGTATCGTGTTGGATCAATTAGAAAAAACCGAACGTGAAGGCGGTAAGCAGAAAGCACTTATCGACGATCTGCCCCTGTTTTCAGCTGCGCCGCCGCCTCCCCCTGCGCCAAAAACCTCGCCCGTTGCTGATATGCTGGAAACCATCCTTCCAGATGAACTCAGCCCCCGCGAAGCCTTGGACTTGATCTACAAACTGAAAGAGGCGGCCAGATCCTGACCACCTCGAACCCGGTTGATCCAGGAACTGTTCAGCTTGCGGGCGTTGACGACACCCCAACCTGCGCCGGTCGCAACAACCTGTCGTGCAGCATGAAGCCTTCTGCCGACACCTGAATGATGTCGCCGGCCTTGGTTCCGGGCACCGGGGCCTCGAACATCGCCTCATGCACATTCGGGTCGAACCTGTCCCCGACCTGAGGCGTAATCACCTCAATCCCATGCTTCTGGAACACATCCTTCAGCGCGCGCATGGTCAACTCGACACCTTCCAGCAAACCGGCGGCAACCTCTTTCTGCTCATCCGTTGCGGCCTCAAGCGCGCGTTTCATATTGTCGTAAACCGGAAGCATATCGCGGGCCAGTTTTGACCCGCCATACTGTTCCGCATCCCGACGCGCCTTGTCGCCACGCTTGCGCGCATTTTCGGCATCGGCCAGCGCACGCATGAACTTGTCTTTGTAATCATCGCGCTCAGCACGCAGTTGATCGACCTCAAGCGCCTCATCGCTGATCTCAGCAAAATCTTCGGCAAACTCTTCCGCCTCGGCGGACATGATGTCGTCCAGAAAATCTTCGTTCTTGGGCTCTGCCATCTCTTACCCTCTAGCTCCGGTCGGAAATCAGCTTGCCGACCAGTTGCGCCGTATAATCCACGATTGGTACGATTCGCCCGTAATTCAGACGTGTGGGTCCAATGACCCCAACCGCACCGATTATCTTACGATCAGCGTTCATATATGGAGACACCACCAAAGAGGAACCCGAAAGTGAGAAAAGTTTGTTCTCAGAGCCAATAAAAATGCGCACACCTTCGCCTTCTTCGGTCAATTCAAGGAATTCGGCGATATCGCGTTTGCGTTCAAGGTCGTCAAACAGGGTGCGGATTCGATCAAGTTCTTCTGCCTGACCCGGCTCATTTAACAGATTCGCCCGCCCGCGCACGATCAGCCGGGCCGAGTCGCCGCCGTCCCCGTCCCAAGCGGCAATGCCGCTCTCGACCATCTCACGCGCCAGAACATCGATTTCCTGTTTCCGCGCGTCGATCTGCGACAGCATCTGCCGCCGCACTTCGCCAAGCGTACGTCCTTCGATCAGTGCATTCAGGAAATTTGCGGCCTCGCGCATCGAGCTTGGCGTCTGCCCAGGCGGAGGTGTAAACAGCCGGTTTTCTACCTGCCCGTCCGAAAACACCAAAACCACCAAGGCCCGGTCATGACCAAGCGAGACGAACTCGATATGCTTGATCTCGGCCTCATGCTTTGGCGTCAGAACCAGCGAAGCCCCTTGTGTCACGTGTGATAGCGCCGCGCCGACGCGATCGAGCATACCACCCACATCGCCTGCGTTAGAGCCTAGTGTTTCGTCCAGCTTCTGCCGATCATCCGCACCCAGATCGCCCATTTCCAGCAATCCGTCCACGAACATGCGCAGCCCCTGCTGTGTTGGAATTCGACCAGCGCTGACATGCGGACTGTCGAGCAAACCCAGAAATTCAAGATCCTGCATCACATTGCGTACGGTCGCAGCACTGACTTTCTCGGACAATGTGCGCGTCAGAGTCCGGCTGCCCACGGGTTCACCGCTTTCCAGATAGCTTTCGACAATCAACCGGAACACCTCGCGCGACCGGTCATTCATCTCATCCAGAATTTTGCTTGCTTCGCTCATCGGCGGCCCTCTGCTGGATCGTCATTAAATCGCAGGCAAATGAAAGGTCAATCGGGCTTGCATCGTAACGCCGCAGGACGGTATCCCCAACCCAGCAGATAAAGGATTTCTCATGCGACCCTCAGGACGTGATCTAAACGAAATGCGCGCCGTTTCAATTGAAACGGGGTTCACCAAACATGCCGAAGGCTCTTGCCTGATCAAGATGGGCGACACCCATGTGCTATGCACCGCCACAATCGAGGATCGCGTGCCACCGTTCATCAAAGGCTCGGGCCTGGGCTGGGTCACCGCTGAATATGGCATGCTGCCCCGTGCGACCAATACGCGGATGCGGCGCGAGGCTGCCAGCGGCAAGCAAGGCGGACGCACCGTGGAAATCCAGCGCCTTATCGGCCGCGCCTTGCGCGCCGGTGTAGACCGGGTTGCCTTGGGAGAACGGCAGATCACTGTTGACTGCGATGTCATTCAAGCCGACGGCGGCACCCGCTGTGCCTCGATCACTGGCGGTTGGGTGGCGCTGCGTCTGGCCGTGAACAAGCTGATGAAAACAGGCGATGTGATCTCTGACCCTTTATTAGACCCTGTTGCCGCCGTTTCATGCGGAATTTATGCCGGTCAGCCCGTGCTAGATCTGGACTATCCCGAAGATAGCGAAGCTGGCGTTGACGGCAATTTCATCATGACCGGCTCGGGCAAGCTGATCGAAGTGCAGATGAGCGCCGAAGGATCCGTTTTCAGCCGCGCGCAAATGGATCAACTGATGGACCTGGCCGAGAAAGGCGTGGGTGAACTTGCTGCTGCCCAGAAAGCTGCAACCGCATGACTCGCAGGTTCGAAGGTGATCGACTGCTGGTCGCCACCCACAACAAAGGCAAGCTCGAGGAGATGGCGCATCTGCTTGAGCCCTTTGGCGTAACGGTTGTCGGCGCGGGCGAAATGAACCTGCCAGAACCGGAAGAGACCGAGGACACTTTCGTCGGTAACGCCCGGATCAAAGCCCACGCAGCTGCAAAGGCGACCGGCCTACCTGCCTTGTCGGACGATTCCGGGATCACCATCGATGCATTGGATGGCGCACCCGGTGTTTACACCGCCGATTGGGCCGAAACCGGCAATGGCCGCGATTTCCTGATGGCGATGACTCGCGCCCATAATGAGCTAGAGGCGAAAAACGCCCCCCACCCGCGTATGGCCCAATTTCGCTGCACTCTGGTTCTGGCCTGGCCCGACGGGCATGACGAAGTGTTCGAGGGCGTCGTGCCCGGTCACCTGACTTGGCCGATCCGTGGCAAGGACGGGTTCGGCTATGACCCGATGTTTGTCCCTGAGGGGCACGTCATTACCTTTGCCGAAATGGATCGCTGGGAAAAGAACAAGATCAGCCATCGCGGGCGCGCGGTGGAGATGTTCGTGAAAGGCTGCTTTGGCGGATGATTGGCGAAACGGGGGCTTTGGCCTTTATGTGCATTGGCCCTTTTGCGAGGCCAAGTGCCCCTATTGCGATTTCAACAGCCACGTTTCCAAGAATATTAATCAAAAACAATGGCTTGAGTGTTATCTCAGTGAACTGAGCCGCTCGGCCATCGAAACTCCTGACCGGGTTTTGAACACAATCTTCTTTGGCGGCGGAACTCCATCACTGATGGCCCCCGAGACCGTCGCCACCATCATCGACAAGGCCCGCGCCCTTTGGCGATCGGCCAACGAAATGGAAATCACGCTTGAGGCCAATCCAGGCTCGGTCGAGGCCGGGCGGTTCGCGGCCTATCATGATGCGGGCGTGAACCGCATCTCGATGGGTGTTCAGGCCTTGAACGACGATGACCTGCGTCGTCTGGGGCGCATTCACACGGTTGCCGAGGCTCGCGCTGCCTTCGATATCGCGCGCTCTTGCTTTGACCGTGTGAGCTTTGATCTGATCTATGCCCGCCAGCATCAAACTCTGGACGCCTGGCGTGCTGAGCTGACCGAAGCCCTATCGATGGCAGTTGATCACCTGTCGCTATACCAACTGACCATTGAGGAAGGCACAGCCTTTGGTGATCGCTATGCCCTGGGCAAACTGCGCGGTTTGCCCGAGGATGACAACGCTGCGGATATGTATCTGGCGACGCAGGAAATCTGCGAAGCGCATGGGCTGCCTGCCTATGAGATTTCAAACCATGCCCGGCCCGGAGCGGAATCACGGCATAACCTCATCTATTGGCGCTATGGTGATTACATCGGTATTGGACCCGGCGCGCACGGGCGGATCACAAAGGGTGGCCAAAAATTCGCAACAGAAACTCACCTTTCACCAAACAAATGGCTGAAGGCTGCCTCCAACGGGCACGGCGAAAGCAATCGGTTCGAGCTTAGCCAACGTGAACAAGCCTCAGAATACCTTATGATGTGTCTGCGTTTGGTCGAGGGCCTTAATATAGACAGATATACTCGGCTTGCAGGTGAAGAACTTTCGCATGACAAACTTGATTCACTGATCGATCTGGGCATGCTAACCCTTGATCGCAATCAATTGCGCGCAACTTCAAACGGGCGCGCCGTGCTCAATGCGGTAATCCGAGAGCTGTTGGAGTAACAGATGCAATTTCTCTGGGCCGGATTGGGGTTGTTATGCGTTGCGCTTGCCATGATCGGAGTCGCTCTGCCGCTGCTGCCGACGGTGCCATTTCTTCTGTTGGCCGCGTTCTTTTTTGCCCGCTCATCGTCACGGCTACATAACTGGTTGCTGAGCCATCGAACCTTTGGCCCTATGATCGTCGATTGGCAAAGCTCTGGCGCGATCAGACCCGGCGCAAAAAAGGCGGCCACCCTTTCGGTTGCCGCCGTATTTGGTTTATCGGTTCTACTGTCGGTTCCTTCTCACGTCCTGATCATTCAGGCCATTGTGCTCAGCGCTGTGATGCTCTTTATCTGGACCCGACCTAACGGCTGAGCTTCGCGCACAGATCATCCAACTGATCCAGGTTCTCATAAGCCAACACAACCTGCCCGGATTCAGATCCGGCCTTATGGTTGATCGTCACCTTCATCGCCAGAATCGCAGACAAATCCTTTTCAAGCGCTCGGGTGTCTGCGTCCTTCCCAGCATTCAGGTTTCTGGATTTCGGAGCCGGCTTATCCGTCCCACCTTGCTGCTTTTTCACTAATGCCTCGGTCGCACGCACCGAAAGGCCCTCACGAACCACCTGTTTCGCCAGCTCCGATGGGTTCTCTGCCGTGATTAACGCCCTTGCATGACCAGCGGATAATTTTCCCTCTATTACAAGGGATTGTACGTCCAATGGCAGTGACAAAAGACGCAGCAGATTGGCGATATGGCTTCTGCTTTTACCAAGCGCTTCGGCCAGCTTTTCTTGCGTGTGACCAAAGCGATCCATCAATTGCTTAAAGCCTGCCGCCTCTTCCACCGCGTTCAGATCTGCGCGCTGAATGTTCTCGATAATCGCGACCTCAAGCACTTCGGTGTCATCAAATTCGCGAACAATAACTGGAATATCATGCAGTTGCGCCATCTGCGCAGCACGCCAGCGCCGTTCACCCGCAACGATTTCGTATTGGCCACCATCGATGCTGCGGACAATCAGCGGCTGGATAATACCCTTTTCCTTGACCGAGGCCGCAAGCTCATCCAATTGCTCTTGCGCGAAACGGCGGCGCGGCTGATCTGGGTTCGCCTGCAGTTTTTCGATCGGTACCGTGAGATCCGGACGGCGGGGTTCAGATACAATCCGACCGTCAGCTTCTGGTGCGACATCAGCCATCAACGCAGATAGCCCGCGACCTAGTCCTCGGGGTTTTCCTTTCCTGGCATTCATGTTGCCCTCCTCACGGCCACCTAAATGGCTACCTTATTGTTCTTGTGCATAACCTCTCGGGCGAGATACCGGTACGCCATCGCCCCGAGCGAACCCGAATCATATTGCAGCACAGGAAGCGCGTAAGATGGTGCTTCGCTGACCCGCACATTTCTGGGTATCTTGGTTTTAAATACCATCTCACCCAGATTGTCACGCGCATCCTTTTCGACCTGACGGGACAAGTTGTTGCGGTTGTCATACATCGTTAACACAACACCTTCGATTCTGAGGTCAGGATTAGCGGTCTGACGAACCTCGCGAATGGTCAACATCAATTGTGACAGGCCTTCCAGCGCAAAGAACTCACTTTGCAATGGAACAAGGACGGAATGCGCTGCTACCATTGCGTTTACGGTGAGCAGGTTCAAGGACGGCGGACAATCAATCAGCACAAAGTCCAGATCGAAGGCATCAATTGCAGTCTGTCGAAGCGCGTCATGCAGCAAATAACTGCGCTTTTCATTCGAGATCAGCTCAATATCTGCTGAGCTGAGATCTACGGTCGCTGGAACCACAAAAAGATTACCGATCTCGGTCTCCTGCACCACAGCTTCCAATGGTGCATCGTCGAGAAGAAGATCATATGTCGTCCAGTCGCGATCTTCGACCCCTAGACCCGTAGAGGCATTTCCCTGAGGATCGAGATCGACCACAAGAACCTTGCATCCGGCCTCGGCCAATCCGGCTGCCAGATTGATCGCTGTAGTGGTTTTCCCGACCCCGCCCTTTTGATTGGCAACCGCGATAATCCGAGGCCCAGCAGGACGAGACAGATCAACCACGTGCAACTCCTTTGATTTTCAGGATAACGGCTTGGGGTTCTGTTGAACTCTTAATGGGTTCAGCCTCGAATTTCCATTCTTTGCGCGCATCTTCCAGCTCTTTTTTCCAGGTTGCGCCTTTTGGCAACAACGCTGTACCGTTTTTACTTAAATGCCTGTCACAAAATGACATTAGAGTGGTCAGATCAGCCAGAGCCCGAGCTGAAAGCACGTCCGCATGCAAGGGATCAATGGCTTCAATTCGACGAGAGATCACGGAACAATTGGCGCCACTCTCTCTGGTCACACTTCGAAGAAATGCGGATTTACGTTGGTCGCTTTCGACCAATGTGAAACGCGTTTCAGGCGCAGATTCAATTGCCATGATGGCGCAAACCATGCCTGGAAAGCCGCCTCCGCTGCCTAAATCCACCCAATGATCTACGCGATCTGCGTTCTGAAAAACTTGAATGGAATCCTTGATATGGCGGATCCAAATCTCTTCAAGACTATTTCTTGAAACCAGATTGATTTTTGGGTTCCATTTTTCAAGCAGAGATACATAGATCACCAGGCGTTCGAATGTTTCACGTGAAACATCCAGAGCCTCCGCAGAGACGGCGTTCTGATAACTCATGCTTTTCTGGCTTTCACATCGCGCCTGAGCTTCGCCAGGACGAGAGTTAAAGCCGCAGGCGTGACACCTTCTACCCGACTCGCCTGCGCAATATTCGCAGGCTTCGCCTGCGATAGCTTTTGCTTCATTTCATTCGACAGACCATCAAGCGCAAAATAATTGAAATCCCGAGGAATCTCATGCGCCTCATCGCGCTTCATTGCTTCGACATCCCGTTGTTGGCGCGCAATATAGTTTGCATACAACGCATCGCGCTCGACCTGACGGCGAATTTCATCGTCTGTATTCTGTAGATCGGGTTCGAGTAAAACCATGTCTTCAAACGATACTTCTGGAAAAGCAAGAACCGCCATTCCATCGCGCCGGTTTCCGTCTTGATTTACGCTGATACCAGCCTCGCGAATTTGCTTTGGCGTATATGTGGTCTCTGTCAGTTTATTCTTTGCTTTTACAAGCTTTTCTGATTTCTCAGCAAAAACCTTGCGGCGGTGCTCACCCACACAGCCCAGCTGTTCGCCAATCGGGGTCAGTCTTTGATCTGCGTTGTCAGAGCGAAGTGATAGGCGAAACTCTGCACGGGATGTGAACATCCGATAAGGCTCGGCAACGCCTCGTGTTGTCAAATCGTCAATCATTACGCCAATATAACTGTCTGAGCGTGTAAAATGTATTGGCGCACGCCCCTGTGTTTCCAGAGCTGCATTCAAACCTGCAACGAGGCCTTGCGCGGCCGCTTCCTCATATCCTGTGGTCCCATTGATCTGTCCTGCAAGATATAGACCAGGAACATCGGGCACAGACAAAGACGCAGATAGAACGCGCGGGTCAACGTAGTCGTATTCAATCGCGTATCCGGGTTGTAGGATTACCGCGTTTTCCAATCCTACGATGGATTGGACATAATCGACTTGTACATCTTCGGGCAAAGACGTTGAAATCCCGTTTGGGTACACCGTATGATCCCGCACGCCTTCTGGTTCCAGAAATATCTGGTGTGACTCTTTTTCCGCAAATCGGACGATTTTGTCTTCGATTGAAGGGCAATATCTGGGACCAACACCATCAATATGACCTCCATACATTGCTGATCGCGATAGATTTTTCTCGATTATTCCGTGCGTCTGAGCATTGGTATGAGTTATTCCACAGGCGATTTGCGGCGCCGTCACCGCTTGGGACATGAATGAAAACAGTGTTGGCTCTGCATCGCCATCCTGTCGTTCAAGTATATCCCAATTTATGGTTCGTCCGTCCAACCTCGGTGGCGTACCTGTTTTCAGCCGTGCCGTCGGTAATTCAAAAGCGTCAAGGCGCTCAGCCAACCTAACCGATGGACGATCCCCCATGCGTCCACCTGGCCTTGTAACGTCTCCTATGTGAATTACACCGCGCAGAAATGTACCCGACGTCAGAACAACTGTCTGAGCTGGGACCTCGGAACCGTCGGCTAGTTTGACACCGATTACGTAGTCACCATCCATTAGGAAATCGACCACTTCCCCAGTGATCACCGACAAATTGTTTTGTTTTTTCGTTTCTTCCTTCATCGCGGTCCGATAAAGCGCACGGTCCGCTTGCGCCCTTGGGCCTTGAACAGCTGGTCCTTTACGTCGGTTCAATAGACGAAACTGAATGCCGGCACGATCCGCCACACGACCCATGACCCCGTCCATTGCATCGATTTCACGGACCAGATGACCTTTCCCTAGCCCTCCGATCGCAGGATTGCAGGACATGACACCAATGTCCTTTTCGGACAAAGTAACCAGCGCCGTGTTCGCACCCATCCGTGCTGCCGCATGGGCAGCTTCGGTACCGGCATGTCCAGCGCCAATGACTACAACATCAAATCTCGAATGTTTCACGTGAAACACTCCCTATTTTCCCAGACAGAAACTTGCGAAGATTTCATCCAAAAGGGTTTCGACATCAATCCTGCCAACCAAAGATTCAAGCGACCGAATTGCCGTTCTCAACTCTTCAGCAGCTATATCATACATGTCCGGACCTGATTCCAGAACATCTCGCGCAGCCGCAAGTGCGTCCGATGCTTTAGTCATCGCAATACGGTGACGTTCCCGCGTTGCAATACCATGGCTAGCTGTTCGAACAGTCAGTACACGCGATATGTTGTCTATCAACTGGTCAATCCCGTGCCCGGTTTTCCCCGATATACCACCGGAAAAGGGCTCACGCAGGTCAGATTTTGGCAGAACATGAATGTCATCTGCCTGCATCGGTACACCTAGCTGATCAGGCTCATCCGACAGAAATACTCGTAGATCGGCCGCCTCTGCCCGTTTGCGCGCCAGTTCAATTCCCAGGTTTTCAACGTGATCATCGGTTTGCCTCAAACCGGCCGTGTCCAGCAGCGTGACAGGCAATCCGTCCAAGTCCATACGAACTTCAATCACATCACGGGTTGTCCCGGCATATTCCGAGGTAATAGCGGCTTCCCGCCCTGCCAACGCATTCAGCAAGGTCGATTTTCCTGCGTTCGGAAGACCAACTATGGCGACCTCAAAGCCGGTGCGAATGCGCTCGGCGATCCGAACACCTTTGGCTTCTTGGGTCAATTCGGCCATCACACCAGAGATCAACGTCCGAACCTCAGGTGATACATCTGTCGGCACCTCTTCATCAACAAAATCAATCACGGCTTCCAACAAGGAGGCCGCGCGGATCAGATCACGCCGCCAACCTTCTGCTAATGTGCCCAAAGCACCAGCCAAAATCGTCTGCGCTTGTTTCCGTTGTGCTTCGGTTTCTGCATCAATCAGATCAGCAAGGCCTTCGACCTGCGCCAGATCCATCTTGCCGTTTTCCAGTGCACGACGCGTGAACTCACCAGGTTCGGCCAGCCGAAGATCGTCCATATCCGAAAGAGAGGTCAGCACAGCGTTGACTGACGCCATACTTCCGTGAATCTGAAGCTCGGCCACGTCTTCGCCGGTAAAGCTGGACGGGGCCTGAAACGTCAGAACCAAGCCCTCATCCAACCGCGATCCATCCGACGCGCTGAGTGTTCGTACTGTCATTCCACGCCTTGGCAGGCCCCCGCCAGACAACTCATTGGCGGAGGCATATGCCTGCGGACCAGAAAGCCTGATCACAGCCACGCCTGCTTTGCCCTGGGCGCTGGCCAGGGCGAATATCGTATCCATTGATAGCCCCCGCGTCAGTGCCAGAACCTTGTCAGGTGTTCATTGAATCGAAGAACTCGCCGTTCGTCTTGGTTTGTTTCAACTTCGACAACAGGAACTCGATTGCATCTGTTGTGCCCATCGGATTGAGGATGCGGCGCAGAACGAATGTCTTGGCCAGATCACCCTTGTCGACCAGCAGATCCTCTTTCCGGGTGCCGGATTTGAGGATGTCGATTGCCGGGAACACGCGTTTGTCTGCGATCTTACGATCCAGAACGATTTCCGAGTTACCGGTGCCTTTGAATTCTTCGAAGATCACTTCGTCCATCCGGCTGCCGGTGTCGATCAGGGCGGTGGCGATGATGGTCAGCGATCCACCTTCTTCGATGTTCCGCGCAGCACCAAAGAAGCGCTTGGGCCGTTGCAGAGCATTTGCATCCACACCACCGGTCAGAACTTTACCCGAAGATGGCACCACAGTGTTGAATGCCCTACCAAGTCTTGTTATCGAATCGAGCAGAATAACAACATCTCGTTTATGCTCGACCAGGCGCTTGGCCTTTTCGATGACCATTTCCGACACGGCCACGTGGCGAGTCGCGGGTTCATCAAAGGTCGAAGACACAACCTCACCCTTCACCGAGCGTTGCATGTCGGTCACCTCTTCCGGGCGTTCGTCGATCAGCAGGACGATCAGATAACATTCCGGGTGGTTCTGCTCGATGGAATGCGCGATGTTCTGCAGGATCACCGTCTTACCAGTCCGCGGAGGCGCCACGATCAGCGATCGCTGACCTTTACCAATCGGCGAAACCAAATCGATCACGCGAGCAGACTTGTCCTTGATGGTCGGATCTTCGATTTCCATCTTCAGACGCTCATCCGGATACAGAGGCGTCAGGTTGTCGAACAGAATCTTGTGTTTGGCCTTGTCCGGATTTTCAAAGTTGATCTTGGTGACATTTGTCAGCGCAAAGTAACGTTCATTCTCGTCAGGCGCTTTGATCTCACCTTCAACCGTATCTCCAGTGCGCAGCGAATGCTTGCGGATCATGTCAGGCGAAACGTAAATGTCATCCGGTCCGGGTAGATAGTTCGCTTCGGGCGAACGCAGAAACCCGAACCCGTCTTGCAAAACCTCCAGCACGCCGTCGCCACCGATGGTCCAGCCCTCATCCGCACGTTCGCGCAGAATCTGAAACATCATCTCGCCCTTGCGCATGGTTGAGGCGTTTTCGACCTCAAGCTCCTCGGCCATGGCCAGAAGGTCTTTGGGGCTTTTGGCCTTCAGATCGGCCAGATTCAGGGATTCAGTTGTCATGATGATACGAACCTCGGCCGCTTGGATCGCGGCACCAGAGTGGAATTTCAGAACGGAAGATACCTCGCCCGGACGGGCGCGTTACGCGTTAGATAAGCGCTTACCTAAGAAGAGTCAAACAGGCCCTCAGAACTTCACAACGACCGCTAGAACGATAACAACCATTAAAACGGTCGGAACCTCATTCATAATGCGGTACTGCCGCCCAGTCAGCTTATTTCGCCCCTCAGCAAAGTCCTTGCGCCGAGCCATAAGCCAATGGTGAAACCATGTCATGCCGATCACTGCTGCGCCTTTGACCCACGGCCAGCTCCAATCCCATCCGACAATACCAGGCGTGAACACCATGATCAGCCCGCAAACCCAGGCCACGACCATTGCGGGGCGCATGATCACACGCAGCAGCTTTTCTTCCATTTCAAAGAAAATCTGTTGCGCACCCTCTACGGCTTGCGCCTTTTCAACGTGATACACGAACAATCTGGGCAGATAGAATAAACCAGCCATCCATGAAATCACGGCCATGATGTGCAGCGATTTCACCCAAGGGTATATTGCGAAAAGAATATCGGTCATTGGGTATTCCGGGCTTACCTGAAACCCTCCTAATAAAAAAAATAAGAAAGAAAAAGGATGATGGTTTTGTAGGGAGGTCAAATTCGGTGGATTACTTTTTTGTCCTGCCTTTTTCCCCAGGTGGAAAAAGTGAAGCACATCGGCGCAGAATCTGTTGATCAAGAAAAAAAATTATTAATAACAATAAATTATGAGATAAAAGATCGGGCTGAATTGTGGATAACCATTGGAACAATCCGGGACGGGATGCTTATCCGAGTATTCCAACTTATCCTTGTCCCGTCTGGACAGGATCCGGGCGACTCGGGGAAGTCTTACGCCAAATTCCCGGGGTTGCGTGTCAACCGGAAAGCCATACAAACCATTCGAGACTACTCATTGATTTGCACACGGGGTTTTCCACATGACTGTCCCCATAGTCCTTGCCTCAGGGTCCGTGATCCGCGCGCAGTTGCTCAGAAACGCAGGCGTCCCGTTTTCGGTTCAGATCGCGCGGGTGGATGAAGACACAGCCAAACGCGCCCTGATGGCTGAGGGAGCTTCGCCCCGTGATGTTGCCGATGCGCTTGCCGAAATGAAAGCACGTAAGATCAGTGACAAAGTGCCCGGCACTATGGTTCTGGGTTGCGATCAGGTTCTGGATTTCGAAGGTCAGATGCTGTCGAAGCCGGAAACGCCGGAAGAAGCACTGGCGCAGCTTAAAGCAATGCGCGGCAAGCGACATATGTTGCTGTCGGCGGCGGTGATCTATCAGGATGGTGAGCCCATCTGGCGGCAAGTCGGTCAGGTGCGTTTGCGGATGCGGGCCAGCTCGGATGCTTATTTACGTGATTACGTGGCGCGGAACTGGGACAGTATTCGGCACGCAGTGGGGGCTTATAAACTGGAAGAAGAAGGCGTGCGCCTGTTTGCCACCATTGACGGCGACTACTTTAACGTCTTGGGTATGCCCCTGTTAGAACTGCTCAATTTTCTGGCCGTGAAGGGAGTGATCGATCAATGACGGAGCATCGCGTTCCTCTGGCCGGCGTGATTGGGCAACCCATTGCACATTCCCGCTCGCCAAAACTGCACGGGCATTGGCTGAAAACCTATGGATTGGTGGGGCACTACATCCCAATGGATGTCGCCCCGGCCGATCTGGAAACCGTTCTGCGGACACTACCCAAGGCTGGGTTTGTTGGGGCCAACGTGACCGTACCGCATAAAGAGGCTGCTTTGCGGTTGGCGGATCATGTCTCGGACCGTGCCTCAGTCATCGGGGCGGCAAATACGCTTGTATTCCGCGAGGATGGTTCAATTCACGCGGATAATACGGATGGCTACGGGTTCATGGCCAATCTTCGCAGCGGTGCGCCCGATTGGAACCCGCAGGATGGGCCTGCGGTTGTATTTGGTGCGGGCGGTGCTGCGCGGGCGGTGCTTCAAGCGCTGGCAGAAGCCGGAGTGCCTGAAATCCTGTTGACCAACCGCACCCGCACCCGTGCGGATCATTTGAAGGAAGAGTTCGGCCAACGGATTACGGTCGTTGACTGGGTGCAGGCGGGAAATGTGATCGAAGACGCAGAACTAGTCGTGAACACCACGTCTTTGGGTATGCAAGGGCAGCCAGAGTTACGCGTTCCACTGGATGGATTGCAACCCGGCGCTGTTGTCACCGATCTGGTATACGCGCCGCTTCAAACGCATCTGTTAAAACAGGCGGAAGAGGTTGGATGTACAACGGTCGACGGGCTGGGAATGTTGCTGCATCAAGCTGTTCCCGGGTTTGAACGCTGGTTCGGTGTTCGCCCCGAAGTGGACGCTGAAACCCGCGCGGCGGCCTTGGCATGAGTTTTGCGCTGGGGCTCACCGGATCAATCGGTATGGGCAAGAGCACGACCGCTCAGATGTTTGCAGATGAAGGCTGTGCGCTTTGGGATGCGGATGCTGCGGTGCATCGGCTCTATGCAAAGGGCGGTGCGGCGGTTGAGCCCATGCGGATTACGTTTCCTACCGCCATTGCCGAGGATGCGGTCAGCCGGGATGCGTTGAAGCAGATCATTGCGAATGATCCTAACGCGCTAAAAACAATTGAAAAAATCGTACACCCTCTGGTAGCGGCGGATCGCGCCTCATTTCGATCTACCTCGTCCGCCGATATCTTGGTATTCGACATTCCGCTGTTGTTTGAAACCGGTGGTGATGCGGCGATGGATGCTGTTGCTTGTGTTTCAATCTCTGCTGAAGAACAAAAAAGACGGGTCATGGCGCGCGGCACGATGAATGAGGCGCAGTTTGAGCAGATTCGCTCCAAGCAAATGCCAAACGAAGAGAAATGCGGGCGGTCGGATTTCGTGATTGTCACGGATACTCTGGACCATGCTCGCGCGCAGGTGCAGGATATCGTCAGGCAGATACGGGCAGGGTTGGCAGATGCGTGAGATTGTACTCGATACCGAGACCACAGGGTTTGATCCCGAAAGCGGCGACCGGATCGTCGAGATCGGCGCGGTTGAGCTGTGGAACCACGTTGCCACAGGAGAAACTTATCACGTCTACATCAACCCCGAGCGTTCTATGCCGGAAGAGGCATTTGGTGTGCATGGCATCGGCCCCGACCTGCTGGAAAACCCGCGCCCGCCGGAAAAGGGCGAAGTGACGCTGAAGGACAAACCTGTCTTTGCCAAGGTTGGGCAAGGGTTTCGTGAATTCGTGGGTGACGCCAAGCTGGTGATCCACAACGCTTCGTTCGACATGAAGTTTCTGAACGCCGAACTGGGCTGGATGGGGGTGTCGCTGATCCCGATGGATCAGGCAATCGACACGCTGGCCATTGCCCGCAAACGGTTTCCGGGATCACCCGCTTCGTTGGATGCATTGTGCCGCCGGTTTGGCATCGACAATTCGAACAGGCTGCTGCACGGCGCGCTGCTTGACTCGGAAATTCTGGCCGAAGTGTATCTGGAGCTGATCGGAGGCCGTCAGCCCGACTTTGGATTGTCAACGTCGGCAAGTGCAGCGTCTGGCGGTGGTGAGGAATGGCGCCCGACAGCGCGACCCGATGCCCTGCCATCCCGGATCACCGAGGATGAGCGCGCAGCACATCAGAAATTTGTTGAAAAGCTGGGCGAGAACGCCCTGTGGACCCGCGCCTGACCCGAACCAGACGCGGACCAAAACCTTAGGCGTCGGTTTTTTGCTCTTGTGCGGCCGCCTGACGGCGCGCCAGTTCGTTGCGATAGAGCGCCACGAAATCAATGTTATCCAGGTTGACCGGCGGGTAGCCACCGTCGCGTGTGATGTCGCTGACGATGCGGCGCAGGAACGGGAACAGCATGCGCGGGCATTCGATCATCAGGAACGGATGCATTTGATCTTCGGGCACACCTTCCACGTGGAACAGGCCGCAATAGTCGATTTCGCACAGGAACAGGACGTCTTCCAGGCCCTTGGCCTTGGATGTCAGTTTTAGCTTGATCGAGACTTCATATTGGTGCTCGGTCGTGCGTTTCTTTGCGTCCAGATTGACCTGAACTGAAATCTCGGGCTGTACGTCGCCTGAGACGCCTTTTTGCGCCATGACGTTTTCAAAGGACATGTCGCGAATGAACTGTCCCAGAACGCGCATCTGGATCTGAGGGGCTGCCTGTGCGGCGGTGTTTTCTGCAGGGCTTTCGTCAGCCATGAAACTTCTCCGGAATTGAAATTCGGCACTGCTTAGCAATTTGGGCCGGATAGCTCAATGCTGGTGCGGGCCTTCCACCCACTTCGACGGCTTTCCGGAGTTCTGGCGAGGGCGAACCTCGGTGAATTCGCCATCTATCACATCGTCCTGATCAAACGGGTTTGGCCCCGACCTGAATTGTGCGCCGGTGCCCATTTGAAAATGCGTGATGGTCGCCTTGGACTTGAGATAGCGGAACACTGCGACCCGGATGCCGGGAACAAGCAGCGCAAAACCAATGGCATCGGTGAAAAACCCTGGTGTCAGCAGCAAAACACCAGACAGCAAGATCATCGCCCCATGGGCCAGCGGTTCGGTTGGGTCGTCCAATTCGGCAAAGGATCGCTGCAAATTCGCCAGCGCCATGCGACCTTGTGTCCGCACCAGAACCGTGCCCAGAACGGCGGTCAGAACCACGATTGCAAGCGTCGGCCAAAGCCCGATCAGACCGCCAACCTGGATAAACAGGGCGATCTCGATGATCGGAACCAATAAAAAAGCCAAGAACAAGTACATTTGCGGTATCCTTTAGCATGGTCCGGGCTGTGGACTTGGCCCCGACTGTCACCTACATAGTGGCAGAGGGCAGCGTATACAAAGCCCGGGTTCTGAAAAGAGGACGAAATGAACTCACCCCTGATCCAGCTTCTGGTGCTGGCCGGAATTGCCATTTTCCTGATCCTGCGCTTGAAAAGCGTGTTGGGTACACGCGAAGGTTTTGAGAAACCGCCCCTTCAGCAACAGCCTGATACCAATGGCGCGCGCCGTGATTTCGAAGTGATTGAAGGCGGGCCAGATCACGACATCACCGACCATGTAGCCGAAGACAGTGAACAGGCGCAAACTTTGGCCGCAATGAAGCGGGTCGAACCCAGTTTTTCTGTCAGCGAATTTGTACAGGGCGCGCGCGGCGCCTATGAGATGATCGTGATGGGCTTTGAAAAGGGCAATCTGGACGAAATCCAGCCGTTCCTGTCCGAAGAAGTATTCGACAGTTTTGTATCGGTTGTTGCGGATCGCGAAGACAAAGGTCTGACCATCGAAGCCGAATTCATCGGGGTGCGTGAAACCACTCTGGTCGATGCGACCTTCGATAAGGATACCAATCAGGCCGAGATCACCATGCGCTTTATCGGTGAGCTGACGTCGGTCGTGCGCGATCGCGGCGGGGATATTGTCGAAGGCAACCCGAACACCGTCAAACGCCAAAAGGACAGCTGGACCTTTGCCCGTGTCATGGGCGCGGACGATCCGAACTGGCTGCTTGTTGCCACGGACGCATGATTGCAGCGCTCCGGTCGCTATTTCTGGGGGTCGTCATGACCACTGCCAGCGCCGCCGGAGCCGAGGCGACGCGATCCATCCTGTCATTCGATGACCTCGATGGCTGGGCCGCCGACGATCACGGGGCGGCCCTTTCGGTTTTTCTGAACACCTGTGGTGATCTGGACGATCCTGATTGGCAGGCGCTGTGTGGCGTGGCTCAGAGTTATGAACCTGGCGCGGCGCGGGCTTTTTTCGAGCTGTTCTTTCGTCCTGTTCTGGTCGAAGACGGCGATGACGCCCTGTTCACCGGATATTTTGAACCTGAACTGGATGGGTCGAAAACCCCAACTGACAAATACCGCTATCCAGTCTACCGGATGCCGCCCGAGGCGCGAGAGGCGGGCAAGTGGCTCAGCCGCCGTGACCTGCTGACCGGTGACGCCCTGACAGGTCGGGGCCTTGAGATAGCGTGGGTCGATGACCCTGTTGAGTTGTTCTTTCTGCAAATTCAAGGCTCGGGCCGGATACGTCTGCCCGATGGCGGTGCATTGCGGGTTGGATATGGCGGTGCGAATGGGCATCCCTATCGCTCGATCGGCGCGGAACTGGTCCGACGGGGTGCGCTGGGCGCGCACCAGGTCAGCGCTCAGATGATCCGGACCTGGGTACGCAAAAACCCTGAAGCCGGGGCTGAGCTGTTACTACACAACCCTTCGTATGTTTTCTTCCGTGAAGTGACGCGTGTCGCGCCCGAGTTCGGACCGTTAGGCGCCATGAACCGCTCAGTGACCACGATGCGCAGTATCGCGGCAGATCCGGCTTATACACCTTTGGGCGCGCCAGTTTGGGTAGAAAAGGATGGCAAAAACCCGCTGCGCCGATTGATGATCGCACAAGACACCGGATCGGCGATCAAGGGTGCGCAACGTGCCGACATTTTCTTTGGCACAGGGGATGATGCCGGGCAGGCCGCCGGTCGCTTGAAGGATCCCGGCCGTATGGTTGTGCTGTTGCCGATCCAGAGGGCCTACGCCCTGTTACCGGATGAGTTCTGATGACCCGGCGCAAACTGACTGCGGATGAGATCGATTTGTGGCGCAAGGTCGCCAAACAGGCTGAGCGTTTGCACCCCGAACTGCCTCAGACCGTGCACCCCACTACCTTGCCCAAGCCCAAACCGACCAAAACGCCCAAGGCGCGGATCGAAGCCTTTGAACTGGGTCAGACTGCGCCAACCAAACCGTCACGGAATAACCTGAAGCCATCGATCACCGAAGGTTTGCGGGCAAATCCGGTGCAGATGGACACCAAGTCTTTTGGTCGCATGAAACGCGGCAAGCTCAAGCCCGAAGGCAAGCTGGACCTGCACGGGATGCGCATGAGCGCTGCCCATCCCGCATTGGTTCGGTTCATCCTGACCGCACAGGCACAGCGCAAACGGCTGGTGCTTGTCATCACCGGCAAGGGCAAGGACCGGGACGAACCGGGACCCATTCCAACGCCGCGTGGGGTATTGCGCAATCAGGTGCCCCACTGGTTGTCTATTCCGCCACTTGCACAAGCGGTGCTGCAGGTAACACCCGCACATATCAGCCATGGCGGCGATGGCGCCTATTACGTTTACCTCAGGCGCGTCCGTTAGTCGGATCGCTGATTCTAGCTGGTCCGCATGAACCGGATTCGCACGCGAACCCTGCCCTTACCCCTACTGATTTATTGTTTCTGCAGGTCCCGCAACCCCGGTGATAAGCTGCCGGCGCAATGAAACTTCGTAGCCTTGTCCAAGGCTTGCGAGGTTGTGCTTAACAACACAACCAGAACGGTACGGCAGACAATCGCCGATCCCATCTGATTGCATTGACCCAGCGGTTTCCGATTGCTTACCCTACGTAAAGCACCCCTGTGGCGCTGATATTTTTATGACGAATTTATGGTGGCCGAATGTTAGGCTCCACTGCCATTTCCCGACCTCAAAGGTCGGAAGCATCCGCCATTTCAGGTGACAATGGCGCCAACAAAGATGTGCTGTCGCTTAATCTGCCGAAAGGCGGTGGCGCGATTTCTGGTATTGGTGAAAAGATTACCTCGAACCCGGTGACCGGGTCTGCGTCCTTGACGATTCCGGTTCCTGTCAGCCCCGGGCGCGGTGGTTTCACACCAGAGTTGCAACTGAGCTATGAGGCTGGCACCAGCAGTGGCACTTTCGGCTTTGGATGGTCACTTTCGCTGCCCGAGATCACGCGCAAAACGGAAAAAGGCCTGCCCCAATACGACGATGCAGCCGGATCGGATGTCTTCCTGATTTCGGGGTCTGAAGATCTGGTGCCGCTGCTCGACTCTCAGGGGGTACAATGGGAGGATCGCGCGCGGTTTCCAGGTGTGACCATCCACAGGTTCCGCCCCCGGATCGAAAGCACTTTTGCCCGCATTGAGAGGTGGACAGACGAGGCGACGGGTATCGCGCATTGGCGTGTCACGTCGCGCGAAAACGTCACTTCGATCTATGGCGCGTCAGGCCTATCAAGGGTGGCAGACCCGAACGACCCCGCCCGTGTATTTCGCTGGTTGTTGTCCGAGACCTTCGACGACAAAGGCAACGCCATCCGATACGAGCATGTCGCCGAAGACGCAGTTGGCATCGATCAGGCGCAGGCGCACGAAGCCAATCGGTCCCGCACAGCCGAGCGGTATCTGAAACGCATCCGCTACGGCAATCGAGTCTCTCGTTTGGTTGATCCGGATGTGAATGCAGGTGGATGGCTGTTCACGGTCGTATTCGATTATGGCGAAGACCACCTGTTGCCAATCGCACCTGATCCCAACGTGGCGACGGATGCACAGCATGAGCTTGTCCATGCATCCTCTGATCCCGGCCGAAATTGGCAAGTGCGCCCAGACCCCACATCAAGCTACCGCGCGGGCTTTGAGGTTCGGCGCTATCGCCGCTGCCATCGAATTCTGACCTTTCATGATATCCCCGACTTGCCGACGGGCGAACCTGGCTATCGCGGTCTCGTGAAGGCAACTGAGTTTTCCTATGACGATTTCACCCCTCCCGGTGCTGACACAGATGACGAGCGTCAGCACCCCGGCAGTACGCGCTATGGCTCATTCCTCATGGCGGTCGCGCAGTCGGGCTTCGCTCTGGACGATACTGTTGCACCACGCGATGTGAACGGTGCCACGTTCCTCGCCTACAGACGACAGGCAATTCCGCCGGTGGAATTCACCTATAGCCGGGCCGAGGTGAACGATATTGTGCACGGCCTTGACCGCGAGCAGACCGAAGGTGCTCCGGCCGGACTTACTGATCCGGCAAACTGGGTTGATTTGGACGGTGACGGTGTTGGTGGAATACTGACCTCGACCCCGGTTGCCTGGCATTACACTCGCAACCTTGGACCAATGAATGGCACGGCGCGCTTTGCGGCCCCCGTGCTGGTTGCCGAACGGCCTGCATTTGCTGAGTCAGGTCAATGGATGGACCTTGCCGGGGATGGTCGCCCGGATCTGGTGGTAATGGACCGGACAACCCCGGGGTTCCACGAGCGCGACGCGCAATCAGGTTGGTCCGACTTCCGCGCGTTTGAATATTGGCCACATGTAGATGCGTCCAATGACAGCATGAAGATGGTTGACCTGACAGGCGATGGCCTTGCAGACATTCTTCTGACCGTGGACACCGCTTTTGTCTGGTACCCCTCCGAAGGCGAGGCCGGGTTTGGCCCCGCGCGCAGGCAAGCGCAGCCATGGAACGACGCTGACGGACCCCGACTTGTGTTTTCCGATCCGGAGGCTGCAATATTTCTGGCGGATATGTCCGGCGACGGATTGTCTGATCTGGTTCGTATCCGCTGTGGTGAAGTCTCCTATTGGCCCAATTGCGGATATGGGCGTTTCGGCACCAAAGTGGCGATGGACGACGCGCCACAATTTGATCGCCCCGAAATGTTCGACCGCAGCCGCCTGCGCCTGACGGATATCGACGGCTCGGGCACCACCGACATTGTCTATCTGGGTGCAGAAGGTATCGACCTCTATTTCAACATGTCTGGCAACCGGCTTGCACCGCGTCGACGCCTAGGGAATGTGCCGCCGCTTGATACCGAAACTTCGGTTGATCTGCTCGATCTATTTGGAACGGGCACCGCCTGTCTTGTGTGGTCCTCTACTTTGTCCCGCGACGCAGGTCAGCCACTGCGTTACGTCGATCTGATGGGCGGACAAAAACCGCACCTCATGACCCGATATGTCAACAATTTCGGTGGCGAGACCGAATTGCGCTATGCCTCGTCGTCGCGGTTTTACCTGCAAGACCTTTATGAAGGACGTCATTGGGCCACGCGCCTGCCGTTCCCGGTGCAGGTGGTTGATCGCATCGTTACACATGATCGTGTGGCGCAAACCCGGTTCGTATCTCGCTTTGCCTTTCACCATGGTCATTTCGACGGGGTCGAGCGCGAGTTTCGCGGGTTCGGCATGGTCGAACAATGGGACACCGAGGAATTCGCAGCGCTCTCGTCAGATGCGCTGGGGCCACTGGCATCAAACGAAGACCCGGCATCTCATGTTCCGCCTGTCCTGACCAGAACATGGTTTCATACCGGCGTGTATCTCGACCAAGGTAGTCTGCCCGATGTCTTGGCTGGTCTGCTTGATGGGCAGGATCGTGGGGAATACTGGCGCGCATCCGCTTGGCGTGACGACGATGTTGAAGCGCGGCGGCGGCTTTTGCCCGACACGGTGTTGCCACCCGGATTGACAACCGAAGAAACACGCGAGGCTGCGCGCGCGCTTCGCGGCACGGTGCTGCGGCGTGAAACCTATGCGCTCGATGGCAGGGCGGAGCCCGGCTATCCCAATGGTCACCCCTATCAGGTGGTCGAGCAAACGCAGACTGTGCATTTGCTGCAGTCCCGTGGACTCAACCGTCATGCCGTGTTTCTGACCCATGCCCGGGAAAGTCTAACCGCGCATTATGAGCGGATCCCCGATGACCCGCGCCTTCAGCATCAGGTCATACTGGAGGTTGACCCGTTTGGGACTGAACTGCGCCGCGTCGATGTCATGTATGGCCGGCAAACACCTGATCCGACGCTGATGCCCGAAGATCAGGTGCGTCAGGCGCAGTTACATGCGGTATTACACACGCGGCGCGTCACGGACCTGATCGCGACAGATCAAACCTACCGCGCCCCGGTGTCATGTGAAGAACAAAGCTTTGAGCTTACCGGCTTAAGCCCAGCGCCGGGTACGCGTTTGTCCTTTGATGAGATCGAGACAGAGGCGAACGCTGCAGCCGATCTTGCTTATGAAGCGACCCCAACCGCGGGTCAGGTGCAGCGTCGTCTGATCGAACACCGCCGTCAGTACTTCAGGGATGATACGCTGACCGGCCCACTGCCGCTTGGCCAGATGGGCAGTTTGGGGCTTCTCCATCAAAGCTTCCAACTGGCCTTCACGCCGGGTCTTGTCACGCAGGTTTATGGAGGCCGCGTTGGTGCGGCCGAGATGGCGCAGGCGGGATACACCGAGATTGACGGCGACGGCCAGTGGTGGCGCCCATCGGACCGTCAGCTTTTGTCGCCCTCAAGCGGTGATACGCCCGCGCAAGAGCTGGCATTTGCACGACAGCATTTCTTTCGACCACATCGCCTGCGGGACCCGTTCCATCAGCCTGCGACACATACGGAAACAACAGCCCGCTATGACGCTTTCGACCTGCTGATCGAGGAAACGCAGGACGCATTGGGCAATCGCATGTCGGCAGGGGTACGCTCGACCGGTCCAGCTGGCGCAATCACCGAACGCCGACAGGATTATCGCGTTTTGCAAGCCTCGGTATTGACCGATGAGAACGGTAATCGCAGCGAGGTGGTCTTTGACGCCTATGGCCGCGTGACCGGCATGGCCCGAATGGGCAAGGTCGATGGGCCCGACGAAGGTGACAGGCTGGATGGCTTTGATCCGACACTGGTGCCTGCAGCACGCACCCAAGTGCTGACTAATCCGCGTGGACCTGAAGCTCTGGCAGCACTTGGGCGCGCGACAATGCGTTATGTTTATGATCCCTGGGCCTATTATCACTCTCGTGGGGATCCTGTCCCATCACCCGTCATCGGTCTTTCCCTGCATCGAGAGGTTCACGACAGTGATCTTTTGCCGGGTCAAACCACCCCGTTCCTGGCCGAACTTACCTTTACAGATGGGATGGGGCAGGAAATTCAACGCAAGATTCAGGCCGAAGACGGTCCGGTCCCAACGCGTGATGGCTCGGGGAACATCCTGTTGGGTCCTGATGGTCGACCGGTTATGTCCGCATCGCCGTCGCCACGCTGGGTCGGTACCGGCTGGAAAGTGCGTAACAACAAGGGCAATATTGTTCGACAGTTCGAACCGTTCTTCACAGATCGCCCGACCTATGAGTCCGACATCCGCATCGGTGTAAGCCCAATTTTCTTCTACGACGCATTGGGCAGAGAGATCGGGATTTTGAATCCCGATCATACATGGAGCAAACACCGGTTTTCTGTTTGGGACCAGACGACATGGGACCCGGGCGATACTGTACTGATTTCGGATCCCGCCCAAGACCCCGATCTTGGCGACCATTTCCGACGGTTGCCGCAGGTTGCCTATTTACCCACTTGGCACGCGCTGCGCACTGATCCGGCGCAAGCGCAGGCGTTGGCTACCCGTTTCCCCGATCCCGAAGACCGGCAGCGCGCCACTGAGGCTGCATCGAAATCGGCGCTTTATGATGACACACCGATGCGGGCATTGGCGGATACCCGTGGTGCGCTGATCGCGCGCCTCACCACGAACCGCACTCTCTACAGCAACACGGCCCCGGGCACCCTACCGACCGAGACACTCCACCGCGTTGCGACCGAAATCGATATCGAAGGCAATACGCGCCGAACCTGGGATGAGCTTGGGCGCGAGGTTCAGCGTACCGCTTTCGACATGCTCAGCACCGCCATTCGGACCGACAGTATGGAGGGCGGTACCCGTTGGCGGCTATCGGATGTAAATGGCGAAACGGCGTTTACGTGGGATGCGCGCGACCACCGGCTGCGCCACGAATTCGATGTATTGCGCCGACCCATCGCCACTCATCTAAGCATCAATGCGGGTCCTGAGCTGCGGATCGATGAAACGATCTACGGAGAATCGCTGCTGACGCCCGAAGCCCTGAACCATCGCAAACGCATTGCGATCAGCCGCGACCAATCCGGCACGATGGAAATTCTGGCCCATGATTTCAAAGGCAACCCAATCCGCAGCCAGCGGCAACTGGCGCAGGAGTTTCGCACCACGCTCGATTGGGCCGCACCCGTGGCGACTGAGCCCGAGATTTTCTCAGGGCAAACCCGCTTTGACGCGCTGGACCGTCCGGTCCAACTGGTGCCGCTGCAACCGCAAGGGCCGGGCGCGCGCATCCAGGTTGTGCAGTACCGCTATAACCCGTCCTCGCGGCTTGATCGGGTGGACACCTGGCACGCACGACCCGCGGCACCTGACACTTTGTTGGATCCCGCCACTGCAGATCATGCCGTGGTCTCAAGCATTGCATACAACCCTTGGGGCGACCGCGACCGCATCACCTATGGCAACGCGGTTGAAACAGAAATCCTGCATGATCCGTTGACCCGTCTCACCGAACGCATCATCACCCGGCGCGATGCAACCGGATTTGGCTCGGACTGTCCGACACCGCCAGTTGCAGGCTGGCCAGGATGCCACTTGCAGGCGCAGCACATGATCTACGATGTGTCTGGCCACGTGACCCACATCCGCGACAGCGCGCAACAGCAGATCTTTTTCCGCAATCGCCGTGTTGATGCCTCTAACGACTATACGTTTGATGCCCTGCATCGTTTGATCGAGGCGACGGGCCGCGAACATCTTGGCCAGCAAGGCGGCGCACCCGGTGCCCACAGCTATAACAATGCCGCGCGAACCCGGCTGCCACACCGCAGTGATGGTTTCGCCCTTGGCCGGTATCTTGAGCGTTTTCACTATGACATTGCGGGCAACTTGATTGAGATGCGCCACCGGGGCTCTGATCCCGTGGCGCCCGGTTGGACGCGGACCTACACCTATGGCGAGGACAGCGATCTGGCCGCGGGGGTATCCTCGAACCGCTTAAGTCAAACATCGGTCGGTGCCTTGAATGATATCATCAGTCAGGGCGGTGACGGCTATGATGCGATGGGCAACATGCTGCGCCTTTCTCATCTCGATCAGATCGCATGGGACCACGACAACCAACTGCGCATGTGCCGCCGTCAGGCAGTTGGACCTGATGATGCGGACGGCCTGGCGCACCAAGGGGACCGCACTTTCTTTGTTTACGCCTCTGACGGGACCCGCATCCGAAAAGTGACAGAAACCGCTGCAGGAGCCATCCGTCGCGAGACGATCTCGCTGGGCGGGTTCGACATTATCCGCGAACCGGGTGCAAACCCGCGGACCCGAGAGACCCTGCATGTGGGGGACGAAGCTGGCCGTATTGCATTGGTTGAGACGACGATCACCGGTGGAGCGGTCAGCCGCGTCATTCGTTATCAGCACAGTAACCATGTGGGCAGTGTGGGGATCGAACTGGACGAGAACGGCAATGTTCTGTCTTACGAGGAATACAGCCCCTTCGGCAGTACCACCTATCAAGGCGTTGCCACCGCTGGCCTAGGTCCGAAACGTTTTCGATATACCGCGATGGAGCGGGATGCCGAAACCGGGCTTAACCATCATGGTGCCCGCTATGCCGCCCCTTGGCTCGGCCGATGGATCAGCGCCGATCCCATCGGAATTGAAGGTGGGCTGAACCTTTATGCTTATGCCTATAACAACCCGGTAACGCTCAACGATCCCGAGGGCACTGCGCCGCCCACTGTGCCCAACGGAGGCCTTGAAGTTGCATCGTTGCAGAAGGGTCTTGAGACGCTTGATGCGCTGGCGACTCAGGTCAGGAACACCGAAGGCAGCGTGCAGGAGTTTGCCCTTATCAAAGAGAACAACACGTTCAAGATATTGAAGGGCACGGCCACCAAGCCCGAGGTCTCGATTCCAAAGGGAACGACGGCTATCGCACACACGCACCCGCCCACTGCCATGGTTTCCTTTGCAGACGTCAACACCACCCATGCCCAGGGTGTGAAGGTCGCCGGAGTCCGGTCTCATCTGGTGGCGCATGGCAACGGCAATTGGACGCTGATCGAGATCCCGAAACAGGGAAACGGAATGTTGACCTCATTCGACACCAATACCGGCATGATCAAGGGCACCGTGCAAGTCTACCGCCCGGGCGCTGCGCCCGATACTGCGTCGATGGTGCAAAAAGTCGACACCATGAACATGGTGAACAAGCAAGGCAAAATCACCTCAATCTCCAAGCTCGCCAAAGCAATGCGGGGTAGCAAGGCAGTGTCGCAGACCCTGTCCGGGGGCCGCGCCATCCTAGGGGTCATGGGCCGTGGGCTCATGGTGATCGGTATGGCGGCCAGCGGCATTCAGGTTGGCACAGGGATCACGCAAATCGCCGAAGGCGAGACCGGCGTGGGCACTGCAAATGTGGTCGAGGGCACGGCCTCGGGCACTCTCAACGTGGTCTCGGTGTCGGGCAAGCTCGTCACGGGTGGTGGTGCCGGATCGGTCCTTGCCGCCGGGCTCGCAGCTTTCGGCTCAATTGCACTGGCCGGAACCGAAGCTCGCTCCGCAATCAAAGGCGAAAAAACCGCCGCGCGCGAAGCGGCCGATTTTTGGGTGGACGAAATCGATGCAGGCCATCGTCAGGGTGGCGTTGGCGGCTTTTTCCGACGGTCCGCTGGTTACCTTGGCCTGGGCGCGGCAGGCACGATGTCGATCCTGCAAGGCCAGGGCATCAAAGGCCATTTGAAATGGTGAACGCAGTTGTCAGAAAGGGTACCTCCTCATGACCAAAGTTACGCATCCGCTAAAGCCCAGAATGCGCCGCGCTACGGTGGGCGATCTGCAATCCGCTTTGCTGGCACTGCTGCGTGAAGGCTTGCTGCTGGCCAATGATATCAGCGCGCGCCGAGCGCTGGCCGATATCGTGTCGCGCGAAAAGGATGGCCGCACACCGACCTACGGAAAAGGCACCACTGAAGCCGTTCGCCTGTTTCAGAAAGAGGCCGATCTGTCCCCGACCGGCAGTGTCGATAAAAGGACGGCGGCTGTGATTAACGATCTGGTCGCTCGACTGGACACACCGACGGATTTTGGCACCTACCGTGTCAGCGGTCGCGTCATAAGTGCGCAAAGTGCGGCTGTTGATGGCCTTGCTGTTGTTGTTGTCGACAAAGGTGTCGGCGGCGACGTTGAACTGGGGAAGGCTACAACCGGTAAACGCGGTGCCTTCGAGATTGTGTTTACCGGCGATCAGATCACCAAGCGCGGCAAGGATGCACCAGACCTTCAGGTGCAGGTGCGTTTGAATGACGATGTGGTTGCCGCTTCGGCGGTGGAATATGACGCTGGACCGGATTCCGAGCTTTCCGTGGTTCTGCCTGCTGAAAGTGCCGCAAAACTGTTGTCAGAACACGCCACACTGACCAAGGCGCTCTCTGGTCAGTTCAACGGTGCCTTGTCGAAACTTGAAGAAAGCGACACCCGTCAGGACATCACATATCTGGCCAATAAAACAGGTTGGGACGCGCGCGCCGTGGCATTGGCGTCGCTATCCCAACAGTTGTCTGACAAGACCGCTGGACGGCGTGGTCAACGCATCGACTCTGGCCTGTTCTATGCGCTTTTACGTGCAGGTGTTCCCGCCGATGACACCGCGGTTTTCCGCACGCCCCCTGCTAAAGTGGCGCAAATCTGGAAATCCGCGCTGGATGAAGGATTGATCGACGCCAAACTGGCGGATCAGATAGATGCCTCCCTTGCCCGATTTACCGAAGTTTCCGCGCGCGTGCGGCTGGATACGCCCCCTCCCGGGGCTTTGGCCGGAATGCAGCCTTTGCTTGCACTTTCGCTGACGCGGGATGACGAGCGTGAAACTTTTGCCGCGCTCCATGCGGCGCATGGTGATGATCTCGATACATTCTGGACCGAGGTAGAGGGTAAGTTGGGTCAGGACAAAGCCACCCGTTTGCAGACCGATGGCAAGCTTGCCTATCTGACGCTCAACAACTCCAAGCTGGTCGAACGCTTGCACCGTGACACCAATGGCGATGCGGACGGTACGTTGGGAGGCCTAGTGAAGGCGGGTTTTCATAAAGCCGATGCCTGGGCCGCGATCATGGATGATACCGACCCCGTGCCAGAGGCAGTTCAGGGCCGGGATGCCGCCGAAAGACGCGCCAACTATGCAGAATTCATGGCCGCTCAGGTGCGGCTGTCTTTCCCGACTGCGGTTGTTGCGGAAATGGTCCGGGCGCATGAGACGCCATTGGTCGATACAGGGCTGTCGAATAACGTGCATGGTTTCCTCGCAAAACATGCCGATACCTTCCAGATAGGTCAGCAGCCCGTTGCGCGCTTTATTGCAAAAAATGCGCTGGACGAACCGCCAGAAGTGGTGCGCGAAATCTCACGCATTCAGCGGGTCTATCAGATCTCACCCGACGACAGCAGTATGAATGCCATGCTGGCTGCAGGGTTGGATTCGGCCTATGCGGTCGTGGCGCTGCCACAAGATGAGTTCCTGCGCGCCCACAAGGCCGTTCTGAACGAGGCCGTCGCGATGCAGATCTACCGCAAGGCTGAACAGGTCCATGGAGCGGTTCTGAATCTGGCCACCGCCTATATGACTCATCGGATGATGCCAGCGATCGGCCCCAGCGTGGGCGCTGCTGACGGATTTTTGAACCCTACCCCGGGCGGGTCGGACAATTTTGGTGATGTGCTCGCATACTCCACATTAGAAGAGCTTTTCGGTTCGATGGATTATTGCGGATGCGAGCATTGCCGGTCAGTCCTCAGCCCCGCAGCCTATCTTGTTGATCTTCTGCTGTTTCTCGATCGCCCCGCGACCGAGATTCCCAACGGCTTCACCAATCCACTTGATGTGTTGCTTGATCGGCGGCCTGATATTCAACACCTGCCTCTGACTTGCGAAAACACTCTGACGCCTGTGCCATACATCGACTTGGTGAACGAGGTGCTTGAGCATTTCGTTGTCAATGGCATGTCTTTGGGTGGATATCAGGGTCATTCGACCGATGGTCAAACACCGCCTGAAGAGTTGTTGGCCAGCCCTCAATTTGTACGCGATGCCGCCTATGCCACGCTGGCCCCCGCCCAATTCCCTGCCCCCCTGCCGTTTGACCGTTCGCTGGAGGCACTGAAGGCCCTGTTCAATCGTTTCGACGCGCCTTTACATCGGGTTATGGCTGACTTGCGTTCGTCAGACGCGCTGGACGATGCACCGTACGGATGGCGCGACATCTGGCTGCAGCGCTTGAACATCTCGCGCGGTCTCAACGCCGTCCTGACCGAAAGCGTGGCGGTTGCCGGGTCAGCGCGACCCGATCTGACAGTGCGTTCGCTTTATGGTTTTGATGCGGGTGCCAGCGCAGCCGAAGTGCGTGATGGCTTGGAAAGCGTGCGCGACCTATGCCGCCGTACCGAGATCACGCCGGTTGATCTCGTGAACATCCTAAAGACTGAGTTCGTGAACCCCGGAGCCGCGCTGGTCCCGAAGCTTGAGCATCTTGGCCTGGGCTTCGACGATATCCGGGCCTTCCGGGACGGCGCGATCAACTCCGCAGAACTACAAAGCCGGATGGCGGCAGGGGTCGAGCCTGAACGCTTTGGCGGTGATGTCGAGGCATGGTTGCTTGATGACACTACTTTCGACCGGATCATGGGTCTGATCGTGCTTACAAATCCGCAAGACCCGTCGGATATGTGCGACCTAAGCGCGCTTGAACTGCGTCACCCAGACCCTGATCCGCTGTCCAACCGCCTTGAATGGAATGACTTTATCCGGATTAACCGGTTCGTCCGTCTGTGGCGTGTTCTGGAACTTAGCATTGCCGACACGGATGCTATCATCTCGGCGCTTTATCCGACGAACCAGATGCCAGACGGCGCCGACGCGCAGGTAGACCTGGCTCGCATGGACGCCGGCTTTGCCGAGCTCCTGCCACAGTTGGGCATCGCCATGTCGGCCCTTGATGCGCTGGAGCTAAGGCCCGAGGACGCGCTGCGCCCGATCCTGGCCCTCTTTGGACCAATCAGCACCAATGGAACCGCCGCGCTATTCCGTGAAATGTTCCAGCGGCCTGCTCGCGAAAACCCCGCCTTTGCCGAAGATGGTTTTGGCGGCGTGCTTACAGACCCTGCGGCCCTGTTGCTGCCCGAGGTTGAAACATTGCGCGCGGCCTTTTCATTGACGGGTCCGGAATTTAACCGGATCGTTGCTGTTTTGGGGTTCGATGACACGACACCCCTGACCATTGAGACGGTCAGCGCAATCTACCGTCGCGGCTGGTTGGCGCGCGCGCTTGAGCAAAGCGTGCCGGGATTGGAGCGTTTGCTGCAAGCCACCGGTCTTGACCCCTATGGCCCGCAAGACGCCACTGCACCCGCTCTGCTGACGGTTATCGATCTGGTGCATCGCCTGTCCGAGCTAGGCCTGTCGCTGGAAACAGCACTGGCGCTGCTGTTGAACCATGACCCAAGTGGCCAGACGACACCACCCGCAGAAAACATCACGACCCTGGCACGCGATCTGCGTGCAGGGTTTGCGGCGATCACCAATGACTTTGTTCTGGTGGACGATCCCGATGGCGGTATTGCCCGGTCCCACATGGCTCTGGTCTATGGGGCCGAAGCGACCGAGCAGTTCTTCGGATATCTGGAGGCCACATCCTCGGCCGAGGTTACCTATGACCATTCTGCCACTGCGCTAGAGCCGGCGATCCTGGCCGAGGCGCCCGATCAAATCGCTTATGACGATTTCCGCAAGGTTCTGGTTTTCAACGGGCTCATGTCGACCACGGTCAGAGATGCCCTGCAGGCCGTCGCCGGGACACCTGCTGCCTTCACGCTAGCAATTGACGCTTTGTTCAACGCAAGCGAGGCACAATCACAGCCATTCTTCACCCGCTTCCCCGAGCTGCTCCCGCTTCACGACGCATACCGCAGCTCAACCGCGTCAAAGGCCGAGGCCTATCGTGCCCTGCTTGAAGGAATCCTGCCGCAGCTGATCTCAAGACGGAAACGCCAGGTGGCGCTGCTGCTTCTGGTTACCGCGATCGAAGTTGAGGCTGATCTGGCAGCCGTCCTGTTCGAAAAGGCCGAGGTTCTGCATGCGGCGACTGATCCAGCCAGCTCCGCGCTTGAGGATGCCCTGATGCTCGAATCCGGGGGTCTGAGTGCTGAAATCAGCGATGGTCCGGCCCACACTGCACCGCCTGCGCGGGTCGAAACCATATCTGGCGCGATTGATTTTGCCTCCACTGGAACAGTGCTGCCAGACAATCAAACCACACCGGGTTCTACGATTTCGATCCGGTTACGGGGATATCTGGAAGCGCCTGAAAACGGATTCTTCAACATTGCTGTCGAAGCTGATGCGGGCGCGACCGTGACACTCAGCATCGCAGGCGAACCTGTTCCTCTGACCGAGGCGGGCGGCATATGGTCAAACACCAACGCGATCGAGCTTCGCGCAGGCACTTTGGTCGAAATCGCGCTGGGCGTGGCCAATGTGACCGACCGTCTGGCGTTGCGTTGGAGTGCACCGGGCCGAGGAACTGAGGTCATCGGCGCTTCGCATCTCTACCCGGCTGATCCGGTATCGCATCTGGGCGCGGCCTACCTGCGTACGCGCCGCATTGCACGGTTGTCCGAAACGCTGAAACTTGACGTCGCTGAGGTCTTGCACCTGACGACACATGGCGATTTGCAGATTGCGGGTGCGGCCTGGCCAAACAGCCTGCCCGTCAACGGTACACCCGATGATCCGACCTCCACCGCGCTGATGGGGGTGCTAACGGCGCACCTGCGCATGGCGCGATTAAAGGCGGCTTATGCCCCTGAAAATGCCCGGCTGGTTTCGATAGCCGAGAATCCAGCGGTCGCCATCGCCGACGCCGAGGCTGAGTTGTTCCAAGTCACGCGCTGGGATCCCTTGGATATCGCCGCCCTGTTGGTACATTTCGGACTCACCCCAGCCGATATTGGCGATCTGGCCGTTCTGGAGCGGCTTCATGACATCGCCGAATGGCTGGCGGCACTTGGGATTCCGGCGACAGCGCTGATCGCCGCCGCAACACCCACCCCAACCGGACCCATTGTGCGGAATTTCCGCGCCGCCCTTCGTGCGCGTTACAGCCCGGACGACTGGCTGAAAATCCTGCAACCGATCAATGACCGCCTGCGCCAGCGCCAGCGTGATGCATTGGTGGCGCATATCCTGCACGATCTGCGCGGGCGTCCGGATGCGGCGCATATCAACACGCCCGAAAAGTTGTTCGAATACTTCCTGATGGATGTGCAGATGGAGCCGTGCATGCTCACTTCGCGGGTTCGTCACGCATTGTCCTCGGTCCAGATCTTTACCGAGCGCTGCCTGATGAACCTTGAACCCCGTGTGGCTGCATCCAGCCTTCGGTCCAAGCATTGGGAGTGGATGAAGCGTTACCGCGTGTGGGAGGCAAACCGGAAAATCTTCCTGTACCCTGAAAACTGGATGGAGCCGGAATTGCGCGACGACCAGTCACCCTTCTTCCGCGAGGCGATGAGTGAATTGCTGCAGGGTGACATCACCGAGGAACGCGCAGCCACCTCGCTGATCGGGTATCTGCAGAAACTGGAAGAGGTCGCCAAGCTGGAAGTATGCGGTGTCTACCAGATCGAAGGCGATCCCGGTGCTGCAGACGACGTGTTGCATGTTATCGGGCGCACCGCCGGGGCCAAACGCAGTTATTACCACCGGACCCGTGCCTACGGCTCGTGGAGCGCGTGGGAGAAAATCCCGCTGGATATCGAGGATAATCCGGTCATGCCGCTGGTCTGGAACAATCGTCTGTTCCTGTTCTGGATCAAGATGATGCCGGAAAACACGGCACAAGGAACACCCAACGCGGGATCAGGCCCGCTGGCCGAGGTTGAGGCGTCATCGTTGATGGATGTTGATGAACCCACCTTTGACGTCAAGGTCATGCTGAACTGGACCGAACGGGTGGATGGCGTGTGGCAACCGCCGCGCAGTTCGGATCCTGATGAGCCCCTGTTGCTGCGCGAAAACGTGCCAGCCCGAGAGATGCGCAAATTCCGTAAAGGCATCCGCCTGTCTTCATTCCCATGGACCAACGGGATGCGGATATCGATCTCGTACAAGGATTGGCTGGGCGTTTCGTTCTTTATGTACAACACGTTTAGCACACCCGATACGCGCTCACCCAAGAAGGCGCCGCATTTCTTGCCGAAACGTATTACGTCGACCGGGTCAAACCGCCTTACAGCGATCTATTCCAATGACGGGATCACGCATCGGTTGCTGTCCAATAAGGCGCCCGATCAGGCCACACAGCCGCATCACCCGACCAATGGAGAAGCCTGGGAGTCGCCGTTCTTCTATGCCGACCCGCGACATGTGTTCTACGTGTCCACGAAGCAGCGGATCGTTGAAGTTGTGACCTGGCTTGATTTTGGCCGCGTGGCCGAAGTTGACCCGACAATCGATACCATGGTGCTGGCATTCGAGCCGCTTGCCGAGCAGCCCGACCGGATTGAACGGGTGACTGCAATCCCCGGCTTTGGCAGCGCCGACCTGAGCACTCTTCGTGCATTCGTGACCGAAGACGCCTTTGTCCATACAGCGCTGGGCACTGGTGGCACGGTCCGCTTTGGCGACCGCGACATCGGCCCGATGGGCAGCACCGTCCGCATGCGTCGCACTTGATCCGGAAAGGACTTTGATCATGGATACCAGCAAGATCAGCACTTACGGCTATCATCACCTGCTTGATCAGGACATTTTCGGCCCCCAGAAGATCAAGCTTATCAGCTATGAAAAACACTGGGACTACACGTTTGAAAACTTCTTCCACCCCTTCGTGTCGGAGTTGATCGAGCGTCTGAACATACAGGGTGTGCCCGGGATGTTGTCCCCGGAGTTTCACAAAAGCTTGCGCAAGTCATTCTTCAATTCCCTCTATTCCCCGCAGGAAACCGACAAGATCGACATCCATTCGTTCCCGAAGGAAATCGACACGCGGATGGGTGGGCCTTATGCCAACTACAATTGGGAACTGATGTTCCATGTGCCGCTGACCATTGCGGTGCACTTGTCCAAGACCCAACGTTTCGCCGAAGCGCAACGCTGGTTCCATCTGATTTTCGATCCGACCGAGAATGACCCCGATGTACCGGTGCCCACACGCTATTGGCGTTTCCTTGCCTTTCGCGAGGGCGAAGCCCAATCCATCGATACGTTGTTGACCCTGCTCAGCAAACCAAACGACGAATGCACCGACGCGGAGCTGGCCGAGAAAGAAGCGATCCTAAATGGGTATGAAGCGGTGCGAAACACCCCGTTTCAGCCCTTTGCAGTCGCGCGCACACGGACGATTTCATTCATGATGCACGTGGTGATGAAGTACCTCGACAATCTGATTGCCTGGGGTGACAACCTGTTCCAGCAATTCACGCGCGAAGCCATCATGGAAGCGCTGCAGATCTATGTGCTCGCCTCGAACTTGCTGGGCGACAAGCCGCAGCGTTCACCTGCGGGTGGAACAACCACGCCACGCACCTTTGCGCAGCTTCGGGCGCAAGGGCTTGATCCGATGGGCAATGCATTGGTCGAGCTTGAAGGCGCGTTCCCCTTCAATTTCACAACGCCAACAGGTGCGGGCACCAGCGACAGCGCTGCGCCGTTATTCGGTATGGCCCGCACGTTGTATTTCTGCATCCCGCATAATGAAAAGCTGCTGGGTTATTGGGATACGGTTGCCGACCGTCTGTTCAAAATCCGCAACTGTATGGATATCGAAGGGCAGGTTCGTCCGCTTGCCCTGTTCGACCCGCCGATCGATCCCGGAATGCTGGTCAAGGCGGCGGCGGCTGGGCTGGATATCGGCTCTGTCGTTTCGGGTTTGAATCAACCGGTCAGCCCCGTCCGCTCGCGCGTGTTGATCGAGAAGGCGGCGGAATTGGCCGGAGAGGTCCGCAATATCGGGTCGGCCTTGCTGACCGCCTTGGAAAAACGCGACGCCGAGGCACTTGCCCTGTTGCGGCAAGGTCACGAAGTCAGCTTGCAGAAACTGCAGGTCGATCTTCGTTACCTTCAATGGAAAAACACCGAGGCAGCGACGCAAGCCCTGATCGGCAGTCGTGGCGCGGCGCTTGAGCGATTGAACTACTACAAGCGCCTGCTGGGTCAGGAGGCTGATCCAAATGCGCCTGAAACCCTTGAGTTGACCCGTCAAACCCTGACAAAGGCCAATTTTGATGAAGCGTATGAGGCGCTTGTTGCGCAATATGACCTCCCGGTTCAGCGGCTCGAGTTTCCCGATCTTGAGCGTCCGGGCGATGGCGACGGCGCACAAACGTCGGGTCAGACCGGGGGCGGAGACCTTCACCTGTCTAAGAAAGAGGATGAAGAGCTTAATACTCTGCTGCCAATAGCCCGTGACACAACGCTGGCCAAATCGGTATTCCACTCGATTTCAGCAACCCTTACCCCGATCCCCGACCCGAAACTTGATCTGCACTATTGGGGTCTCGGCGGCACCATCGATTTTAAGGTGGGAACCGTGCTGTCCTCGGTCATGCGGATCGCGGGGGATGTTTCCGGGATGATCGCGGACTGGAACCGTGATCAGGCCGGGATGGCGGCCCGCACTGCCGCCTATGAACGTCGCGCCGATGAATGGATATTGCAGCACAATCTGGCGGCCCATGATGTGATGCAGATCGGGCGTCAGATTCTGACATCGTTGATCGCGGAACAGGCGCAGCATCGCGAATACCTGAACTTGAAGAAGGCAATCCGTCTATCAGAGCAAACCCGCGATTTCTTGCAGGACAAGTACACCAACGAAGAGCTCTATGGCTGGCTGCAAGGCGAGTTGTCAAAGCTGTATTACGAGTACTACCGCTTTGCCTTCGATACCGCGCGACGCGCCGAGCAGACCATGAAAGCCGAACTGATGCGGCCCGAGCTGGATCAGAAAACTCTGGTGCAGTTCAACTATTGGGATGGCGGTCGCAAGGGGCTTCTTTCAGGCGAGGCGCTGCTGCTGGACGTCAAGCGGATGGAGCTTGCGTATCACGAGCACAATCGCAACGAATACGAGCTGACCAAACATGTCAGCCTGCTACAAATCGATCCGCTGGCCCTGGTCAATCTGCGAAGAACAGGTCGGTGTACCTTTAAAATCCCCGAGGCCCAGTTCGATCTGGATGGGCCGGGCCATTACTTCCGCCGGATCAAGAGTGTTGCGCTCAGCCTGCCCTGTGTTTCCGGGCCCTATATAGGAACCCATGCGAAACTTGTGCATCTCAAGAGCAGCATCCGGCAACGACCGGATATCGGGGATGGCTATGTTCGCACGGGCCCCGAAGACGACCGTTTCGCCGATATTCACAGCGCCGAAAGCAATGTGTTCAGTGCGGCGCAAATGGAAACCGGTCAGTTCGAGGGCATGCCTGATGATCGCTATTTACCATTCGAAAATGTGGGCGCAGTCAGCGAGTGGCGGCTAGAGCTGCCGGCGGACCCAACGCAGGGCGATCCGCAGCAGTTCGACTATGACACGATCTCGGACGTCGTCTTGCACCTGCGCTACACTGCGCGGGATGGCGGTGGACCCGTGCGCAATGCGGCGGTTGATCATCTGAAAGCCGATATTGCGGCAGACGGGACTGTGGGCAATGTGCGGCTATTCTCACTGCGGCACGAGTTCCCGACAGAATGGGCACGCTTCCGCCGCGAAACACCACCTGCGGGTGGGCGTCACGAGCTGCGGCTGACACTCCGACCCGAGCACTATCCTTATTGGTCGGCTGGTCGCCTCACGACGTTCAAACGGTGCGATCTTTTTGCTGAAAGCAGTCTGGATGCTGCTCCGGCAACAATCACGGTGTCTGATCGTTCTGATACCAGCGACGGAGGTGTGGTTCAGGACACATTGACCCGCCGTCCGGAACTGGGCGATCTGGCGGTTGGTCAGTTGGCGACGGTTCCGTTGCCCGCAGGCCCAACGGGTGAGATCGTGCTGTTTTTCGACACCGCAGAGTTCGAGGATATGCTGATGACTGTAACGTGGGGTGGTTGACGATCCTCAGCCATATAGGAACGTCAAGGATGGCGCGGACCATCCGGTGTGATCATCCAGTTTGATAGGGTCTTGTCCATTTTCCGCATCCGGTGACGCAACATGTCGCGTGTCATGCGCGCCAATGTGGCGGCGTGTTCAGGATGTTCTGCCACGTTCTCCATCTCACCCTGCCCTTCACCGTCAAACAGCATGGGCGGAAGATCAGCCGCAAACTCAACCAATGTAAACCGGTTGTCGCGCAGGATGCTCAGGCAGCTGTCCTCTAACCCCGTTTCCAGTTCGCGTTGCCAGCGGGTTGGGTTCAGCGGATCAGCGAAGTCCAACTCCGAGAATGAATAGCGGCGCCAGTCAGCCGGGGTTGAGGATTCACTCTGAAGGAAGGGCAACAGCGAATGCCCATTCATGGAATCCGGTATTGTCTGCCCGATCCATTCGAGAATCGTCGGAACGATATCAATCGCTTCCGTGGGTGCCTCGACCCGTTTACCACGGGCTCCATCGGGCATGCGCACGATCAAGGGTGTATGATAGGCCGCATCATAAACCGACATCTTACCCCAACTGTGTCGATCCCCCAGCATCTCGCCATGATCTGCGGTGACCACCAGCAACGAGTTGTCGTACTGCCCTGTCTCTTTCAAAAACGAAACCACGCGGCCGATATGATGATCTACCTCCGTGGCAAGACCCAGATAGATCGAGCGCAGCGTCTGCACTACCTCGTCCGTCGGTTCAAGGTCCGGGAAGCCTTCAACAAATCCGGCAACCGTGCTGTTGGCCTGTGCCGGAGCGAAAAACGGATGCAACGCCTCTTCGGCCTCGGCGGTTAGTAACCGCGATGGCAATGGTAGCGAGGCAGGGTCATACATTCGGTTATATGGTGCCGGGGCTACCAGCGGTGGATGTGGGCGAATGTAGGTCAGATGTGCAAACCATCCCCTGTCATCATCCGCATAGGCCGGCATGGTTTCCAGAAACCGATCGGTTAGAAAGGCCGTGTCGCTATCCTCGGCTGCGTAGAAGGCCGGGTCATTCAGTGCAGGCTGGCCGCCATCGGGTGCGACCGGTTTGAACACGTCAATGTAGTTTTCGAACTCATATCCACGGTTTTTTAGATGAGAACGCCATGGGAATGACATCTCTAACCGCATTTCCAGCATTTCCTGAAAACCGGCCATGTGGAATTCATATGACCTGAGCGCCGGGTCTTTAGCATCAAACACGCGCGGGTCCTGTGATGTGTCGGTATATCCAAACAGCATCGGCAGATACCCTGCCTTGCGCATCTCGCTGGCAATGGTCGGTGCATCGTGGCGCAGGGGCGTGCCGTTTCGTACCGACCGGTGGTTCATCGCGTATTGCCCGGTCAGCAATGAGGCGCGCGATGGCCCGCAGGGGTTGGTAACGGAAAAGTGCCGCGTGAAAGAAACACTGTCCTCCATCAATGCGCGCATGTGAGGCAGGTCAACATGGGCCTCCAATGCCCCAAACAAACAATCCGCCCGCATCTGGTCGGTAATGATAAACAGGACGTTGTGTTTGTCTGTCATATCCCGGTGCTCCTGATCGCTGAACCGAATCTTTGGCCCTGCGCGTGTATTCCTGCCAAAACTACGCGGCGGTATTGCCTGCTTTGCCTCGGAATGGCGATACCCACCGCTCAAAAATCCACAAACGAAACCGCTAATCAACCAAAAACGGAATAATTAGGTTGAATAAGTTGTTTTTTGTGGGTTAATGTTGCTGTGCTGTGTGGGGTTTTGTGACGTTGATGCTTAAAAGATGTTGCGTAATGCAGCATCGCAGAGTGACGATACAACCGGAACACCCATGTGCAATGGCGATCCGTTAGTCATCCAGTTTACCTGTACCATGACGGCGTCTCTGAATACTGCTTAAGGCATTGCAATGAGGGACAAAAACAGATGCTAACCCCACCAAATACCGTTGCAACGCCCGAAGGTACGTCAGATATCGCGATTCACGCCGCCGAAATCGCCAATATCGCCGCGCAGGCTGCGCGCGGGTACTTTCGGGGACGTTTGGGGGTTGAGTTCAAGGCGGACGAAAGCCCGGTCACACAGGCGGACAAGGGTGTCGAGGCCGTTGTGCGACAGTATTTGGCTGAGAACTTTCCAGATGACGGTATCTTTGGCGAAGAACAGGGGTTCGAAGGTCAGGATCGGCAGAATGTCTGGATTGTAGATCCCATTGACGGCACCCGGTCATTCCTGTCGGGGCATCCGTTGTTTGGGTTCCTGTTGGGATATCTCACGAATGGTGTTCCCCGATTGGGGGTCATCGGCATGCCTGCCCTGAACGAATTTCTGATCGGCATGAAAGGTCAAGGGGCCACACTGAATGGCAAGCCTGTCTCGGTCAGCGTTACACGCCAATTGAGCGACGCAGTTTTTTTCGTCAACGAAGGCGACAAGATTTACCGGGATCATCCGGCCCTGTTTGATCGGTTGATGAATTCGGGACAGACCCGACGCTTTGCCTATGACTGCTACCCGCATGCACTGCTTGCGATGGGCCATGTTGATGCGGTCATCGATTATGATCTGCAGCCTTATGACTATCTGCCGGTTTCCGCCGTAGTTGAAGCTGCGGGCGGGATCATGAGCGATTGGGAGGGTAAGCCGTTAGGTCTGAATTCCGACGGCCGAGTCATATCGGCGGCCACGCCGCAACTGCATTCCGAGCTGCTTGATCTGGTGAACGGATAACGGAATGGCGATTGTCAGTTTCCTCATAAGTCTGGCTGGTGCAACGATGCTGCTGCTCTACGCTGTGCGCATGGTGCGCACAGGCATCGAGCGTAGCTATGGTGCATCGTTTCAGCGGGTGATGACGGGGCAGCGCAGCTATGTGCAGGCCTCGATGGTAGGGCTTACAATGGCCGTCGTCCTGCAAAGCTCGGCCGCAGTTGCACTGCTGACCTCCGGATTTGCGGCGGGCGGGATGTTGGCCTTTCCGACCGGGCTCGCGATGGTTCTGGGTGGCGATCTCGGCTCGGCGCTGATCATTCAGGTTCTGTCCTTCAAACTGGATTGGTTGGTGCCGCTACTGCTTGCGGTCGGCGGCTATCTGTTCGTCAAGACAGAGGCCAAGAAACCGCGCCAGTTGGGCCGTATTCTGATGGGTGTCGCATTCATACTGATCTCACTGCGTTTTCTGCGCGAGGCGATGGACCCAATCCGTGACAGCGCCTTTCTACCCGCCATCGCCGAGTATCTTGCGCGTGATTACATCACAGCGTTCCTAGTCGGTGGAGCGCTGGCCTTTGTCATGCATTCTTCGGTCGCTGCGATCTTGATGTGTGTGACCCTGGTGCAAATCGGGGCGATCCCGTTTGCCGCCGGGCTCTCGCTGGTGTTGGGTGCTAATTTCGGGTCCGCCTTCATCCCGGTTTGGCTGACACGCGGCATGGCCCTGTCTGCAAGGCGCATTCCCTTCGCTAATCTGGCGCTGCGGGGCAGTTGGTCAATTGTCTCGCTGTTTGCTGCCAACATGGCGCTACGAACCGGAGTATTGGGCGATCTGCAAGGCGGGCAGATGCTGGTGAATGCACATCTGATTTTCAACGCCTCGCTTCTGGTTCTGGCCCTGCCGTTCTGCGGCATGCTGCGCGCGCCATTCGAAAAACTGCTGCCCGATCCGAAAAGTTCTGAAAGCAGCGCGCAGCCCGGGCAACCGATCAGCGCGCTTGATCTCGATTCCCTCAGCAGACCCAACCAGGCCCTGTCTAACCTCAAACGCGAGCTTCTGCGGATGAGCGACATGGTTGGCTCGATGTTCCGGCCTGCGCTGGAGCTTTATCGCAGCGGCGACAAGGAGCGGATCCGGGCCATTCGGGACATGGATACTGATGTGAACGATTGCCTTTCTGGTATCCGGCAATATGTGGCGGCTATCCCCGCTGATGCGTTCGGCAAGGAAAATGCCAAGATTGCGCGGGACCTAATGGAATATGCCATTCGCCTGGAAACCGCGGGCGACGTGGTGGCCAAACGCCTGACGGCATTGGCGGATGACATGCGCAAAAAGGGGGCCGCGTTCTCGAAAGAAGGTTGGTCAGAGCTGGTCGAAATGCACGAGGGGATTGTGGCCAACCTGAAACTGGCCTCGAACGTGCTGATCTCGGACGATCTGGAAAGCGCGCGTCTGCTGAGCCTGGAAAAAACCGAAATCAAGCGGGCCGAGCGTGACAGTCGCAAACGCCACCTTAAACGCTTGCAACATGGCAGCGCAGAAAGCTTTGAAACCAGCGACATCCACCTCGAAACGCTGCGCGCCTTTCGCGAATTCAACAGTCACATCGCGGCCGTCGCCTATCCGATCCTGTATCGCAACGGGCAGTTGCTTGAAACCCGTCTGATCGAAGAAATGCCGCAGCTGGAACAGGATGTGGATACCGAGGTCAAAGGATGACCGGATCGGTCGAAATCCTGAACCAGGCGGGCGTTGGGCGCGTCGTTCTGCTGTGTGAACATGCAAGCAACCGCATTCCGGCAGAGTTTGATGATTTGGGATTGTCCGCATCCGCGCGCGTCAGCCATGCTGCTTGGGATCCGGGCGCAATGGCGCTGACACGGGCGCTGTCGATAGCGCTTGATGCTCCGGTCGTGGCCTCGACCGTCTCGCGATTGGTCTATGATTGCAACCGTCCGCCCGAGGCGGCAAGCGCAATGCCCGAGAAATCAGAACTGATCGAAGTGCCGGGCAATGTGGGCCTCGATCAATCGCAACGCGATGCACGTACCCAGGCAGTGTATGCCCCGTTCTGTCAGGCTGTTGCACAGGTTCTGGATGCGCGCGGTCCGGATACAGTCGTTGTGACTATTCACTCCTTTACGCCAGTCTATTTTGGTAAGCCGCGCGCGGTTGAACTTGGACTTCTCCATGACGAGGACAGCCGTCTGGTCGATGCCATGCTGGATCACATGGATCAGATCCCGCATCGCCGCACGGAACGCAATCAGCCCTATGGCCCCGCTGACGGTGTAACGCATTCGCTCCGTCTCCATGCGCTGAGCCGGGGGCTGGCCAATGTGATGATCGAAGTACGCAATGATCTTTTGGGCAATGAAATACAGGTTGCCAACATGTCCCGGGACATACTGGCGCTGCTTGAACCGGCGCTGAACGATATCACGATCAGGGAGGGTGCATCGTGAGCGCGACGCTGACATTTGAGCATTTGAAGGCTGAGGTTTCGTCTGGCGAGATTGATACGGTATTGGTTTGTCTGGTTGACATGCAGGGCCGTTTGATGGGGAAGCGGTTT
>NZ_JBQFRU010000010.1:0-87295 GCF_056537585.1 Ruegeria sp. C9
CGCCTGTCGATGAGACGCCGGTGAACGAAGATCCCGTTGAGGATGATCCTGTTGATCCGACACCTGTTGATCCGACACCAGGTGATCAGGATGACAACTCGGATGGTGGCGGAATCCCACCCGTAGACGTGGATTCGGCCTTTTCCGTGGCCGGCGGTCGAGTGACAACGCTACAGGTGGAAAATAGCGAATCCGTTGAAAGTATTTCTATTCTGGAAGGCCCGGATCACGGGAACCTGACCGTGAACCCGGACAATACACTGGCGCTGGTGATGAGCCACGAGCAGGAGTTTTCGGGTCAGATAAACTTTACCTATGAAGTCACTTATGCAGGCGGTGCCACCGAAGTGCATGGTAGCACTGTGAACGTGCAGCCGACCACGCAGGGCGATGGCTGGGGAAAAGGTGACTTCTACATGCTCGAGCAGGATGAGAACGGGAATGTCGTTGTCGAGCATGGTGACAATCACCGTGAGGTCTATGTTTCGGGCAGCAATGATGCGCTGAGCATCTCGGATATCGCCGCCATTGAGGGGCTGCGTGCTGACCAGATTACGGCGCAATGGCTTGTCAACAATCCTGAATACGGCGGCAGTGAAGGTATGGCGCTGGACAGTCAGGCCGGGATGATGCTGTGGCGTCAGATCACGGGTTCCGGCTCCGAGCCGTCCTCGCACTGGCTCCTGTTTGAGCGCGGATATGAGTATGATGGGCTGGGTAGCATCATCGAATGGGGCACTCAAGGTGAGAGCCCCCTGCATCCGATTCATATTACCGCTTATGGTGACGGAGACCGCCCAACCCTTCATGACAACATCTCGATCATTGCCGAACAAAGCGACTATATTGTCTTCTCCGATCTGGAGGTGACCGGTGGGGTCCAATCTCTAACTGGATCTCACCTGTTGTTCGACAATGTGGATTTCAACAGCAATACTCTGCTGGTTGACGGTGCCGTTGGATTTACCCTGAATAACTCAACAGTCACAGATGTTTATCTTACGTCACCATTGGAGGGCGGGTCTTGGACTGGCTATGAGGGCGCGACGGGAATTCTAATGAGCAATACTGATGGTCTGCTCATCCAGAATACTCTGTTTGATCAAAATGGGTTTGCTCCAGACTATGACCCGAATTTGTCGACCTCTGGTGGCCAACCTCCGAGTGTGTTCAGTCACGGTGTCTACATTGACTACAACAACTTGGATGTCACATTCCGCGACAACATTGTGATGAATGCGGCAAACAATGCGATGATGATCCGCTCAGGCGGCTTCATCGAGGACAACGTCCTCGCAAACAGCAACGCGGCAGGCAACTTTGCCGGGGGCAATTGGAACGGTTCGGGCTACATTGGCAATTATACACTTTTTGCAGACAACGTCGTGACCTCGGCAGGCTATCACGTGGCAGAACATACTGGCGCGCCATCTATAGGGATACACAACAACGGTCTAGACACAACGATGATAGACAATATCATCGCGCACTTGGCCAACCCCGACAATCCGGAAGAGATAGCTTATAAGGAATGGGCAGGCTATGCTGTTGGTCACACCCAGAACCCTTTCTATGACGACACCATCGTATATAACTGGGATGGTTCAAGAGAAGAGCAACCAGACCAGAATATTGATGGTCTCAACACGGACATTCTTAACGCGACCACGATTCAGAATTTCACCCAGCAACTTCTGGGCGATCCGAATGCAGATATTCCGGATCTGGTGGCGTTTCTGCGGGCTCAGGCCGACGGCGAACTTGATCACTATGTGGACGCCGACCTGATCATTGACTTCTTCCAGACCGGCTTTGGCTTGGCCGTCGAGGAGCGCGTCATCGCTGAAACCGTGCGGTTCGTGCCCAGCGATCTGGGGGATGGTATCCGCTGGGACAACAGGCTCAACTGGACGACCGAAGACCTGCCTGGCAGCGTTGCCGGCGACAGTGTCGATCTGGGCGGCAATTGGGTCAGTTACGGTGGCACAACTGTCATTGCGAACCTCGAGTTGGGCGACGGCGGTACGCTGACCGTTGGTAATGGCAAGCTGACTGTCACTGGCGACACCACGGTCGGCGAAGATGGCGGCACGATTCAGGTCTCCAATGTCGGCCAATTGTGGATGAATGGCTATGGCGACGACGATACACTCGTGCTCAATGTCGACGGCGGCCGTTTCGTCAATACCGGTGATATGAGCGGGAGTGCCCAGACCACCGTCACGGATGGTCAGGCGATTTTGGCCACAGATGGTGCCAATTACGATGTCGAGGCTGGTGCGATCCTTCATGTTGAAGGCAACGATGCCAAGGTCGGTTTCGATGGAGAAACAGGCGACACCGCCGTGCTGCGCCTTGCCGAAGATGGTACGTTGGCCTTCTCGGCCGAGGATGGCGACATCGGCGGGATCGGGGAGTTCCGCTCAGGTGCCTTCGGTGACGACCCGGACGTCGCTTCGGGCGCGAACCTTGGTCTGGGTACGCTTGATCTGGACCTCTCTGGCCTTTCCGCCGGCACATATGAGCTGTTGTCCGTCGATGAGATAATCGGGGAGTTCTCCGACGTGTATTTCAATGGTTTGGCAGGCAACCATGACGCCGATCTGGTGGTCGATTACACCAATGATACGATCACCCTGTCGGTGACAGAGGGCTCGGGCTCCGTGAATATGTCCTATGTTGGTGAAGAGGGTGATATGGACGACCATGGCGCTGCACTTTGGGCGGCCTTGACAGATGGTCATGATCCGCATTCCGATACCCTGCCGACGGAAATCTATAACGAAGCCGAATTGGTCTATATGATTGGCTGAACCGGCCACTCAGATCCTCAGGGCGGTTGAGCATTCCTCTACCGCCCTTTTTCTACAGAAATCAGGGCTTCTGTAGCAGGCCGAGGAATGGCTTTCGGCGCTTGAATGACAGGAAGTAGTTTTCATAGGTTCTGAAGCTTATTTCAGCGATTGCGATGGAGATCGGAATATAAGCCAGAGTGACCAGAAGCGACCAGCTTGGATCACCCGCGGAGACGCCCAGAAATGCCAGGCCGCGGGTTGTGAAATCCAACCCGATCAGATGATACAGGTAGACGCCGTAACTGATCGCACCTACCCGCGCGACGGGTGGTAGTGACAGAACAGGGGACAATGCGTTGTCCTCCCGCACGACCAAAGACCCCAGCAGGAGCGCCATGATCAGATGCACAACAAGCTGTGGCCAACCTGTCAGGTTTACGGGTAGAAATTCCAGAGCAACTATCAAGACACCGAGCCAGATCAGCGCGCTCCATCGACCACCAAGGCCGCGTGACAGTACCATGTAGCCACGACGATTATTCAACAATACAGCCAGAAATGAGCCCAACAAGATGGCCTCATAAGCTCCCCCCGGTAGTGCCCAGACCGCGTTCTCGGTACGCAGCGGGCCTGGCCACATCCCCCATTGTTGGGCATAGGCACAAAATACGATGGCCGCCGCCAAAAGCCAGCCGCGGATATGGCGCATATGCAGGGTCAAAAGCAGGACCAGCGGCCAGAGCAGGTAGTATTGTTCCTCGACCGAAAGTGACCAGGTTGGTGCTAGAAGCGGGATTTCTTCGGTCAGGAAATTGGCCATAAAAAAATAGTAGAACTTGACCAACGGCACATATTGGGTCTCGCCTTTCAACGCGATGTAATAGATCGATAAGGCTGTCACGATCAGGAAATAGACCGGCAGGATCCGCAGCGCCCGACGCCAGTAGAAGCCCGCAATAGAAAATTGCCCCTTACGGGCCTCTTCGCGCAGTAGAAGCGTCGTAATCAAGAACCCACTGAGCACGAAGAACAGGTCCACACCAAGGAAGCCGCGATCCAACAGGCGTAAAGGTTCCTGACCCGGATCAAAGAGCGGGCTGTGGTGCCACAGTACTGCGCCGATGCAAAGACACCTGAGCCCGTCAAGCGAGCCGAAATGCCTTCGTGCAAGATAGTCGTCGTATAGATCTTTGGCCTGCATACAAAATAACCGCTCAAATTGCGCCGCTAGTATTACGAAACACCCCAAAAGAACCAGTGCCGGATTTGGTTTTAGGCCAAATGTTTAGCGGCGGCCACGCTGAAGGCCGCAGAGGATGAGACATTTTTTTGCCGCTGGAGCAAGAATAATGATCCCGTGACGCTCTTGCTGCAATTGTGCGACGGTCGTTCAAAATCCAAAGCGCCTAATAGACACTGTTCTGTGTTGAGAACATTTGATCACTTCAGCCCGCATATCAAAGCGCATCCGGTGTTGCGAATGCTCGTTATGGTCGTCTCAGGGACTTCTGCAGGCAATTCATCGACACAGTGAGAACATCACCAGTCGAACACCCGCTGATGTCTGCGACGGCAGAACTGTGCAGAGTTTAAAAATGGAAGGAGATCAAGAAAAAGACACCCTAAAAACAACGCTTGCAGCCCTGATTTGCCGTCGCCTAAACTGAAACCGAACCAGATCGTACTGTACGAAATCACCGACGTGTTCTGAAAAGCTCTGATAACAGACGAACGCGGCTTGGGTTTATCTTGTGTCGAAAGGTTGGGTGTATCGGTAAATTTGATTATTGAGTACTTCTAGGGACAAAGGATGACGGTCTCATCATCTGACTACAGACGTGAAATCGATGGCTTGCGCGCCTTGGCGATCCTGCCGGTTGTGTTTTTCCATTTTTCGCTCCCCGGTCTGGGTGGCGGGTTTGTTGGCGTTGATATCTTCTTTGTCATCTCCGGTTTTCTGATTGGCGGGTTGCTTTGGTCGGAACTCACCCAGACGGGTGGAATCCGATGGGACCAGTTTTTTCTCCGCCGGATACGGCGACTGGCACCAGCCTATTTCACGATGGCGATCAGTTGCCTTGTGGTCGGCTGGTTTGTCCTTCTGCCGTTCGAGTTTCAAGAGCTGGGCAAAGAGTTGATCTCTTCTACGGTCTATTTGTCCAACGTTTATTTCTACCTGTCTGCGGGATATTTCGACACCGCAGCGGACGAGAAACTTTTGTTACATACGTGGTCACTGGCGGTCGAAGAGCAGTTTTACATCATATTGCCGCTTTTTCTTTTGCTTTTACGACGTGCCCAAAAATGGCTGCCAGCTATCCTGATTAGTCTTGGGCTGGTGTCATTGGTGGCATGTATTGGCTTCACCTCCCTGTCTCAGCCCGCGGCTTTCTATCTGTTCCCCTTCCGGGCCTGGGAGCTTCTTGCTGGTGTTTGTCTGGCGATCTTTGGGCATCGCTATGGCTGGCGATGGTCCATACATCCGCTTGTCAGCTGGATCGGCTTACTGCTGATTGTTGGGTCCGTGACGCTGATCCCGTCGGACGAGAGTTTCCCGGGGATCTGGCCCCTTGCGCCGGTTCTGGGCGCAGTTCTGATCATCGGAAACGGTAAACATGACAATCCCGTCAATTGGGCATTGAACCATCCGGTGCTCGTCTTCATCGGGTTGATTTCCTATTCCCTCTACCTTTGGCACTGGCCGGTGATCGTGCTGGCCCAATACTATTCGGGTGAGGAATTGAGCCTGCTGGTACGAGTGATGTTGATCGGTGTCTCTGTGATATTGGCTTGGGCGTCCTTACGGTTCATTGAAAAACCTGTTCGTTTTGGCAATCTGAAACCTCAGGCGCTTTTGGGAGGCGCTGCCGGAGCCTCGATAATCACCCTAGGCGGTGGCGCGGTGATCTATCTTGGGGATGGGATAGTCGAACGCTTCCCCCACGATGTACGTACCCACATTGAAGCTTCACAGGACTTCAGATGGGATACACCGACCTGCCGTCTTTCCGAGAGCTATGCCTTTCCGGGCAGCACAGTTTGCCACATCGGCCCAGAAGGTGACCCTGAAGTATTGATTTGGGGAGACAGCCACCTTGTTGCTTTGTCGGCTGGTATAGAGGCTGCCGCAAGATCGGCTGGCGTGCCTACATTGGTTGTTTGGCAGCTTGGCTGCGCACCTGTGTTCGGGATTGGAAAGGACGAGAGCTTTCAGCCAGAATTAGAAGACAGGAAATGCGAAACCGCAAATACGTCTCTTCAGAAAGGCTTGGAAGAATTGCCGGATTTGAAGGCGGTGCTTTTAGTGAGTCGCTGGGCCTATCATGTTGAGGGTAAGGGCGTCGGCTTGGATGAAGGAACAACGACCAAGTTGTTTCCATCAATTGGCGGGCTTTCTGGGGATGATCAGCCACAACTTTTTGCAAAGGCTCTTCATTTTACCGTTGATGAACTGGAGAATAAATCTGACAGGGTGTTCGTATTGGAACATCCGCCAGAAATTTCAAACTATCTATCATATTTTTTGGCACGCGATGCGGCGCTACGTGGCATGGATGACAGCGAACTTATGGCCCGTACACTGGTTCAAAGCAAAGATTTGAAACAACGAATGTACAACACTAATCGAGCGCTCGAACCCGTGCTGCGTCGCCCGAATGTCACACTTCTGGAAACCTGGCCGGAGTTTTGTACGGGCGACATTTGTTCAGCGATGAAGGATGGAAGAGCCGCATATCACGACAACAACCACGTAACCATAACCACAGCCCTGGGTTTGCAACATCTGTTCTCCCCCGTTTTTGAATAGGGATGAATTAGCGAGAGGGAAATCTGTTTTCGAAAACCTTCTGGCCAGAAGGCAAAAATAACGGCATAAGCTCCGAAATTTATGATGAAACGCAATTTGGTATCACCAGACGCGGACCACGCGTGCTCTTTCCTCATAGAGTGAAAAGATCAAATCCTTGATTAAAACGTCATCCGCTCGCGATCCACTTTTTCAAAGACTGAGCCTTGCCTGATCGCTGTATGTTTGATGACCTTGCCAAGCCTTGTCTGTACAGTTGTAAAGTGCCGGCTTCCCAACCAGAGAGGATTCTTTTGTGGTGATCGACACTATCAAAATGCGTTGGATGGCCGCGCGCTTGGCACGGGGGCGCGGGGGCGACTTTCTGAGTAGGGCAGATCGTGTTCACGAACTGGCCCCAGGTGAGCGCTCCTCAAGCCAGCCTGCGGTGTATTCGGAAGTAGACCTGGAAAAAGTGCAAAGGATTGCTCCTTGGCGCAGCTGGGATATCGAACAGGTTTTGATCAAGGGCGCGCCAATGGACCACGGGCCGACCTTGTCTTACGAGATGTCAGATGTACTGGTTTCAGGCGCGTATCTTTATAAGGGTGCATTGCGGGGGCGCTATGGGGCGGGCAACGACAGATTGTTTGGGAAGCCCCAGAGAGAATGGCAGGAGTTGGACAGTGCACAACTTGTGACCTGCAGGGTCGGAAGTGAGCATTTCGGTCATTTCATGTGGGACAACCTGCCCATGGAGTTGTTGCCCGGGCCGAATGATCATCCAATCACCTTATGCGCGTTACCCCGCTGGCACGAAGAGGGATATCGTAAGGTCTTCGGTATGGCTGCACCGCCTGTGGTTATGCGTGGCCGTGTCAGGAATCTGACCGTTTACTCAGATGTCGGACAAAATGCATTCCGGGCAGCGAGGTATCAGGAGCTGCGGGCGCGGGCGCGTCGGTTTGTGTGTGCTGATGGACCTCTTCCGGACCGACGGGGCGTTTATATCCTGCGTGGGCGCGGTGGCGAGCGTCGTGAATTGATTAATGAGGCTGAAATTGCCCAAGAACTGAAGGCCGAGGGCTTCGTGATCATCGACCCTGACAAAATGGATGGGGAGGAAATTACCCGACTGTCTATGGGGGCTCGTGTCGTTGCTGGTGTCGAAGGCAGCCATATCGCCCACGCGCTTTTTTCCGTTGCCGATGGTGGTGCCTTTTTGATCATACAGCCACCAGATCGTTTTTCGATGGTATATAAAGAGTTTACTGACAGGATGGGCTTGTCTTACGCTTTCCTTGTCGGAGACCCGGTCGACAACGGATTTCAAGTTGAACCGGATAGTTTGAAACGCTTATTGGAAAGGCTTTGAAGCAGATTCCTCGAGATGCACGTACAATTGAAGAGCGGCTAAATTATAGCATTACCCTCAAGGGAATTGGGATGGAAAAGGCTGAAAAAAAAGCCCGAAAATTCACCACGCCACACTTAGCTGTGAAATTCGTTGAGGCGAAGAATCCAGACATACCTTTGGTCGCCAGCTTGTTGGAAACCTGTTCGGCCATGAACCAATGGGCCAACTTTGGACCTCTTTATGACCAGTTGGTCGCCGATTACTCCACGCATATGTCGCTGGGTTCTGAACTGACGCTGACGCCTTGTGCCAATGCTGGGATCGCGCTGGAGATGGCTGCACGAGCCCTGGCGGCTGACACAGGAGTGCCGAAACTGAGGTGGGTTGGGTCTGCCTTCAGCTTCAAGAACCTCGGGCGAGGATATTTCTCGGACATGTCTTTCGTCGATTGCGACGAACAGGGCGTCATGGACCTCGACGATATCCTGACGCTGGAGGCCGACAGCTATGATGGCATTATCGTTACCAACCCTTTTGGTCTGGTACGAGATTTTGACCGGTTCATCGCTTTTGCCAAGCAAACTGGCAAGCAGCTCATCATAGACAACGCTGCAGGGATGGCGCGCAACATTCCGCCTTGGCCGTGGCAGGTTTTCAGCCTGCACCACACGAAACCCTATGGATTGGGTGAAGGGGGGATGGTGCTATCGCCAGCTTCGGCGGCCCAGTTTCTGCGCCTGCTGATCAACTACGACCGGATACCAGAGGCGCCAGAATACTGGCTAAACAATGGCAAAATCTCTGACATCTCATGTGCGTTTCTGATTGCGCGGCTTGCAAACGTCGCTAAGTGGAAACCCGGTTATCTCGAACAGCGTACCCGCATTGCCGCCCTCTTCACGGACGCGGGCGCCGCATCGCTTTTGCCAACGGATGGAGCCCCGGTCACCAACAGCATACCCGTATTGTTGCCACGTCCGATTGATCATGCACGTCTTGCCACCCTGAAGCTTGGTGTGGATATCGCCCGGCAGTACCCGCCGCTTGCACCGCTGCCACAGGTCAGTGCCATTTACGAGCGGCTGATCAATTTCCCGACCCATCCCGATTTGAGCATTCTGACGGATGCAGAGATTTCAAAGGATATCGAACTTTTGCTCGAGCATTGACATATGGCCTATTCTTCACGTTCGGATCATGGACTGACGGCGCTGGTGGCGCTTCTGATCACCATGCTAGGTGCCGCTCTGGCATATTGGGTTCTGATGCCGACGGTTGGCATTGACGATGCCAACATCACGCAGGTTTATGGTCGCAACCTCGCGGCGGGGCATGGCTATGTCTACAATATCGGCGGCGAGCGGGTCGAAGGCTCAACCTCGCTTATCTGGACTCTGATCAACGCTGTGGCCTTCTGGATCTCAAGCACGCCTGAAATAGGCCTGGCAGCGCTTAGCACCGTGTTTGCCTGGGTTACACTCTTTAGCGCCATGCGGATCACCCGGGAGTTGACAGCTGAAAGTGGGCCGATCCCCGCGCTTCTGACCGGGGCGGCCTTTCTGGCCTTCCCGGCGTTTTTCGGCTGGATGATCTGGTCGCTGATGGATGTCACGCTGTGGGTCATGGTGATCGCAGTGATGGTTTGGCTCTTATGCCGGATCGACAGGGCAGGGCCGCGCGGTAATCTAGTTTTGGGGGTAGCGGTGCTGGCCGCGCTGTTGCCTGTGACGCGACCTGAAGGGATCGCACTGACCATGGCGCTTGCGGGGTTTTACGTATTGCGCTGGCTACTTTTTGCTGTGCCAGGTCTGTTGACCGGGCTTGTGATCGGATTGGCAGGCGCGGGGAGTTTTGCCGCCGCCACAGCGTGGCGGCTGAGTTATTTTGGTTATCCGGTTCCCAACACCTTCTATGCCAAAACCTCGACTGATCTTCTGGCGCAAGCTGAACTCGGCGCGCGCTATGTGTTGTCTTACTTACAAGAACCACAGAATGTCTTGTTGTTCGTCAGTTTCTGTCTGTCTGGTGCGATGGTGCTGTCACGTGGGGGCTGGGCGCAAAGGGGGGCCTTTTGGCTTTCGGTCTATCTGATCGTGGGCGGTGTAATGGTCTATACCGTACTTGGCGGAGATCACTTCGGATCACATCGGCAGTTTCTGTATTTCCTGCCGTTGGCCTTGCCCATCATTGTGGCTGGGTTGGCGAGTTGGACCCCCACAGATCGGCCGCAGTGGCAGATTTCAACCTTGCTGATTGTACCATTCGTCGTGATTGCCTTGGTGGCTGGAGCCCGTTTTGTGCAAACAAAAGGCAATATGATCATAGAATTTGCGATCGCGGACGCGGGACGTGTGCTTGGAGACAAGCTGAACGCACTTCCGGGCACACCTTCCATAGGTGTGTTCGCCGCTGGTGCCATTCGCATGACCTATGATCACGAAGTCCTGGATTTACTCGGATTGAACTGGACGAAAATGGCCCATGCGCCCGATGATGGTTACCGATCAGACGTGCCCAATCAGCATGGGTTCAACAGCAACGTGTTTTGGGAGAGTCCGCCAGATGTGTTGCCGATTTTTCCATCCGACAGCACGTGCCCGTCCGAATGGGTGCCGCTTTCCGGGTATCTAGATGCGGCCTCTGATCAAATTTCCCAGACCGAAAGATTCCGTGCGACCTACGATCTTTTTTGCGACGCTGGAGTGTCGTTTTATGCCGCGCGCGACTATGTCACCCAAAGTTGGGAAGGAGATGAAACAGGTGCTTTTCGGAAGATCCTGCCTAACCATTTAGAGGGTTCTCTGCCAGTAGCCGAATAACTGGATAGGATGTTCAACACTTGAGAATTAGTCTTTAAGAAGAAAAGTGAGGTTTCTTCATCTTTTGCTCAACAATGGGTAATTTTACGGGAAATGGGGTGGGTTTCTCGATTGAGCGTTTGGTAACCCAATCGTACACGTCGCTTATCTGTTGTGCCTTGGCTTGCCAGGTAAAGTGGTTTCTCACGTATTCTCTAATAACGTCTGATACTTCCACTAGTTCATCCAATTTGCTTAAAATGCTCTCTAACTCATCTCGAAACCGCTCGATTATCTCGTCGCGAGATCCTATCTGGACCTTGTAGCCCGTGCCAGAAATTACCAGTTCGCCCGGTCCAGCATAGTCTACTATAACTGGCACAAGTCCCATTGCCATTGCTTCCAATACCACACCTCCGCCAAATTCGCGGATGCTTGGAAAAGTTAATAACTGGCATTTGCTCGCGGTTTCTTGGACATCCTTGTGTTCAACCCAGCCATGAAAAAATACTGAATCTGTAACTCCAAGGTTTTGAGTGGTCGCTATCAAATCAGGCATCATCGGGCCATCACCGATGATATCTAGTGTCATTCGTCCGTCAGCAAGAAATGGGGCAGCGGCCTCTATTAGCATGTCAGGGCCTTTGTACGGTACGAGGCGCCCAATGAAGCATGCGCGCAAAGGTAAATTGCCAGAATGAGAAGCGACTTGGTTAAAGCGCGTCATATCGACAGCGTTTTCAGGAATATAAATGCACTTTGTTTGAAATTGTTTTGGGATCTCGCTTTCAGTGTATCTTGATCCCGTCAAAATAGCACTTGCCGAAGCCAATGTTGCAGTTCTTCCGGGCAGGAGTTTATAGGCTCCTCGCACATAAGATAGCCACTCACGTTCTCGTCTTCGCTCTGCATCAAATCCGTCAGGCCAAGGCACGCCCCCGTTCAGTGGCCCTAGCACAAATGGGACGCCTGCCCTTAAACATCGTTTTGCCAAAGAACTTGGGGCGGTTGGTGAAAGGGGTGTAATACGATGGACAATGTCATAGTATCCTTCCCGAATGCGGCTGCCGAACTTTCTCCAGACGAGTTTTTCGAAATAGGGATAAGCGATGGCACTAATCGCCGCCTCGGTGGTCCATCCCTTTCCCTCTCCCATGCGCAAAACACTGGCGATTTTCCACATGGGCCGTGCTAGTGCCTCGGAATCTAATGCGGTGAAATCGGTGCCTTCTTGTAGCCCCGCCCGCGCTATTGCTTCGCGATTTCGTATTTGCGTCACTAGGTGAACATCCGCAACTTCTCGTAGTGCGTTGTACAGCGACCATCCAACAAGGGGGACACTCACCCACTCAGGGTTTGCGGCTTCAGCAATAACCAGCACTCGCAGTTTCTTAGTACTCATGTTACTTAGTCTTTCTTTGCATATTGGCTGAGTGTCTGGATTTCAAAGAAGCTGTTTTGATCTGATCAGCCCCACTTTAGTGGTCCAATTTGATTGTTAGTGCACGACTGGCGTTTGGTCCATCTGGATGATGGATGCTGAGACCGGAGGGCGGTAGCCCAGAGCACTGTGTGGTCGTTTCGTGTTGTAATGTTTCTTCTATTACTCGATCAGGAATATTATCGGTAACATACCGTCTAGGCCAGATAACGGTCGATCAAGACTTCAACGCCACGGAGGACTGAAAAAGATTCTGCAGCATCTGCCAAGAGATAGAGAAGAGTTGCGCCCGTTACGTTCTCGTCAAATCTAGACAAAAATGGTCCGCTCAGACCGCTTGAGAAATACAGTTGCTAACCTGCGTCTGACATCAGACAATAACGCAACAAAACTACCCTAAAGCGACTTTCTGTATCCATTTTGCAGACAGTCTATCGTTGAGTTAAACAGATTTCACGCGTCTTATGGTCGCGCAAACCAAGGCATTTTCTGGAGAGTTCCTTTAGCTTATGAAAAATGTGTCTCATTCTGTTGGGATAAAAATCCTCACAAAATTTGTATAGTGTTTAAAATGCCAGATTTGTTTGGCAACATTGTTCGCACTGCATAAGATCAATGCGGTTCAGTCATAGGTGTATTTAAGTGAGTAGTTCCGTTCGGGAAAACGATATTGCCATTGTTGGCATGGCCGCGCATTTGCCTGGGGCGGCCTCGGTTGAAGAGTATTGGCACAACCTGCGGGACGGCATTGAATCCATCCGCCATCTTAGCGAAGACGATCTACGCGCAGCGGGTGAAGCTCCGCATTTGCTAAACCGACCGGATTATGTGCCTTTTGCCGCCCCTCTGGAGGGGTTTGAGGGTTTTGATGCCGAGTTTTTTGGCCTCTCCCCCAAGGAAGCTGCCATCATGGATCCGCAGCATCGCCAATTCCTTGAGGTGTCTTGGGAAGCTCTGGAAAATGCCGGCCATACACCCGAGAGCTTTTCAGGTCCGATTGGAGTCTTCGCCGGTTGTGGTATGGGCAGCTATTTTTATTTCAACATCTGCTCGAATGCTGACCTTGTGGACGACGTGGGCATGTTCCTGTTGCGTCATACCGGCAATGACAAGGATTTCCTCTCGACGCGGCTGAGCCATATTCTTGATCTCAAAGGCCCCAGCGTGAATGTGCAAACGGCCTGTTCAACCTCACTGGTGGCAACACATTATGCTACGCAAGCGCTGTTGACCGGTGAGTGTGATATGGCGATTGCCGGGGGTGTCACCATCGAGCTGCCGCAAAATCGCGGCTATATCTACAAAGAAGGTGAGGTCCTGTCGCCGGATGGTCATTGCCATGCCTTTGATCATCGGGCGCAGGGGACGGTTTTTGGATCGGGGGCGGGGGCCGTTATCCTTCGCCGCTTGTCAGATGCAATTGCCGATGGCGATCACATCTGGGGTGTGATCAGGGGCACGGCGATCAACAATGATGGTGCTGACAAGGCCGGGTATCTGGCTCCTTCCGTCGAAGGACAGGCCGCCGCCATATCGGAAGCCCATGTCATGGCCGATGTTACGGCAGATACGCTCGACTATGTGGAATGCCACGGCACTGGTACATATCTTGGTGACCCGATCGAGGTGGCTGCGCTGACACAGGCCTTTTCTGACACCACCGATGAGACGGGTTTTTGCAAGCTTGGGTCGGTGAAAACCAATATTGGCCATCTGGATACAGCCGCCGGTGTGGCGAGTCTGATCAAGGCATCCTTGGCCCTGTATCATCAGGAAATCCCACCAAGCCTGGGCTATGAAAAACCCAATCCGGCGATAGATTTCGAAGACAGCCCGTTTCGCGTCAATGATCAGTTGACCCCATGGGCATCTCACAAAGGGCCACGACGCGCCGGAGTGAACTCGCTGGGTGTTGGAGGTACCAATGCTCATGTGGTGCTGGAGGAAGCACCCGCACGGGCCGCATCTGAGTCATCAGATTGGCCGTTCCAGTTGTTAACTATTTCTGCGCACAGCAAAAAGGCGCTTGAGGGCAATTCAGCTGCACTGGCCGCACATTTGCGGCGGCATCAGGATGAAGATCTGGCTGATATTGCATGGACCCTCAAAGAAGGCCGCCAGGGATTTGAAAAACGCCGTGTGATTGCTGCTGAAAGCCACGAGGAAGCCGCGGCGCTTCTGGAAGGCGGCGACCCTCGCCGGGTCTTTACGCATTCCGTCATCTCCGACAATCCCGATCATGTCTTCATGTTCCCCGGGGGCGGCGCACAATATGCCGGCATGGCGCGCGATCTCTATGAAACAGAGCCTGTTTTTGCCGATTGGATGGATCGCGGATTGGAGATTTTGCAGCCCAAGATCGATTATGACATCCGTTCATTGTGGCTGCCGGAACCCGGACAGGAAGCCGAGGCCGACGCGCGCCTGACCACGCCGTCGGTGCAATTACCGCTGATCATGATCACGGAATATGCGCTGGCGCAGCTCTGGATCAGTTGGGGTGTGGAACCAGCCGCGCTTGTCGGTCATTCCATGGGGGAAAACACCGCTGCTTGTGTGGCCGGTGTCATGTCCTTTGAAGACTGCATCGGCCTTGTACATCTGCGCGGCCAGCTTTTTGATACTGTGCCCGCAGGTGGCATGCTGAGCGTACCGCTGCCTGCAGATGAGTTGCGCCCGCTGCTGGGGGATGATCTGGATTTGGGCGCGGTGAACGCTCCGGGTTTGAGTATTGCAACCGGGCCTCAGGCCGCGCTTGACGCGCTTGCAGACCGATTGCAGGCGCAGGACATCGACTGTCAACGTATCCAGATCGACATCGCCGCCCATTCCCGCATGTTAGAGCCGATCCTGCAGGATTTCGGGGACTACCTGCGCAGTATCACCCTGAACGCTCCGCAAATTCCTTTTCCGTCGAACCGGAGCGGCACCTGGATCACAACCGAGGAAGCAACTGATCCAGAATACTGGGTTGGGCATCTCAGAAACACTGTTCATTTCGCAGATTGCATCACCACACTGGCAGAAAACCCCGAACGGATTTTCATCGAGGTTGGTCCGGGCAAAGCGCTGGCCTCGTTAACGGGTCAGCATGACAAGGTTGACGCCAACCAAGTTATCGGCAGCTTGCGCCATCCAAAGGATGACATCGCTGATGACGCATATTTCCTGGCGATGCTGGGTCGGGTCTGGGCGTTGGGCGGAGATTTTGACTGGGGCCAGTATTGGGGCGAGGCGCGCCGCAATCGCGTCGTGTTGCCCAGCTACGCCTTCCAACGCGCGCCTTATTTCATTGAGCCGGGCAAAGCCCAGTCAGATGCTGAAACTCAATGGTTGATGCGCAGCGATGATCCCGCTGGCTGGGGGTATCGTGTCAGCTGGACCCCTACCTATGCTGCTTGCGATATCGACGTGGCGCAGGGCCTGGAAGATGTGCCACCAGAAAGCTGGCTTGTCTTTGAAGATGAAGCGGGGCTGTGTCGTCAATTGGCTGAGCGCCTGCGTGGTGCTGGCCATGCCGTCATCACGGTGGTTCCTGGCGACGGTTTTGCGCGCATCCATGAAGATCACTACTGTCTTGCCCCGGAGCGGGGGCGCGAAGGCTATGACATGCTGCTCAGGGATTTGTCGGATCAGAGCCGCCTGCCCACACGTATCGTGCATGGCTGGTCCCTGACAGACCGTGAAAGTTTCCGCCCTGGCAGCAGTTTCTTCCATCGCAATCTGGAGCAAGGCTTTTACAGTCTCTTTTTCCTGGCGCAGGCGATTGGCGAAGAAGACCTACCAATGCCGCTGCACATGCATGTGCTGAGCTCGGGCGCATTACAGGTTCGGGATGAAGATTTACCGCACCCGGAAAAAGCCACGCTGACAGGTCCTACGCGGGTGATCCCGCGCGAGTTTCCCGGCCTGACATGTGCCCTGCTCGATATCGATCTGCCTCAAGCCGAAGGCAAACGCCGCCGCCCGGCGCTGCCCGGCGACATGGTGGGTCAGGTGCTTGAGGATCTGCTGGCAGAACCTGCCACGCTGACGGCGGCCATTCGCGGCGGCAAACGCTATGTACAGGGGTACCGGTCGCAGCCTCTGCCTGAGCCTGACATTGCAGATTTACCTCTGCGAAACGGGGGCACTTATCTGATCACCGGTGGGTTCGGAGGTATTGGGCTCACATTGTCCGAAGCTCTGATCCGCAAAACCGGAGCCAACATCGTTCTTATGGCCCGTAGCCCTCTGCCTGCGCGTGACAGCTGGGAACAAATACTGCATCAGAATGCTCCGCAGGACCGAACCGTCCGGAACATCCGCGCCATCCAGACACTTGAAGCCGCTGGCGGGAAGGTCCTGCCGATTGCTGGGGACGTCAGCAATGTCGAAGACATGCAGCGCATCATTGCGCGCAGCGCGCAAGAGTTCGGAGAAATCCATGGTGTCATTCATGCCGCTGGCTTGATCGATGACGCGCCCATTATGACCAAGTCCATGATGGAGATTGAAGACGTCTTTACCCCCAAGATTCACGGCACACAGGTGCTTGATCAGGTATTTCCTGACGGGGCGCTTGACTGGCTGGTTTTGTTTTCCTCGACCTCGACGGCAACCGCGCCCATTGGGCAGATAGATTATGTGGCCGCAAATGAGTATCTCAACGCCTATGCGCGCGCGCGCTCGGAAGACCAAACACAGGTGTTGGCTGTAAACTGGGGCATCTGGTCCGATGTGGGCATGGCCGCGGACGCCATGGAAACGCGTATCGGGCCCGAGGAAGCGCCGGTTGAACCGATTGACCAACCCATGTTGGACAACGCCACTTTTGACCGGTCCGGAAATCGGGTTTTTACCGCAGAGTATGAAGTGGCGGAGCGCTGGTTCCTTGATGATCACCGTACCAAGGCGGGTCAGGCGCTGGTGCCGGGCACAGGCTATCTGGAGCTTGCCTCCGAAGCCCTGCGCGCCCAAGGCGAAACCGGCCCGTTCGAAATTCGCGACCTTTATTTTCTGCGTCCGCTGGCTGTTGACGATGATGCCGGGCAACAAGTGCAACTGCGCCTGCCACGCAGCGATATGGGCTATGATCTGGTGATACAGAGCGCACCTGAAGGGGGATCGAGCTTTGAGATGAACGCGCAGGCCAGCCTGTCGCTCTTGCCGCTGGAAAACCCAGAACCTCTTGATATTGCTGCTATCATCGCCCGATGCGCTCCGCAGTACAAAGCCGAAGAAAATGCGCGCCTGACAGCTGCACAAGAAGCACATTTGAAGTTCGGCCCACGCTGGCAGGTTCTGACCCAAACAGCACTTGGAGCCGAGGAAGGGATCGCCCATCTCAGCCTGCGTGGAAGCCTAACTGACGATCTGACCGCAGGCTATGATCTGCACCCCGGCTTGATGGATTTGGCGACGGGATGGGCGATGGAGTTGATCGAAGGCTATCAACCTACCCATCTGTGGGTGCCCGTTTCGTATCGCTCGGTGAAAGTGCACCACCCGCTTGGGCCACAAATCGTGAGCTGGGTGCGCAGCGCTGGTGACAATCAGGCTGACGGCGAAACGGCCAGTTTCGATGTCATAATTGCCCTGCCTGATGGCAGTGTCTGTGTCGAAGTCGAAGGCTTCACCATTCGGCGAATAGAATCCGTTGCCGACTTTGCCCATAGTGAAGCACCAAACACCGCGAGTACGGGTGATGTGGAACTTGCACAACCTCTGTCGCCTGCCGAAGAGCGCCTGCGTCATAACTTGTCGCAAGGTATTTCCTCGACAGAAGGCGCTGACCTCTTCTTCCGCGCACTAAGGTTGAACCAATCGCAGGTCATTCTCTCATCATTGGACCTGAACGGACTGATTGAACAGGCCGCAGAGACGGGCGCGTCCACCGGTGACAGCGAGCAGAAATTCCAGCGCCCAGACCTCGACGGGGAATATGTGGCGCCGGACAATGACATTGAACGTCGATTGGCCGGGTTCTGGCAGGAGCTGCTGGGGGTTGATCAGATCGGGGTCGAGGACAGTTTCTTCGACCTTGGAGGGCATTCCCTGATCGCCGTCCGGCTTTTTGCGCAGATTCGGAAAACCTACAATGTGGACTTCCCTATTTCAGTGCTGTTCGAGGCGCCTACTATTCGCAAATGTGCCGAATTGATCGCCGCACGTGGTGTCCCCACCGAGGGCACTGCGGAAGTGACCCCAGCAAATGCACCAGTCGCACCTACACGTCGCTTTACGCATCTGGTGCCGATGCATTCGGGCGAAGGTGGATCGAAGACACCCTTCTTCCTGGTGGCGGGCATGTTTGGCAATGTGCTCAACTTGCGCCATCTGGCCCATCTGATCGGATCCGACCGACCCTTCTATGGACTGCAGGCTCGCGGCCTTTACGGCGACGAGGAGCCCCACCGTGATCTGTGCGAAGCGGCATGTGATTATATCGCCGAAATGCGTCAGGTTCAGCCACATGGCCCCTATATGTTGGGTGGGTTTTCCGGCGGTGGTATTACCGCTTACGAGATTGCCCGCCAGTTAACGGAAGCAGGTGAGGAAGTTCTGGCGTTGATCATGCTGGATACACCTTTGCCGGTCCCCCGGGCGTTGAGTACGCGGGATCGAGCGGTGATCCAGTGGCTTGAGCTGAAGAAGAAGGGGTTATCTTACCCGATAACTTGGCTAAAAAACCGTATCGCCTGGGAGGTCGAGAAACGACAGCGTCGTCTTGAAGACGATACCACGACAGCAGGTCAAAATTTCCACGATACCGCCATTGAAGCTGCGTTTTTGGAAAGTATCGCCAATTACCCGCTCAAACCTTGGGATGGGCCGCTGACTCTGTTCCGCCCGCCACTTGTTGGTAAATGGCAGGTCGCGCCAGACCGTCTGGTCAATGACGATCGCGACTACCTGAGCCCTGATAATGACTGGACCGAATGGGCTCCTAAACTTGAGATACATGAAGTCCCCGGAGATCATGACTCCATGGTGTTGGAGCCCAATGTACGAGTACTCGCGGCTCGGATGCGGCGCAGTCTGGAAGCCGCAGACAAATCCGCACTCTCTACCCCTCTTCGACAACTCCGGCAGGAGGCGGCTGAATAACAATGCCCGGTTCTGCCGTCCTTACCATTATTCTGAATTATAAGACTGCCGAGATGAGCCTGCGCTCAGCCGAAGCAGCCCTCAAGGCAATGGAAGGTGTCGAAGGCGAAATCATCCTTGTCGACAATAATTCACAAGACAGGTCATTTGAGCGGATGTGTGCACATGCCGCCTCGCAAGGTTGGAATAAAAACAACAGGGTCAGAGTACTGCAATCCGAGCACAATGGTGGTTATGGAGCAGGCAACAACGTTGGTATTCGCGCCAAGCTCAGCAATGGGCATGCACCTGATTACATTTATGTGCTGAACTCTGACGCTTTTCCCGAAAAAGAGGCCATCCGTATCCTGCGTGATCATCTCGATACCAACCCACAAACTGGTTTTGCCGGCAGCTATATTCACGGCGAAGATGATGATCCGCATCTGACCAGTTTCCGCTTTCCGTCGATCGCCAGTGAATTTGAAAGCGCAATCCGCTTTGGGCCGGTTAGCCGGATTCTGGCGCATCGTGTTGTTCCAATTCCAATCCCCGATCACAGTCGCCCAGTCGATTGGCTGGCTGGGGCAAGTCTGATGATGCGTCAAAGCCTCCTTGATGAAATTGGTTTGTTTGACGAGACCTTCTTTCTGTATTTCGAAGAAACAGATTTATGCCGCCGCGCTGCAAAAGCCGGGTATCAGACATACTATTTGCGAGACAGTCGCGTCATGCATATCGGTTCGGTATCGACTGGCATGAAGTCCTGGAGCCGAGTGCCAACGTATTGGTTCGACTCGCGTCTATACTATTTCACTAAAAACCACGGTGCTCTTTATGCGGTTGGGGCGACCCTTGCTCATCTGAGCGGCGGTTTTCTGCATTGGCTACGTTGTCTGATTACCCGCAGGAAACGCGACGTACCGCCTTTCTTTCTAACGACTTTAGCTTGGCACGATTTAAAGGCTGGCCTGTACGCTTGCCTGCCCAATAATAGGCGAGAACATCGGCCTGATCCTATTCCTGGAGAGTAACATATGCCCTTTTCAACCCTGTTGATCGGCCATGAATCCTTACTTGTGCAATGCGGAACAATGCTGCTTGAGGCCGGTCACAATATTCGAGGTGTTGTAACCCGAAATCCGGATGTGCGGAATTGGGCTGAAGGCCAGTCGCTGACGGTTCACGCGCCGGGTGCGGACCTCGCTGACCGGGTCGCTGATACCGAGTTTGACTGGCTGCTCAGTATCGCCAATCTTGATCTTCTGCCGCAGACGCTTCTGGATCAGGCCCGCAAAGGGGCGGTCAATTTCCATGATGGTCCCTTGCCTCGCTATGCCGGGCTGAACGCGCCGGTCTGGGCGCTTTTGAATGGAGAAGTTCGGCACGGCATCAGCTGGCACTTGATCACATGCGAAGTGGATAAAGGCGACATTATCACCCAGCGTCATGTGGATATCGGCGTAAACGACACGGCATTGACGCTCAACACCAAATGCTATGGCGCTGCGATGGACAGTTTTCCCGATGTCATCGCAGCGCTTGAGGCGGGCGTTCCCAACCCACACTTTCAGGACCTGAGCCAGCGCAGTTATTTTGCCCGTGACGCGCGCCCCGGGGCCGGAGCACAGATTGATTTCAGCGCCCCGGCCACACAGATTGCCACACTGGTACGTGCCCTTGATCATGGAGACTACTGGAACCCGCTGACCTGCCCCAAGCTGGACACCGGAGAACAGATCTATCTGGTTGGCCAGGCCGAGGTTCAATCATCGGAACCGGCCGCACCGGGTACAATTCTGGCCCGCGATGCGGAAAGCTTGACCATCGCCACCGGACAGGACGCCATCAGATTAAGCCAGTTTAGAGACTGTTTTGGCAAAGGGATCACGGCGGCAGACATCGCCCCGGATTGCAATGTGCTCCCCTTGTTCAGTGCCGCGGACCGGGCCGAGCTTACCGCCACACTCGCCCCCACTGCCAAAGCAGATATTCACTGGCGGAAACCATTGGAAACACTGAAACATTCCGATCTGCCACTGATTGAGCGGAATGCGCCCGCATCCGCGGTGATTACACATATCGTAAATGGAAGCGCCACATTCGAGAAAGCCGCCACTGCGCTGGCCGCGCTTTTCCTGCGCCAAGGGGGAGGTGATACTCTGAATCTGGCTCTATCTCTGCCCGAAACGGCCTCAGACTATATCAGCGACTGGGTGCCAGTCACCGTGTCATCGGGTAATACCATGGTAGAGCTACAGGCCGGGCTGACACAGGACATCACTGCGGCCCGGGCACGTCGCGGGTTTTCCATTGACCTGCCCGCGCGTCTGTCCCGGTCCAGAGATGATCATTTTGCTATGCCGCAGCTTGGCTTGACGGATACAAACGCAGAGCTGATCCCCGGCACCAGCCTGACCCTGTCGCTTGTAGAGGGTCAGATTCAGCTCTGTGCCGACAGTGGCCATATCAGCGCCGAGGCGCTGGCCCTGATCGCCGCCCGGCTTGAGGCCATCATGGCACAGTTGGATACCCCAGAGACGGTTGGAAAACCCATCCGCGATCTATCCCTGATGTCTGAAGCCGAGCGGGTGAAAATCCTGACGGAATGGAATGCGACCGACACGGACTATGATCACACGACCTGCATTCACCAGCACTTTGAAACCCAAGTCGCCCGGACGCCCGACGCCACTGCGCTGGCTTTCGAAGATCAAAGCTTTAGCTACGATGCCTTGAACCGTGCGGCCAACCGGGTTGCGCATGTTCTGCAGGATATGGGGGTTGGTCCCGGCACTTTGGTCGGGTTGCATGTCAAACGCTCGCCGCAGCTTGTGATCGCAGCTCTGGGTATTCTCAAAGCTGGCGGTGCCTATGTGCCGATGGACCCTTCTTACCCGGCGGATCGCACTGCGCTGTATCTTCAAGATAGCGCCGCACCCGTTGTCATCACCGAGACCGATCTCGCCCGGAACTTGCCGGAATCCGGGGCGCAGCTACTGTCAATCGATGCGGATTCGCGCCTGTCTGCTGCGGCTGACAGCAACCCCGACAGCACCGTGACGGCAGATGATCTGGCCTATGTGATCTATACGTCAGGTTCGACCGGACGACCCAAGGGCGTGATGATCGAACACCGCAATGTATCGAACTTCTTCACCGGCATGGATGGGCGTATTTCACATGACCCGGCAGGTGTCTGGATGGCAGTCACCAGCTTGTCCTTCGATATTTCCGTGCTGGAGTTGTTCTGGACACTGGCCCGCGGTTTCAAGGTTGTTCTGAGCGATGATGATAACCGCGCCCTTGTGGCGGGCGACAGTACCCCTGCGCGCGGAAGCACCGGACGTGGCATGGACTTCAGCCTCTATTACTGGGGTAATGATGACGGCGTCGGGCGCGATAAATACAAATCCCTGCTAGAGGGGGCAAAATTCGCCGACAAGCACGGATTTTGCGCTGTCTGGACGCCCGAGCGTCACTTCCACGCCTTTGGCGGTCCCTATCCGAACCCATCAGTCACTGGCGCAGCCGTCGCAGCCGTCACCGAGAACCTATCGGTCCGCGCGGGCTCCTGTGTCGCCCCCCTGCACCATCCGGCCCGGATCGCCGAGGAATGGGCCATCATCGACAATCTGACCAACGGACGTGCGGCGCTGGCGATCGCTTCTGGCTGGCAACCTGATGATTTCGTTCTGCGCCCAGAAAACACCCCGCCGGACAACAAGCCAGCCATGCTGCAATCCATCGATATCCTGCGCAAACTCTGGAAGGGAGAGCCCGTCGAGTTTCCAAAGAAGTCCGGAGAAATGCACGCTGTTGTCACTCAGCCCCGGCCGGTTTCGAAGACGCTTCCAGTATGGGTCACCACAGCAGGCAACCCGGCAACCTGGAAAGAGGCTGGCGCCATCGGCGCAAATGTCCTGACCCACCTTCTGGGACAAAGCGTCGATGAAGTCGCTGACAAAATCGGTCTCTACCACAGCGCATTGCGCGAAGCAGGCAATGACCCGAAGGACCACACAGTCACCCTGATGCTGCATACATTCGTCGGAGCGGATCGTGAAGAGGTACGCGAAGTGGCGCGCGAACCGATGAAGGATTACCTGCGCTCCGCTGCAGGATTGATCAAACAATATGCCTGGGCCTTCCCCGCCTTCAAGAAACCCGAGGGCGTCAGCAATGCGTTCGAACTGGACCTGGGCTCGCTTGAAGAAGAAGAACTTGAGGGCATTCTTGATTTCGCCTTCCTGCGGTATTTCGAAGACTCGGGTCTTTTTGGCACGGTCGAAGACTGCTTGGCGCGCGTCGAAGAGCTCAAGCGCATTGGCGTGGATGAGATTGCCTGTCTGATCGACTATGGCGTCCCGGTGGATCAGGTGCTTGAGGGGCTTAAACCTCTGGCCGAAGTTCTGCGCCTGTCCAATCAGGATACAGAACCGGCCGAGGATGATTTCTCGATCGCAGCGCAAATTCATCGCCACAAGGTTACGCATATGCAGTGTACCCCCAGCATGGCGCAGATGCTGGTGATGAATGACGAGGCCCGTCAGGCGATGGCGCGCCTCAAGCACATGATGATCGGGGGCGAGGCGCTACCCGGCTCACTGGTTTCGGAATTGGCCGAGATCACCTCGGCACATGTTGAGAACATGTATGGGCCGACCGAAACCACCATCTGGTCGACGACTGAAACTGCAACTCCGGTGTTGGGTACGGTCAACATCGGTCGACCGATTGCCAATACTCAGGTTTATGTTCTGGACGAAGATCAAAACCCACTACCCACTGGTGTCGCGGGTGAGCTTTACATTGGCGGGGCTGGCGTTGCCCGTGGGTACTGGCAGCGTGAAGACTTAACGGCCGAGCGTTTTGTGCCTGACCCATTCAACAACCAACCCGGTGCTCGGATGTACCGGACAGGAGATCTGGCGCGCTGGCGTCCGGACGGGCGACTCGATTTCCTGGGGCGGGCGGACCATCAGGTCAAGCTGCGCGGATACAGGATTGAATTGGGAGAGATCGAAAGTGTTCTGGATGCCCAATCAGGCATTCGCCAGTCCGTTGTTATGGCCCGCGAAGACACTCCGGGCCTGACCCAGTTGGTAGGCTATCTGATCGCGGATGGCGACCTGAATGAACGGGCGCTGCGGGATACGCTGACCGGACAACTGCCCGAATTCATGATCCCCGCACATTTCGTTACGCTGGACAGCTTTCCACTGACACCCAACAAGAAAATTGATCGTAAGGCGTTGCCAGCCCCTCGGCCCCGCAAGGCCGCTCCAACCACGCAGACCCAGGTGGTGCAAACCACCGACCCCGCACCCGCAGCAGCATCGGGTGGAACGGCTGTTCGACAGGTTGCCGCGATATGGTCCCGGATTCTGGGCATTCAGGATATCGGCCCGCGCGACAATTTCTTTGACCTTGGCGGGCATTCACTACTGGCCGTACAGGCGCATCGGGAAATCAAGAAAGAGCTAAATGTTCCGGGTCTCAGCATCACGGATATTTTCCGGTTCCCAATGTTGGGTGTACTAGCTGCCAAGATCGAAGAAAAAACAGGGGGCGCGGCTGGAACCGGTTCAACTTCAGAAACCACCCCGACAACGGAAGGATCTGTCCAATCTGACAAGGCCGCAAAACGCAGCGACGCCATGTCGCGCCGACGGGAAATGCGCGCCCGACGTCAAAAGCAGGCGTGACAGAACTTGATCTGATCCGCGCTGAATTACGTGGCTTGGTCGACCCCGAGGTTGGGAGCGGTGTCACCGATCCCAAGGCGCCCGAAGGCGCGTTATTTCCCAAAGAAGCCTCTGCTGTAGATCGTGCCGTCCCAAATAAAGCAGGTCGTGCGGCGGCCCATCAAACCACGGCAGAGATCGGCCACCATGAAAGCTCTGTCCTGATGGTCCCTGATCGCAGCTTAATCTGACCTGCGGGCTTAGTAGGCTCCATTACTCATTATGAGGGTACCTGCAAAGCTGTCGTCGCTAATGATCAGGTAGTTCGCAGTATCGATATCTAACCCAACACACCCCTTTGATCCTGATTTGGAAGAAGTAATTTGCACCGCGGCGGAGCGGGCTTGGCTTACAACTCAACTTCAGAAACAGTGTCCCTGCGTCTCTGCCTAATCCCCCATCGGCAGAGCCCTGAGCTATATTGCCAACACTGGGACGCCTGACCGTGTTCCTTGAAGATGGTCGCTTGGATCACTCGCACCCTGACCGCCATCGCAAACGGTCATAAGCAATCCGACATCAGCAGTCTGGTGTCCTGGGATTGCGCTGCAGACGTGTGATCGGCGCACCGCTTACTTGCAATCCATCCGCGTGGATAATGTAGAATGCGTTTTGGCACGGGACCATGCCTATATGTTCATAACGGTACCACCACATCTGGCGTTGTCGAAGGCCATGCAGCGGATCAAGGGGCGCTCATCCCGCCGTGTTCAGATGGCATTTCCGGACTTGCTCAAGCGCTAGTGGGGAAGGCGGTTCTGGGTTTGCTGGAACTTCACCACAACTTCGGAAAATATCACCGACGACTTCATCATACGTCATCAGGAGTTACAGTCCAAACGCGATGCTGCCGACGTCAGCCTGTATGTGGTTCACTTGTCCGAAAAATAGTGCGGATCAATATCCGGTACCACGCAACACAACACCGACTGTCGCGAATATAATGCCCAGATCAGTGCGTAAAGACAGTTGTCCAGCATACGAAGTGTCAAAATCGGCACGGCTGGCAAAGCTGCTGGCATTACGCTGAGATACCTGCCACAGGCCAGTCAGCCCGGGGCGCATAGAATAGTAAGCTTTACCCGGATATAAATTTTTTTGTTCCGGCATCATCGGGCGTGGACCAACAAGGCTCATTTCACCGGCCAGAACATTCCAGAGTTGCGGCAACTCATCCAATGATGCCTTACGCATCAATTGACCGATTTTTGTGACGCGCGGATCGTTTTTGAGCTTCTGGGTTTCGTCCCATTCACGCTTGGCAGTTGGGTCTCGCGTCAGGTGATCTGCCAGCAAAACATGCGCATTGGGAACCATGCTGCGTAGTTTCCACATGGTGAACTCTTTGCCATCACGGCCAATACGCGTTTGTCCGTAGAATGGATTGCTTCCATCTCGCGCGACAAGCAATGCCAAAAACAACAGAGTCGGCAGGACGATCGGCAAGGCCAGAAGAATCAGAGCAATATCAAGGATGCGTTTAAAGAAGTTTGAGTAAACGCCCACCTGCGGAAAGCGATATACTCCATGTTCGACCTGAATAATAACAGGTTGTGGTTCTCTCGGAATATCAGTGTATTGAACTGTCACTTTTTAACTCACAAACACATGAATCACGGTGGATTCATACTCGTTACAACACGCTTACCAGCACTCACATCGAACCGAGGCCGCAAAAAATCAATAAAGACCCCAATTATGGCGAAAATTCTGCCACGCCACAACGTTAACACATTTTAACTCGGGTCCACAAATAGTCATTGTCCACAAATCAAAAAATCTTACGGCGCTCCAACAATCCTAAGTTCCAGGCGCGATGAATGTTTCTGGTTTCGCTACTCTTATGGCCGTCTGGCGATTTTTGATGCTCGAGCGGAGACAAAAGGAGAGTTGAGAATATCGGCTACGATTCTCAATTGTTCCCAAGCCGCACGCAAACAAGTTTTTGGTTAATTGGATGATGTTTTCCGATAGTTCCGAAGCAGAGCGAAATGATTAAAGATCGACAGCGATCCTCGGTGCTTCGACGCGTCATTGTAAGACGACCAATTCGTAGTCTTGTACTTTGTGGCCCCCCAGCTGCTCATGCGCTCCAGCCATCACGCAGGTTTCGCAAGATGTGTCACCTCAGGCCATTTGTGCAATAAAACCCGACAAAGCCTACTGGCTTGTAAAATGATCGTAAAAAAGCTAATTTCATTCAGTATAGTAGGATAATAATGTCGAAATGACATAACTCACGACTGGTACCTAGTTTTTTAGGGGGTAATGATTGAAATGTTTACAAAACAGATCGGGGCGGGATTCGCCGCCGCTATCGTTCTGTTGTGCGCAACGTCTGCGGGCGCAGCAACGATAAATTTCAACGTTGACCGCAGCTATACCAATGGCTCTAATAATTATACCAGTACGGATGGATCAGTAACCGTCGGCGTGGATGGTGTTCGGGTCAACAACTCAGGCACAATCATCAATACTTCTAATTTCTGGACTGCAAGCTGGGATGGGGCCAGCAATCGCAGTGGATTGGGCGTTTATGACTGCCGCTGGCAAAACCGGTGCTTGGACAATCATTTGATCGACGGGCGGGGCCCGGACGAATTCGCGCTGATTGATTTCGGCGACCTGACAGTTGAAGTGACATCGGTCACCTTCTCTTACTGGGACCGCCGCGATACGTTCGCATTCGGCACCTATGACAGCTCTGTGCTTCCGGCCACAGCCGTGATTTACGAAGAAAACTTAGGTGACGGAAACTCTAATCCTTACACACATTACTTTGGCGCAGGAGAGGTCACAGGCTCGCTCATCGGGTTCGGCGCTGACAGCTGGCGTGATAACTTCGCACTACAAAGCATCACGTTCAATGTGTTGTCTGCGGTGCCCTTGCCTACTGGTCTCGCACTGCTTTTGACAGGGTTATGTGGGCTCGGGTTTATGCATCGTCGCCGTCAATTCGCCTGACCAAAAGCGCAATATTCTGATTGAAAGCCAGCGCACTTCACAAGCTGGCTTTTGTGGCGCTTCAGAAGTATGTTCCACTTCCAAAGCCACATTTCATTTGACGGTCTGGACTGGTGCCATGGCGGCTTTATCGATACTCGGTCTGATCGTCGGAACAGTTCTGAAACTTGCCTCTCAACATAGTGTATGGAGCGCTGGAGCACGTTTATTCGACAATCTCACCCGCGGGTGGTTTGTGTTAGCGCTTCTGCTTGTAATGGCCGTCTTCCGCTTGGGGCTTTGCCGTCTTGGGGCGCTTGAGCGCACCCATCGACCATGTTCTCGCCCACAATGGAGCGCGAGTCGTGGCGCTGGAGGTCTTTTGCGAGCGTCATGAAGTATGGCGATGATAAAGGACGCAATCTTGCAGGACTTCAAGGCATGGCCTATACAATGATTGGGTTTAAATTACGGGAAACATTGCGATACTACAGGCATTTGCGGAATTACGCGATCGCGTCCAGCCCCCCATTTCTCTTAGTATAGGTTCTTTTGCCTCATTCTGTACCGGATACCAAGAATGCTCCGTTTGTCTGAGATACCACCTCGTGTCACTTTAATATGGAGGCTTGTTCTCGTGGCGTATTCAGGAGATTAACAGTATGGAACTGGACCAGTTGAAAGACCAGCGCATACTTGCTGTCGATCTCGACGGCACGCTTCTGCGGTCTGACATGTTGTTTGAAAGTTTCTGGTCAGCGACCAGCCGGGACTGGCACGCGCCTCTGGGTGCTGCATTTGCGCTGGCTGGAGGGCGGGCGGCGCTCAAACGCAGTCTCGCGGGGCGGATGGATATAGATGTCACGACGCTGCCTTATGACCCGCAGGTCATCGATTATATCAATGCATGGCGGTCGGAGGGGGGAACAGTTTTTCTGGTCACGGCGTCCGACGAGACGATTGCCCAAGAGATTGCCCAGCATCTTGATATTTTTGATGGCGTCTACGGCTCGAACGGGGTCCGCAATCTCAAATCCAGTGAAAAAGCCGCCTTTTTGACCGACCAATTCGGGCGCGGTGGCTATGCCTATATGGGGGATGCGGAGGCGGATCTGCCGGTCTGGGAGAGCGCAAATAGGGCGGTCACGGTCAACCTACCTGCGCCCCTGCGCCAACGTGTTGACGGTTTGGGGTTGGAAGTTGAACATTTGTCCACCGCCCAACCCGGCCTGCGGGATTATCTCAAGGCGATCCGGGTGCATCAATGGCTGAAGAACCTTTTGGTCTTTCTGCCGATGTTGGCGGCCCACCAGCTCGACGCCGAGACCTTTCTGCAAAGCCTTCTGGCCTTCGTGGTCTTCTCTATCGTGGCCTCCAGCATCTATGTTCTCAATGACTTGCTCGACTTGCGCTCCGACCGGGCGCATCCCACGAAATGCAAGCGCCCCTTCGCGGCGGGCACAATCCCGATCGCTCATGCCACCTACCTGATCGCCGCGTTGATGGGGCTGGGCCTGATCCTGTCCCTGTTTCTCGGTGGAGCCTTCATTGGGATTATGCTGCTCTATGTCGTTGTCACTACGCTCTATTCGCTCTGGCTGAAACGCAAAGCGATCATGGATATCGGCACATTGGCTGCGCTCTATACCACGCGGATCATCGCAGGCGCCGTGGCAACGGGTATTACGCTGTCGATGTGGCTTCTGGCCTTCTCGATTTTCTTCTTCCTGTCGCTGGCCATCGTGAAACGGCAGGCGGAATTGATGGACAGTGCTGCGCGCGGCAAGCTCAAAGCTGCCGGGAGAGGCTATGTTGTCGATGACCTACCTGTTCTGGTCATGATGGCTGTAGCGTCCGGCTATGTGGCCGTCCTGGTTATGGCGCTCTACATCCAGTCGCCTTCGGTTTCGGAGCTTTACACAAACCCCAAATTTTTGGGCGCCATCTGCGGCATCCTGCTCTACTGGATCTCCCGGGTCATCCTGTTGGCGCATCGTGGCCAAATGCACGAGGACCCGGTCGTCTTTGCTGCACGAGATCGGCAAAGTCGGATCTGTGCTATATTGATCATCCTCGTCGCCGCTGGTGGGACGCTGTTGTGAGCATCATACGTATAGCGGTTCTCTATGCCTTGTTTGCCGTGATCGCGACAGTGATCAACCTCGGCGTCCAGAGGCTGGTTCTGTCGTGGAACAGTGACGCAACTGGCTTTGCGCTGGCGGTCTTTTGCGGCACGCTCGCGGGCCTCGTCGTCAAATATACCCTCGACAAACGCTGGATTTTTGCCGATTTCAGTACAGGTCTCAAAGCGCACGGCCAGAAATTTACGCTCTACACGATCATGGGAATTGTCACGACAGCGATCTTTTGGGGTACGGAAACAGCGTTTTGGCTGATCTGGGACACGGATATGATGCGTGAACTTGGCGCTGTGTTGGGGCTCTCGGTGGGTTATGTCGTCAAATATTTCCTCGATCGACGCTTTGTCTTTCAGAATACCCAAAAGGCGGCGGCGGTATGACAGAGCTTTCGGGCTGGGGCGGTTTTCCCAAACATTATGGGGTGGCAACAGAGCCTGTGAACGAGACTGCATTGGTCGAAGCTGTCACGGCTGGAGCGGTGATCGCGCGCGGCAATGGGCGAGCCTATGGTGACAGCGCGATTGGCTTGCGCAGCACGGTCAATATGCACAGGTTCAACCACATGCTCAGCTTTGACCGGCAAAGCGGAATTCTGGTGGCTGAGGCGGGCGTTCTGCTCAGTGATATCATCCCGGCGTTTTTGCCTCATGGATGGTTCCCCCCGGTCACGCCGGGGACGAAATTTGTCACCCTCGGAGGCATGATCGCAGCGGATGTTCATGGCAAAAACCATCACAAAGATGGCAGTTTCCGCAACTTCGTGGACTGGCTGGACGTGATGGATACCGAAGGCGTCGTGCATCGCTGCAGCCGCAATGAGAAACCCGAGCTGTTCGAGTGGACAATAGGTGGCATGGGGCTCACGGGTATTATCTTGCGCGCCGGAATCCGGTTGAGAGCGGTGCCCTCTGCATGGATCCGGCAGACCGCGCAGGCCCTTCCCAATCTCGACGCCGTCATCACTGCTTTTGAAGCGGCACATGAGGCCACCTATTCGGTTGCCTGGATCGATTGCCTGCAATCTGGTGATGCCCTTGGGCGAGCCATTCTGATGCTGGGGGAGCATGCCATACCGGAAGAGTTGTCCGATGACGCGGCACGCTACCCGTTCGAAATCCCGAAAAAGATGCGGCGCAGCGTCCCCTTCGCGCCGCCCTTCAGCCCGTTAAACAGCCTCACGGTTCGGGCTTTTAACGCGCTTTATTACTGGAATGGATGCCGCAAATCCGGGACCAGCTTTCTCGATTATGACAGCTATTTCTACCCGCTCGATGCCATCCACGGCTGGAACAGGATCTATGGGAGACGCGGCTTCATGCAGTTCCAGTGCGTTCTGCCGCTGGAGACATCGCGCAAGGGACTTCACGCGCTGCTCAAGACTACCTCGCAGGAAAAAGCCGGTTCCTTTCTTGCCGTACTCAAACGGTTTGGGCCGCAGGATAGCGCCTTCTCCTTTCCCATGCTGGGTTATACACTGGCCCTCGACTTCCCCGCCACGCCTAAGATGATCGCGTTGATGTGCAAGCTGGACGAGATCACGTTGGAACATGGCGGGCGTTTTTATCTCGCCAAGGACAGCCGCATGAGCGCACAGACATTGCATGCCTCCGATCCCCGTACTGAGCAATTCCGGCAGATGCGAACGCAACTTGGTGCAGCGGAGGCATTTCAGTCACATCAATCACAAAGGCTGGATCTATGAGCAAAGGAACAGTCCTGATTCTCGGCGCGCGCTCCGATATCGGTCGTGCAACAGCGCATCGCTTTGCCAAAGAAGGCTATGACATCCAACTTGCTGCACGCGATAGTACCGCGCTGGAAAAGACCCGGACGGATATGGCTTTGCGTCACAACGTGGAGGTAAGCCTACACGACTTTGACGTGCTGGACAGTGCCGCGCATACCGGGTTCGTCGACGCTCTGCCTGTCTTGCCGGACGTGGTGATCTGCGCCATCGGACTGATGGGGGATCAGATCGAGAATGAACGTGACATCGAGGCTGCTACCCGCGTGATGCGGAGCACCTATGAGGGCCCGGCGCACATTCTGGGTCTTCTGGCGGAGCGGTTCGATGCGCGGGGTTCCGGGCAGATCGTGGGCATCAGTTCCGTGGCGGGCAATCGCGGACGGGCCAAGAATTATGTCTATGGCTCCGCCAAGGCAGGCTTTACCTCCTATCTCTCCGGCCTGCGCAACCGGATGGCCAAACGCGGGATCCACGTAATGACGGTGCTGCCAGGGTTCGTGAATACGCAGATGACCGCAGGTATGGACCTGCCCGAAAAACTGACGGCAGAACCCGAAGAGGTGGCTGATGCGATCTTCAAGGGCTTACGCAAAGGCCGGAACATCATCTACGTGCGCCGCATCTGGTTTGTGATCATGGCGATTATTGGTGCGATCCCGGAAGGCGTATTTAAGAAGATGGATATTTGACGCGCTGTGCACGTGCAGTTCGCGCCAGCAAAAGCCCTTGGTGGGTCCGCTCCGCTTCTCTAGATTTAGCAAAAGTGAATACGCGCGGGATCAAGACCGCAGGGGGGTAACAAAATGTGCGCGACGACGGTTCGGGCTATTTTAGAGAACGAAAACCACTTTTAAAGTGCACGTTTCCGATGGTTGTCGTTAGCCACCTTCTGAAACGCATTTCGACAATGTAATAACTCAGCAAAGATGTAATGTACGTTATAGTACAAACAGCGATGACCAGCCAAAAATCGTTACCACGTGAAAAATCCATTAGGGCTCCAACCAACAGCAAAACGGGCACGTGAAACAGGTAGGTGCTATACGATAGATCACCCAAGTGAGGCCCAATTTTGCCTACACCTGACGACAGTTTAAGAAACACATCCTCAGTGAGAAAAAAGCCAACAACCATCGCGACTGAAAAAGCCTCTTTGTACCAAGGGAACCTTAACTCTAACGACGCTAAAGCGACGCTGGCGCATATAGCAGCGATGGTATAGCGACGCCTTCTTGGCCATTCCTGCATACGGAAGAGTTTAATTCCAACCAAATATATCAAAACACCAAAAGCAAAATTAAAGAGTACGATGTTAGATGCAATTGGTCCGACTGGAAGTCCGAAACGGCCACCAATTGGCAACGCTAAAACTACAGCTACGGCGATCACCAAAGACCATTTTTTGTTAATCAATAAGGCAACGGCCAGGATTGCGTAAAAAAACATCTCGAAATTAAGTGTCCAGCCCACTGTAAGAACTGGGATGTAACCTATCCCAGATGCGTGTTCATGAGGGATAAAGAGCATTGAAAACAAAACGTCCCTCAAGGTTGACCCATGCAGGAAACTTACGGCGTCCCAATTCGCGAACGGGAGAACCGCCAAAAAGACCACTGTCGCCAGCCAATAGGCCGGTATGATGCGGGTCGCTCTATCCCGACAAAACCGTGCCGCTGAGACATGGCCGCGAGAAATGGACATGGCCATAACTAAACCGCTGAGAACAAAAAAAATGTCGACGCCGAGGCTTCCGTGATAAGTAAAGAACGCCTCTATTTTGTTTTCAGGCTCAAAGTCTCGATATACCTGAATGTAATGATGAAAAACGACCATCCAGGCTGCTAGAGCTCGAAGCCATTGGAGGCTAACCACTTTTTCTGTCATTGGGCGCTATGATTTATTTGTTTTCAGGATGTTACATATATCAGACGTTTGCTTTCAGTGCTATAGACGCTGTCGTTTTCCAGTTTATAGAATGGCTTTCTCAATGGTCCCGATGACTCGTACATTTTGACCGGGAATTTGGAGGCGATGGCTTACGACCTTTAATGCTCTTCTAATTTAAGTTGCCTAATATATCAGTTCGAAAGCTGGTGGCAGACATTCCCGGATTCAAGCCGAGGTGTCCGTCAGGAAACAGCCTCAGCTTTCCGAAAAACTGACGGCGGAAAACTCGGGCAGAAAATCCGAGTTATGAACTTCAGAACAGAGAGCAATCTAGGTTGCGTTCCAAATTTCTAGCAAGAGGCCACAGCAAATTTAAGTCTCGAGTATGCGCTGTTGACACACCGGATACCATGCTTCCAGTTCACCAGGGGGCATATTCGGAATTTGGCGGGACTGGCGTATTGCGCTCAGGATACCTCTGGCCTGCGGGAGGGTCAGCCGCTTTTGAAGAATATCTTTCAAGAACTCGGCCAGCAGTTTTCGTCGGAGAAGTGGGCGGAAGCGCCGTTTTGCCAATGCGTTTCCGTGTTTTGTGACCAGCAATGCCTGGTTCATATTGCTCAGAACAGTTGTCTTGTAGCGGTCAATTCGCCCCGTCGCGATATTATAATGATTAAGAAGCGCCTTTTCTGCCGTGACCAGACTTTGCGTTCGGGAAATCCGGTAGCTCGCATCAAGATCCTCGCCGGGGCTATAAGAACGCAACAGGTTCTCAAAAGGTTCACGAAGAATGCTTTCACGACGGAAGGTCATGCGACAGCCGTGAAAGAGCCGCTCGGGCCAAACCGACATTCCCTGAACCTCAACAGGTATCGGTAGGTCAGGAAATTTTCCTTCATATGGAATGAATACTTCTTCCTGATGCATCAGGAAGACCTTACGCCAGATGAAGTACTTTATCCGCCCCACCCAGAACCAGCGGCTTTTTATTGCTTCCTGTCGATTGTCTTGCTTTTGCGGACCCCTACTCTCCATTAGATGAGGAGGCGCGTCTGACAGCGCGGCCTGCACGCCGCCTATCTGCTCCTTTGTATCCGCCTCATAGATCTTCATGATTTCTGAAGCACAAGTCGGATACATCAGGGAGTCGTCGTCAATAAGAAACACAATGTCGGCCCGCGCCTCTGATACTGCTGTGTTACGTTGCACCGCTGTCGAGCCAATGTCACATGTCCTATAAACCATCCGGATGCCTGAATCTGGTTCGATCAATGCTTTGATTGCACTTGCGTGGGTTTCCCAGTCAGGGCTGGTGTCAATGACAATGATTTCACATGGCGCCCGTGTTTGCGCCAGCGCCAACTCTATACATGTCCGGAGAATATCAGGGCGTTTGTTAGTTGCAATCAACAGGCCCCAGCTCAGCGGCTTAAATTCAGTCAAATCAGTCATGTAGTGCCGCTAACCTTTTCATCTAACACGTGCTCGGCTCGATCCCGCCTTGCGGGTTTGTCAATAGGTGTCAATCGAGATCACTCCCGGGATGCGCACGGCGATACTAACAATAGTGATATCGACATAAGGGGAATCAGCTGGTGGTTTCATGACCTAACCTAAACATCAAATAGCGGTCATTTTCACATCCACATAGACAGAAATCAAATTGACTGGAGCGGATCAAGCGAGGACCTTTGTGCGAGGATCGAATTCGGGCCGGTGTCGTGACCAATTTTGACGCAATGGCAGAGGCTTTGCAAAGCAAGGTAACATCAGTTGCAAAATTTCTGTCTTGAAAGGGTTCTGGATTCAGAGGCTTCATTCTATGCATGGTCCAACGCCAGGCTTTGCCGGCAATTTTTGAAGACAATAGATCATGAACAGACACATTCTTTTAATTAGGGGAACAGGTTTTGGACTTGCACACCAATGCCCGTACGAAGACCTTTGGCAAAGCGTATCTACAGTCGGTCAGGTAGAGCTACGGTATCCTTTGCTGACTTCTCCCCAACCTGGGGGCTCCTGGAATTCGCAATGAAGCATGGGTTTCGGTCCATAAGCAAAAGCATTCGGGGCCTTTCCGGCCACGGCAAGGTGTAGTCCCAGATGCGCGTAGCCTACCTGATTAACCAATACCCTGCGATCAGCCATACCTTCATCCGTCGCGAGATCCGGGCCCTGGAGGACATGGGAGTCGAGGTCGAACGTTTTGCGCTCAGGGGCTGGGACAGCGATGTTGTTGATACGCTGGACCGCGAAGAGATGGCCCGGACCCGTCACACACTGAAAGATGGAACCGCCCGGCTGATACTGGGGGCGCTTGTCTGGGGCCTGCGTCATCCGCAGGCATTCTTGCGCGGCCTGAAGTTGGCGTTTTTGATGTCGAAGGGGGCCATTCGCCCCTGGCCCTATCACCTGATCTACCTCGCCCATGCTTGCCGGATCATGACCTGGCTCGAGGGGAAGGAAGTGAGCCATTTGCATGCGCATTTCGGCTCTAATTCAGCGGAAATCGCCGCCTTAGTAGAGGCTTTGAGCGGCCCGGGCTTCAGCTTCACAACGCACGGGTCAGAAGTTTTTGATGATCCCAAACGCCATGCCCTACCGCTGAAAGTAGACCGGGCGCGGTTTGCGGTGACTTCTTGCGCATACATTGGCAGCCAGATGATGTACAATGTGCCACCCGCGCTCTGGTCAAAAGTTAATGTTGTGCATTGCGGGTTGGCGGCCACGGCCTTTGCCAACGATGCAACACCTTTGCCGGATGCGCCGATTTTCCTGAGCGTCGGACGTTTCAGCCCTGAAAAGGGACATTTACTGCTGATTGAAGCCTTTGCCGCTGTACATGCCGCTCACCCCGGGGCGCGGCTGGTGTTGGCAGGCGACGGGCCGATGCGCGCGATGCTGGAAGATCACATTGCACAGCTGAACCTTGAGCAAGCGGTGAGGATCACCGGCTGGGTGACATCAGATCAGGTGCGTGCGGAATTGCGCGGTGCCCGTGCGTTGGTGCATCCAAGCTTTACCGAGGGCTTGCCCGTTGTGATCATGGAAGCCATGGCCGAGTACCGACCAGTCATTTCGACTTATATAGCGGGCATTCCGGAACTGGTTCAGGATGGGCAAACAGGTTGGTTGGTACCGGCCGGGCAAGTGAAGGATCTAACCATGACGATGCTGGCCTGCGCAGACATGCCCGCTGAAAAGCTTGAGGCAATGGGTCAAGCCGGATTCGACCGGGTGCGTGCGCGCCACGATGCGTCTGTCGAAGCTGCCAAGTTGAAAGCCTTGTTCAAGGCCCTCGGGTCATGAAGGCGGTTTTGAAACGGGGAGCGCTTTGGGCGCTGACCACGCCACCAGTCTATGGGTTGCTACGTCGTCGGGCGTTTCACGGAAATCCCGTGACAATCCTGTGCTATCACACACTCCGGCCGGCCAGCGAGCAGTTGGATGCATGGACTGCGCTGTCGGTTGATGCGTTTCGTGCGCAAATCGATCTGCTGCGGCAGGACTATGATATCGTATCTCTGGACGATGCATTGGCTCCTACCACTAGCGACCGCCGCCGTGTGGTGCTGACTTTCGATGACGGGGAATTGGGGCTCTACGAGCACCTGTTGCCGATTGTCCGAGCTGAAGCCCTGCCGGTGACTGTCTATGTTGCCACCAAACAGATCGAAACCGGCCGGGCCTTCTGGTTCGATCGTGTGATGAATGCATTGCAGAGTGCGGGCACCACAAAGATCAAACTGGATGGCATTGGATCCTGGCAGATCGGACCTGACCGCAGTAAGCTGCGTTGGGCTCAGATCGGCCCGGTATTAGAAGCTTTGAAGGCGGTAAATACCAGAGACAGAGACGCGTTAGCCGACAAAATTATCGCGCAGACAGGTCAGGAGACCAAAGGCTTCACTCCGCTTCAACCCATGAGCCTCCCACAGTTGCAGGAACTTTCGGCGGAACCTCTCGTAACCATCGGATCACACACCCACAGCCATGAATTGCTGGACCAGATATCACTTGATGACGCAGGCGCCAGCGTCGCGCGATCGCGCGATCTGCTGCAGGGCTGGACCGGGCAAGAGATCCGTCATTTCGCCTACCCCAATGGCAATTACACGCCCGACTTAATGAAAATGCTTTATGATCTGGGTTTTGTCAGCGCCACGATCCTGGAGGATAGGCATATGGCGCCTGACGATCCGCAGCAGGCTCTGCCCCGGATCGGTATAGGCCGGTATGATGGGACAGCTAGATTTCGATTGCGGATGGTGGGGATGTGAGGTTTCGCGCAAATTGGGTTTGTTATAAGCAATAGCAATATTGATGACACATTTTTCAGGCAATAGCGCTAGGCCATGACTATTCTAACCGAAAAAACCACATTTCGCCTTATTGTGGCGTCTCTGATCCTGGGCACGGCCTATAGATTGTGGCCGGTTGTGGCGGGCACCCCAGCGCTGGCCCAATTCTTCATGACTGAAGACGGCTATCTGATGCTGACCATCGCCCGCAATATGGCGATCGGCCTGGGGATGTCGGTCTCAGACGGCACAACCGCGAGCAATGGTGTGCAGCCTTTGGCCACGTTCCTGTTTTCGGTTCCTTATCTGCTGACCAACGGCGACAAGGTTTTGGGATTGACTGGCGTGCACCTGATCGCGGCAGCCATATCGGTAGGTGGACTTTTTGCAGTTCGCGCATTGGCGCGAGATCTGTTGCGGGGGCAAGACGACAATCCACTTTGGCCCTGGTTCGTGGCGGCCCTTTGGTTTCTCGGGCCATTGTTGCTGTTTCATACGATGAACGGGCTGGAGACCGGACTTTACACCGCTATGATTGCGCTGACGCTCGTTCTGTTCGGCGAAGTGTTGGCAAAGGGTCCGGGAGCAACCTTTGCGGACCGAATGATCTTGGGCGCGGCCTGCGGCGTGACTTTCCTGGCCCGTAATGACGGTGCCTTCCTGGTGACTGCTATCTTCCTTGTCTGGGGCCTGCATAACCTGATCGTGCAGCGAGACAGGTTCGTTAAAGTTGTCGCCGACCTGCTTCCACCCGGTGTGCTGAGCCTGATCATTGCGGCACCGTGGCTGATCAACAACTATGTCAACTTCGGTTCCATCGTGCCTGTCAGCGGCACTGCGCAGGCTCTGAGTGGCGGCTTTGCCAAGAACGTTGATTTGTTGCCCGCTATCCTGTTTGAAAATACTTTTCCGATGTTTCCAATCCCGGCGGTATTGCAATCTATACCGGCGTTTCAAGTCATTGCGTTGCTGTTGGTGTTGCTCATCGTTGCAGTGTTTGTGATCCAAACCTGGAAACGCGGAGGTCCGGCGCGGTATGTGACCGTGGCATTCCTAATATTCGCCACCGTACTCAGCATCTATTACGGACTATATTTCGGTGCAGGCTGGTTTTTAAGTCGCTATCTGGCTCCTTTTGCGCCTTTCACGATTATCGCTGCGGCATCAGTTCTGTTGACAGTGGTGGGACGTATTACTCCTGAGCGGCATGCTTCAATGTTCAGTTTTTTTTGCTTGGCAGCTTTGGCACTTTGCTTAGGCCTTCTGGGCCGTGCCCTTGTACCGGGAGTGCGCGATCAGGGGCATTTTCAGGTTGTCGACTGGGTGACTGCAAACGTGCATGCCGAAACATGGGTTGGCGCGGTGCAAACAGGGACACTGGGATACTGGCACGATCGAACGATCAATCTGGATGGCAAGGTCAATCCTGCGGCACTTCAGGCGATCCTGACAGAAGGCCATGTGCTAAACTACGTACTTGAGAGCCCAATTGAAGTATTGGCAGATTGGCAGGGAATATTGACCTGGCTGGAAATCGAAAATCAGGGAGCCACGACCTTTTCCTATACTTTTGAGGTGCTCGTGCACGATACAGCCCTAAACTTGGGTGTTCTGGGGCGTATCAAATGAAATTCGACGTGCAAGCGATTGAAAATATCCGCGAAGCACTTTTGGGTCACGAGGGCGATGATCTGATCCGCTTTATGCACGATCTCGCGCTCGGAAAGGCCTCAGAGGATCACGGGGCAGAGTCCCGGGCCAAGGCCCGTGAGTTAGAATGGGTCGGATCGGACGGGCACAGGACAGAGCTTGGCATTTGCGCTGAAGATTCTTGTCGCGAATACCAATTTTGGACCGAACGCCAAAGGGCACTGCCTTTCGAAGGGGTCGCTCCTCAGCTTGCCATTGAGCGCTTTCGCGGGCGCCGCGTGCTCGAGATTGGGTCCGGCATGGGGACAAACCTGATGTCCTTTGCATTGCAGGGGGCCAAGGTAATGGGCGTCGAACCTATCGAGGCTTATGTTCAGATGGGTGCCATCTTCTGTGAACGCGAAGGTATGGACCCGCCGGAAGTGCAACAGGGTTCGGCCGAGGCTTTACCATTTGATGATGGTGAGTTCGACCTCGTCCTGTGCGTGTCGGCCCATCAATATTTCGATCTGGCGCCAGCTTTTGCCGAGATCAACCGTGTGCTAGCTTCCAGTGGAGAGGCCATCATCATTGGGGGCACGCTTTGGTCTTATTTCTTTGGAACTGTCGCAGAGCTTCCCTCCAATCCGAGAAAGCTGAAAGGTCTGACGATTACGACGCTTAACACGCTGAGCTATTCCTGGCTGGGGCAGCGGGTTGTGCCAGCGCGCAACAGATTTTCCACCTCTCGCCCGATTTACCCAGGAAGGAGTGCAATGACACGGATGCTTCGGCGCGCTGGTCTGAAAAACGCGTCCCCTCCCACGCAGGTCGAGACAGAGACTTGTTTTCATGTGAAATCCGAGTAGGACATGCAAATTTTAAGTCATAGAGGTTATTGGAAGACCGAGGCGGAAAAGAATGCACCGGTGGCCTTCACCCGATCATTCGAACTGGGATTCGGTACCGAAACCGACCTCCGCGATTTGGGCGGCGATCTGGCCATTGCGCACGATCCGCCAAAGGCCGGTGCCATGCAGGCCGAAGAGATGTTCGCGATCCACGCTAAGGCAGACCCGAGACTGACACTGGCGCTAAACATTAAGGCGGACGGTCTGCAGGTGATGGTCCGGGATCTACTGGATCAATTTGAAGTGCGCGATGCTTTCGTCTTCGACATGTCGGTACCGGACACGCTGCACTGGCTCAACGCCGGGGTCCCGGTTTTCACCCGCCATTCTGATGCCGAACCGGAACCACCTCTTTATTCAGAGGCCGCAGGCGTCTGGCTGGACGCATTCTGGACCGACTGGTGGGATCGCGATGACATCTCACGACATTTGGATGCGGGAAAACGCGTGTGTGTTGTTTCACCTGACTTACACAAACGCACCTATGAACCAGTATGGGAGCGCCTCGCAGTATGGGATGTCTCCAGACATGAAGATGTTCTGATTTGCACTGATTACCCGGAAGCGGCCAAGGAGTATTTTAATCATGAAAATTGAGGCGGTTATATTTGATATGGATGGCGTGTTGATAGACGCTAAAGAATGGCATTATCATGCTTTAAACCGCGCGCTAGAGCATTTTGGCTACACGATTTCACGGGCCGATCACCTGTCGACCTTTGACGGATTGCCAACGCGCACCAAGCTGGAGATGCTGTCCAAAGAACGTGGTTTGCCGCGAGGACTGCACGGGTTTCTGAACACGCTGAAGCAGAAATTTACCGTCGATCAGGTGCATGTAAACTGCCATCCGGTCTTTGTGCATGAATATGCGCTATCAAACCTCAAAGCCCGTGGCTACAAACTGGGTCTGGCCTCGAATTCGGTGCGGAACAGCGTCGAATTGATGATGCAGAAAAGCGCACTGGACGGTTATCTTGATGTGATGCTTTCGAACGAAGATGTCTCCAAGCCGAAACCCGATCCTGACATGTATTTGACGGCTTCTGCCAAGTTGGGACTGCACCCCGACCAGTGTTTAGTGGTTGAGGACAATCAAAACGGCATCAAAGCAGCCGAGGATGCAGGTTGCCATCTGCTGGTGGTACAAAGCGTCTATGATGTACAACTGGATCGCATCCTGGATGCCATTGCTCGTGTAGAGGAGGGCGAGGTATGAAAATCGTGGTTCCCATGGCCGGCAGCGATGAGCGGTTTCGCAATCACGGTTTTCCTTTTGCCAAGCCGGTGATCGAGATCGACGGACGCCCGATGATCGAACATGCCACTGACTGCCTGAATGTGATCGATGGCGTGGAGTTTGTCTTTATCGTTCGCAAGGAAGATGATCTGCGCTTTCACTTGCGCGAGGTTTTGCAGCTTTTGCACTCCAATTGTCATATCGTCCGCACGGAAGGTGACACCGCTGGAGCAGCTTGCACGGCACTGCTGGCGGTTGAGCACGTGGCCAATGATGATGAGCTTCTGATCGCCAATGCCGACCAGATACTGGCATTCGACGTGGCCGCTGCAATCTCTGATTTCCGCAAGCGCAAGCTGGACGCCGGGACGGTCGTGTTCGACAGTGTTCATCCCCGTTGGTCTTTCGTGAAAACCGATGAAAACGGCATGGTCATTGAAGCGGCGGAAAAACGCCCGATCAGCCGCAATGCCACGGCGGGGGTGTATTATTTCAGGCGCGGACAGGATTTCGTGGATGCAGCGCAGACCATGATCATGAAAGGAGCCGATGTGAACGGAGGCTATTTCGTCTGCCCAACCTTTAACGAGCTGATCCTGTTACAGAAATCGGTCGGCACCTATCAGGTCGATCGCGCGCAATACATTTCGTTGGCAACACCGCAGGCGGTCGAAGACTATGAACAGGAACTGATCGCCCGCCGGCGAGAGGCAGCTTCATGAAGATATTTCGTCTGGAAAACATGACCAAGGGGTGGTTTGTCGGCGATTTTGATCCTGTGGTGCTGCGTACTCGAGATGCCGAAGTGGCAATGAAATCCTACGAAGCAGGCGCGAAAGAAGCTCGTCATATGCACAAGATTGCCCCCGAGGTGACGTTGATTGCCACAGGTCGGGTCCGAATGAACGGCATAGAATACGGCGCTGGCGACATCATCCTGATCGAACCGGGTGAGGCGACCGATTTTGAGGCTCTCACCGATGTGACCACCGTTGTCGTCAAGACCCCAAGCGTGACCGGAGACAAATACGAATGCTGAACATTGTAGTCCCAATGGCCGGTCGGGGAAGCCGGTTTGCTGATGTAGGCTATGATCTGCCCAAGCCCCTGATCCCAATCCACGGGTTTCCAATGATCCAGGTTGTGATCGCCAACTTGACGCCGTCTGTGCCACACCAGTTCCATTTCCTGATCCTGCGCGAGCACGACAGCGAATATGGTTTGGCCGGCAAACTGCGGGGCTGGGCACCGGGCTGCACGATCACCTATGTCGATGCGGTGACTGAAGGGGCGGCCTGCACCGTTCTTCTCAATCGTGCTGCCATCAACAATGACGATGCGCTGATGATCGCCAATTGTGACCAATACATTGATGCCGACATTGATGCCTATTTGGTCGATATGGGCACAGCCGATGGGCTGATTATGACGATGTGGGCTGATGATGACAAATGGTCCTTCATACGCCGAGATGACAGCGGTCGCGTTACCGAGGTGGTCGAAAAGGAAGTCGTTTCGAACGAGGCGACGGTAGGCATATATAACTTTGCGCACGGCCGCGATTTTGTGGCTGCCGCAGATGCGATGATCGCCGCCAATATCCGCGTGAACGGAGAGTTCTATGTGGCTCCTGCTTACACGAAAATGATCGAACAAGGTGCTGCGATTGCCTGTCATTCCATTGGTCGAGTTGGCGCCGGGATGCACGGCATCGGCGTACCGGATGATCTTGATGCCTTCCTGGCGGCACCAGTGTCGCAAAAGGCCATCAATGGCCTAGCGGGATAAACATCATGGATACGACCGATACCGTGATGGTCAAAGTCGCCCGGCGCCTGCTGATGTGGAGCCTGGAGCAAATCACCCGGTCATCAGATCATTTTCTAACATATACGCAGCGCCCCAAGCTGAGCCGGCAGATCGCCAATCAGTCCGAACCTGAATCCACGGATGAACCGATGGCAATCGTCATGCAGGGGCCGATCTCCATACAGGATGATTTCACTGTCGAAACCCTGCGGATTTATCGCCGCAACATGCCTGGTGTGCGGCTAATCCTGTCGACCTGGAACGACACGCCTGAGGCCGATCTTGCCCCCATCCGTGCCGAAGGGGTCGATGTGGTGTTATCCGAAAAGCCCGCGGCCCCGGGGCTCTTCAACATCAACATGCAACTGGTCAGCGCCGGTGCCGGGATCATCCAGGCGCATAAGAATGGTGCAATCTGGATCATGAAAACCCGCACTGATCAGCGGCTGTACCGGCCCAATGTCATGGGATTCCTCGCGGCCATTGCGCGCAGCTTTCCGGCCGGAGGCGGATTTGAACAGCTGCACCGGATCATCGGCGTAGGTCACGGAACGCTCAAATTCGCGCCCTATCACGTCACAGATCAGACCGTCTTTGGTCATGCGGAGGATATGTTGCGCTACTGGACGCCCGGTCTGCGAACCGACCCATTGCCCAAACACTGGCCCGAGGCGTTGTCGGACATCTATGCCCAAATCCCCATCGGTGAGCTTTGCCAGATTGGAGCTGCGGAGAGCTACATCGCTTCAACGTTCCTCACACGTATTGGACGTCCGTTGAACTGGACGCTGGAAGACAGCTGGACGGCTTATCGTGACTGCTTTGCCTTCGTCGATTACGCAACAACGGATTTCTTCTGGCACAAAGTACAGACAGGAACTTTCCGCGAGTTCATCAACATCTATGACACAATCTGGACCCGCAACGAGCTAACCTTTGCAGATTGGGTGCTTCTGCACTCAGGGCAGGTGCTGCCAGAGGCTGCACAAAAGTATGAACAGGCGCTGGACCTGCGGTTCATGGAATCCATCAATCTGACACGGCTAACCGGTTAAGGCATGGTAAATCAACCCGATTTCCGGATGCTGCCATCATGAAAGCAGCGCTCCGGTCCGTTCTCAGCGGTGATGGTTTGAAGGTGCGGGCAATCCGCGGAACAGCCCTGAGTGTCATGGGCTTCGGCAGCAGCCAGTTGATCCGCCTGGGGTCGAACCTGATCCTGACGCGCATTCTTTTTCCTGAAGCGTTCGGCCTGATGGCCCTGGTGCAGGTTGTCATCGCCGGGCTCGAAATGTTTTCTGACGTGGCCATAGGTGCGTCCGTTGTACGGAGTCCGCGAGGCGATGATCCCAAGTACCTGAACACCGCCTGGACGTTACAAGTCATTCGAGGTGCTGTGCTTTGGGTTGTGGCGTGTCTTATCTCAAATCCGATTGCCGCATTTTATGAACAACCTGAACTTGGTCTCATCATTCCGGTTTTGGCGATGTCAACATTCATCCAGGGTTTCCAGTCGACGAAAATGTATCTCGCTAATCGACATCTCACGTTAGGCCGTTTGACGGCGATGGAACTAGCGTCACAAACTTCTGGTACAGTATTCATGATTGTTATGGCGCTTTGGCTAAACTCGGTTTGGGCGCTTGTAATGGGCGCACTTGTTGGGGTCAGCGTTCGTGTTGTTCTTTCACATACAATCTTGCCCGGGCCCGCAAACAGACTTGCTTGGGAGCGCGACGCTTTTAGGGAAATCTTTCATTTCGGAAAGTATATTATCCTTGGGACTGCTGCAGGCTTCTTTGTGCAGCAAGGTGACCGAATGGTACTCGGGAAATATGTAAGCCTTGAAGATCTTGCAGTCTACACCATCGCTTTCATGCTTGCCGCTGTCCCGCTCACACTCAGCACGCAATTGCTAGAGCGGATATTGTTCCCGCTTTATCGTACCCGACCGCCCGCAGACAATGACGCAAACCGAAAGAGTATTGGACGTGCGCGAATGCTACTGACCATGGGAACACTTGGAATGGCTGCAGTCTTGGCTATGGTTGGCGTTTTAGCTGTAACTTTTCTCTATGATCCCCGTTACCACGCTGCAGGGCCAATTCTGGTGCTTCTTAGTCTGGCGATGATCCCAAGGCAGGTCATCATGAGCTACGATAAGATACTATTGGCGAATGGAAACTCGCGCGATTTCACCATATTCACAACAGGCACCGCAATTGCTCGTATCTTGGTGTTGTTGCCTATGGTCAGCAAGTTTGGTTTGATCGGTGCAGCTTTGGCTCCTGTTATCGTTGATATTTTTTCCTATCCATTTCTGGTCTATTTTATCCGGCCTTACAGTGGGTGGTACCCCAAACAAGACCTCGCTTTTCTGATTGCTTCCTGTGGAATTGTAATGGCTACAATCTGGATGAACCCAAGCGTTTTTGACATTCTGCCCTTTGCCGGGCGGTAAGATCCTATTTGTACTCTATCAACTTTGCCCGGCGTCCGCGGAACCGGTCCCACCAATAGCCCAGGACACCTTGTGCCTCAGGGATCTTACCCAGTGTTATAAACAGGGCACGGGTCGGGTCCATACCACGCGATACCAGGCGCAGCACCTGAGCGGGCCAGACTAAAAGTAACGCGAGCGACCAAGATGTCACAAGTGTACCCGTCACAACAAGCAGGGGAAACACAGCCCCCCAGGCGAGAGCTGATCGGGTCTCCCGCACACAGTGGCGTTCGGGCGGAGACCCGTGCATGGCCGCCCCTTCCCCATATGCGTGGCCCGCACGCCGGTTCCGATTCCACCATTGCGCAAACCGGGTCAGAGCCGCGTCGTGCAACGTCATTTCCTCATCAAGCCGCCAGATCGACCAACCCGCTGCGCGCAGGCGGACACATAATTCAGGCTCTTCCCCCGCTATGAGGGCCGGATCAAAACCGCCAACAGCCGACAAGGCTTTGCTGCGCATCAGCGCATCTCCACCACAGGCTCTGGTCTGTCCCACCGGCGTATCCCACTCCTGGTCAATAAGCCGATTGTAAACCGACGCTTCGGGAAAGCGTTCACGGCGGCGACCACAGGCGACGGCCGCAGTCGGCGTTTCCGCCAGAAAGGATCGTGCGGCTTCGATCCAACTTGGTTGCAATTCGCAATCTCCGTCGATGAATTGCACAAATTGCACCGGCACCGGGTCTTTTTGCAAGATATCGAACCCGGCATTACGTGCGCGCGCCGCTGTGAAGGGTTGGCTTTGGTCCAATTCGACACATGTTGCGCCTACGGCTTTCGCGGCCTGTTGACTGCCATCAGTTGAACCGCTGTCCACATAAACAACCCTATCTGCTTGTTCAGTGGCTGAGGCCAGGCACCGCACCAATCGATCCCCTTCATTACGGCCTATGACGACGGCCCCAACCGTCGGTTGCCCTGTCATGCGTCAGTTCCTTTCCTTCCGCGACCGTTCCGAATGATCCGGTTGGTTTGCCGGGTGTAGCGGCTGGTAGGTCGTGATTTCATGGCCGACGGTCCCGGCACAGGTGATGATGGCGGCAGGGGTGCCCGTGGGCGGGCACGGGCAAGGGCATGCTTGGGCTCAGCTACTGGTGCCATTTCAGTGTCGGATGTTGCGACACGGCCGAGTTCTAGTCTACCCCACAGCGCCCCGGTTATAAGCCAGGTAATTGGCGTTACTGTCGCATTGGGAAGCAAGTCGATCACATTTGCGACCAAAACCAACGAAAGAATAGCCGTCTCTGGTCCCAGACCAAATCTCCGGGCTCTGAAAAAAAGTACTAGGGCCGGGAGACAAAGCAATCCAAACTCGGATAGGTATCGCGCCCATCCACCTACACCAATTACCCCCACCCAATACCCATCAGCAATTAGACTGATGCCTTCACCGGTGGCTGGATCATACACAAAACTGCGACCCCACCCGCCCCATCCAAACAGCGGTCGTTCGCGCGCCTTCTCCAACAGATAATTTTCGTTAACTACCCGAAATTCCAAGGAATCTGCTCGATCAACGCTCAAGGTTGTAACCCATTCAATGATAGTATTGACAGGTACAAGATCAGCACCACGAAGCATCGGATAAAGCAGAGCAATGCCAGAAAACACTGCAGCAATCGCAAAGTGCAATCTGACGTTCAGAACAAACATCACAACTATCAGGATCGCTGCGATTAAAAACGCCCCAAGAGAATTTGATAGAAACAACGTCATCAATAACCATACGCAAAGCAGGAGGTAGACACGCCCTCTTTTCTCTTTGACGTATTTGGCAAGTCCGCCGGCAGCCAAGACACACATAGCGAAGAACATCGCCAACCAAAGGCCGTGCTGCACGAAAACAAGTGGGCGATAACCGCCCGGGCGAATATGTTGTTCCCATGCGTGCGGGAAATACCCATAAATCATGAAATTAAGCTGCGGCGACATCCGAATTTCATATAGAGCCAGTAGCGAATATCCAGTTCCAGCAATGACAAGCGCCTTCAGAAAAAGCCATTGCTTCTCCGGATGTGCTAAATATTTCCGTCCGAGAATGAAAGGCAGAAGCATCATTACAGCTGAAAGCAATGTCGAAAGAATGTCCCAGACTCGGAGAGCCGGAAAGACGAGAGGCCCATAGAACAATGGGTGTCTGTTGGCTAAAACTGTCAAGCATGTACCCAAAATCAGAATAACGATCAAAAGTATTGGCAAACGTTTTTTGGGGAGCCAGCCCGGCAGGCTCGTTGGTGTAGTCGTTCCTGAAGTTATCATTGCAGCTATAAAAGCCGCAGTTGCTGGTATCGTATCTTTGTTCAGGGCTGGTAAGCCGGGCAAGTCAAGAGACAATCCCGTCGGTAGGAACAGATATCCCCCGATGATTGCCGCCAATAACGCGACGGCCGGAGACCAGACGCGGAAAAAGGCGAATACGACTAGCGGCCAAGTATACAGGACGATATATCCGAACATTTTGGAGCCGCCCCGCGCCCAGCATTCAAAAGCAACGCCCAGTGGGTACACGAAGATTTTGACACTGTCACCAATCCTGTCTGTCACCAATCCAACTTGTGACACAATTTCAGGCACTGGCGCCGTCAAGAAACACGATCACTTAAAATGCTTCATACGAGCCCGCAACTTAAATAGGGTTGTGTTTCTCATCAGATTAACGCTTGCTAACAAGGTAAAATTTCCAGCCGGGAGTCCCCTACATGTCTGAAGGTGCTACAGCTGAAATTACCGTTATGCGCCGCTCAGTTTGGCAGGTGTCCCCCGATGCCGTCTTTTTTGAAGTGACGGTCGATGGCTTTGACGCTGTGGCGCCAACCGCTGGTCAAATCTATGACAGCCGGTTTCATGACTTATACTATTTTTGGGACTTTGATGATCCATACGATTTCCAGGCGCCAGAGAACCTGCCTGGTAAACACCTAAACGCCGGTGTCGCATATGGCCCTTGGGTCTCACATACGTTTCGCACTCCGGGCAGCTATCGCGTTTCGGTTTTCGTCATCGAACCAGCTTCGGGAAAGACAGCCACAGCATCAACCGATATCGTGATCGAAGACCCTGGCGCCGTATTTCCAGCCCGAAACACGCTTTTTCTCAGCCCCTCCGGTAATTTCGAACATTCTCCGCCTCGGGCTCGGCGCCTTAAAACTGGCGATATCAGCAGCGTTTTTAACGACAATATTGCAGGGCAAGAAGCGGCACCCAAAAGGATCGTGTTAAATCGGGGCGAAGAATATACCTTCTCCGGCATTTCGCCTGGGTTTGGCGGACATACCCCATCCTTCCATATTGTTGCAGGAGACGGCAATGCTGACAGGCCGCTGGTTTTTTGTACAGGAGGGGTTTTCTGGAACGACATCGCCCCAAGAATCCCAAACCCTTCCAAAGATATGGTTTGGCAAAATGTGGTTCTTGAGTCCGGGTTTGATTCAACCTCGGTTCTGGGCGGAGAGCACCCCATCCTGTTCACTTGGTTTAATAACCCACCGCATTTGGCATTGTTGGATGGGTGCTCCGTTTCAGGTCTTCTGGCTGCAATTATTGTAGGCCAAACCGAAGGTGGTCATTCTGTCGTTTTGAACGATACGGTTGTCACCAACTTTGGTACGGCGGTTCTAGACGCCAGCTTTGAAGGGTTTGCCATCACCGGCTCTTCAATCATATCTGATGTCAATGCTCTGATCGATTCAACCGGCAATGGAGGATGGGGGGCTCGATTGGCGGGAAATGCTGTTGTTTCGATCATTCAAAATTCTGATTTCTTTATTCGACAAGGATGGTCTGGAAATGGCAAAATTATTGCGACGCAGCCGTGCTTACGATTGAATGCAAGCTCTTTCGAAGGCGCCAAAATCAACTGCCAGGCGAATGCCTTTGAGGGAGGTTACAATGTTGTGACAATGGGGCCGGGTGAAGGTCAGAAAAAGCTTCCCATAAATGCTTTGTTTGAAAAAAATTACGTGGTTGGAGGGTATCAAACTGCCAATCTCGTAAATTTCGGTTTTGGGGGCACCACCATCCGAAACAACGTTTTTGTTCTGCCGGATTCTGAACAATCTCTTGGAACCACGAACCCTCATGCATTTATTTTATTGGACGGACATAATGGCGGTTCTTCCACATCCCCAGACAACAACTCCGCTCCGATTTCTATTCTAAATAATACGTTCGTGAACCGGCTCCGACGAGACGCATATCAATGGGATGTTGCTGACAATATGGCAATATTTGTGAACTGGCAGGACCATTTCAATAACATCACGGTCGCCAACAATGTTGTCTATCAAACGGGAACTGATGACCCAATGATCGGTGACGCCCCGCTTTCCAGTTCCACAAATCTCTTTTTCAGCCCTCGCGAAAGGGGCTATCAGACATCTACAGTCGATCTTCGCGCACAAACGGCCACACTAAATACCCCCGGTATGTTTGATACTTATGCCCCCCTGCCCGGCTCCTCGGCGCTTGGTGACGCCGATGAAACCCAACCTATCGCTTATGATGATTTTTTTGGCAACCAGCGACCACAATACCCGTCTCGCGGCGCGCAAGAAGCATCATAAAAACAGTTTTTCCGCGCAAGAGACTGTACGCTTGCCTCATGTTCTCCGCCCCGGCATTAAGACTAGGGAAATTTGTAAGGTATTAAGACCACGTTATGTGCGGTATCACCGGTTTTCTCTGGCTTCCGGGTCACCCTCAGGTACAGGACGCTCCGACCTGCGTTCAGGCGATGATGAGTGCCATTGCTCATCGCGGTCCTGACAGCCAGGGCCATTGGGTCGATGAGGAGGTAGGCGTTGCCCTGGGCCATCTGCGACTGGCCATCGTCGATCTGTCACCTGCGGGACACCAACCGATGGTGTCGTCAACCGGGCGTTACCAACTGGTCTACAATGGCGAGATCTACAACCACCGAGCCCTGCGAACCGAATTGGAAGACACAGGTAAGGCGCCGGAATGGCGCGGTACATCCGATACTGAAGTCATGCTGCGTGGCTTCGAGGTCTGGGGGTTCGAAGAAACGATCCGGCGTACCCAAGGCATGTTTGCCATCGCGCTGTGGGACCGCGAGGAGAGGAAGCTTCTGCTGGCGCGCGACCGTTTGGGGGAAAAACCGCTTTACTATGGCTGGCAGGGCACTGGAAAAGACGCACTATTCCTGTTCGGGTCAGAACTCAAAGCACTGCGCACGCATCCCGCGTTCCGCGCCGAAGTGCGCCGCGACGCGCTGGTGGCGATGCTGCGCCACGGTCATGTCCCCGAAGACCTGACGATCTATGAAGGGCTGATGAAGCTGCGTCCGGGCGAGATGGCCGAAGTCTCGCTGACAGCCCCCGGCTTCGCCCGCAAGTTTTACTGGAACGGGGGTGCCATTGCTGCCGCTCCCCGCGGCCCGGTGCCAACTGATGCTGAGGCCATCAACCAGCTTGAAGCACTCCTGCTGGATGCTGTCGGCAACGAGATGATGTCAGACGTGCCGCTTGGAGCCTTCTTGTCGGGCGGCATCGACAGTTCGACCATCGTGGCGCTGATGCAGCACCTATCAAACAAGCCGGTACATACCTTTTCCATCGGTTTCCACGAAGCCCGCTATAATGAGGCCGTATTCGCCGCCGATGTGGCGAAACATCTAGGCACGCACCACACAGAACTTTATGTAGGCGACACAGACCTGCGCGACGTGATCCCTCGATTGCCTACTATCTATGACGAACCTTTCGCCGACAGTTCTCAAATTCCGACGTTCCTAATTGCCGAACTGGCGCGCCAACACGTTACGGTGGCGCTTTCTGGCGACGGTGGAGATGAGCTTTTCGGCGGTTACGACCGCTATCAGCAAGGCGCGGCGCTGCTCAGAAAGCTGGCATTGATGCCCTCCCAATTACGTCGTCTTGGGGCGGGGGCCGTTCGCGCTCTCCCCGCAACGCTTCTGAACCAGTTGATCGAGCCCATCCGCGCAACTCCGCAAGGCAAGGAACCCAACGGTCAGCGTCTGCATCGCTTGGCCAATTATGCCGCGAGCCACAACGTAGATGAACTGCACCGCAAGATGGTATCGGTTTGGCGCTTCCCAGAGGCCGCAGTCATTGGCGGTTCCAACCCGCCTTCGATCCTGGCTGATCATCTCCCTCCGCGTGGCGATCTGGGTGTGATCGAACGGATGATGCAGTTGGATATGTTGGCCTATATGCCTGACGACATCCTGACCAAGGTCGATCGGGCGACCATGGCTGTGGCACTGGAAAGCCGCGCGCCCCTGCTCGATCATCGAGTGGCCGAGTTTGCCTGGGGGCTGCCCCTTCACATGAAGGTCCGCGGCGGCCAATCGAAATGGCTGCTCAGACAGGTGCTCCACCGATACGTCCCCCGAGAATTGATCGAGCGCCCGAAGATGGGTTTCGAAGTTCCCATCGGCCTATGGTTGCGCGGAGGGCTCAAGGACTGGGCCGCTGCCCTGCTGGCCCCCGAGCGCTTGGCCCGAGAAGGATACCTGGACCCCGTCCTGGTCGGGCAGCTTTGGTCCCAACACCAAGCTGGGACCCACAATTGGGGTCATCAGCTGTGGAATGTGCTGATGTTCCAGAGCTGGCTGGAGATGTATGCGGACTAAGTTGAGCCGAGCGACCACGCCCGGGCTTTTGCGGCCTCCTGCTCTGCAATCGCCCGAGCTTTGCCTTTGAACAACGCCCGACGCTGATAGGCCCGAATGAAAGCGCGCAGCTCGGGGTCATCGAGCTGCTTTTCCCCCCGAAACCAGGCCCCCAGATAACCCCGCACTGTGGCTAACCCGCCCAGCACATATGGCCTGTCGGTCATCCGAAAGATTGCCGTCGCCAAAAAGAAAAGCGGGTCGGACCCCATGAAATACTGCCCGAACCCGTGGCGGCGGCGACCGGTATAGATTGAGGTTTGGCTCGACCCCATGGGCCTCAGATGTTCAAACCTCAGGTCGGGGTCATCCCACGAACGCGCAATCCAACCCAACTGGCGCGCCTTATGACAGTCGATGGCGTCCCACATGACCTCGCGTACGAAGCCGCCGATATCGGAGAAGCATTCACGGCGGTAGAACTTGGTCATACCGACACTCATCTCGTCACCACGGCGCTCCGAGATCAGCTTGCCATCCTGACGAATATAGGGCTTGCCCGAACAGGTGCCGAGCCGCGGGTCAGTCTCCATCCGTTCGATCAGCAATTCGAAATAGCGCGGCGGCAGGTCCAGATCGACGTCGAGCTTGCAAAGATAGGCATAATTTTCCAGCGAAACAGTGTCTAACCCTGCATAAAACGCGTCAATCACACCAGGACCAACGGCCCGATGCCCGCGGTCGGACGCGGAGACGATGCGTATCCAGTCATGCTTTGCGGCATATTCGGTAAGAATATCCATCGACCCATCGGTTGAGCCGTCATCGACGATCACCCAGAGCGACGGCGTCTCGGTTTGCGCCACCACACTGTCGAGCGTGCGCCGCATATAGGCCGCTTCGTTCCGGCATGGAGAGATCAGGACATAGGTGCGGTCAGTCATAAACAATCAGGCAGTTTGCAAAATCTTTCAGCGTTTTGTCCGGCCTATCCATAATGTGTGAGGTATATAGGTTTATTAAATCTTTTATATCTCGCCCCCGTGTTCTGATCCTTGCAGGAGACTGTAACTTTATATGGCCTTCATTACCGGCGGTCGGATACAAATACTCGCGCGCAATGGTGACCTCTCCGGCAATGAGGAACAAATTTCGCCATGTGCTGAGTAAATCGTAGCCTCGAACCAAGCTCAAGGCCATTGAAACATTTCTCCACCGCCGCGAAGGCTATGCTGTCAATCTATGTACTTCTAACACAAAAGCCGCCTAGACGATGAAGATCTATGACATGATTTTGTCTGGTGGGCGTTTGAAAAGCTTTAATGACTACGCTTAGGATGACATAGCTTCCGCAAGATACGGCAACCCGGCCCGACCAGATAAACAGATCCTCATGACTGAATCCGCAGCCCAAACCGTTCTGAACCACCGTGTAGGTAAAAGCCTGCACTTGGGCCTTTTATGGCTTTTGGTGGCGACGGTGGGGGCGTTCATATTTCTATCACCAGGACTTGATGCGCTGCGCATTGCCTGGGGCCTGCCAGAGTACTCACACGCTCCGTTGATCCCGGTTCTGTCCGGGCTTCTTTTCCTCCGCCAACTCAAAGACTACCCCGAACGGCCCGGACCCATTGGTGATCGTTGGGTCGGAGTGGCAGTCGTGGCATTGGCACTCGTTTTTGGTGCGTTGGCACGGCTGGCTAATATCGACGACATGGCCGCCTATGCGCTGATCCTTTGGGTCGGCGGCATTCTTTTGATCAGCTTTGGCTGGTCCACCGGAAAACACTTCTGGCCGCCGGTACTGCATCTTGTCTACATGCTACCGCTGCCCGACACGCTCTATTACAAGATGTCTACCTGGCTGCAACTGATCTCATCCGAATTGGGCGTATGGATGCTAGGGCTTCTGTCCGTACCGGTCTTTCTTGACGGCAACATCATTGATTTGGGCGTCACCAAACTGCATGTGGCCGAGGCCTGCTCTGGGCTCAGATACCTCTTTCCGATCCTCAGCTTCAGCTACATCTTTGCCATCCTTTACAAGGGCCCGATGTGGCACAAAGCTATACTGTTGATCGCGGCCGCGCCGATCACCGTCATCATGAACTCGGTCCGCATCGCCATCGCGGGAACCGTCGTCAACTACTACGGGCTCGACTGGTTGGACGGGTTTACCCATTTCTTCGAAGGATGGGTGATCTTTGTTGCCTGTGTGTTGCTTCTGTTTGTTCTTGCCCGGATCATGCTGTTCTTTAACCCCGTGAAGATGAGCCTTACCGAAGCTCTGGATCTGGAAACGGACGGGCTTTGGACTCAAGCCAAACGCATACGTTTGGTTCAGCCTTCAGCCGCACTAATCACGGCCGCCATTCTGGCCGTCGGGGCCGTCGCAACATGGCAGATGATCCCCGAACGCGGCCAGATCGAAGTGGCCCGTGAACGCTTTGCACTTTTTCCCCGAACCCTCGGCGACTGGCGCACAACCCCCCATCAGCGGCTTGACCCAGTTGTGGAGGAGACGCTTGGCGCCGACGACTACCGCCAGGTCAATATGACCCGAGCGGATGGCGCTGAGGTCGGACTTTTCATGGCCTGGTATGCGGATCAGGGTCGGGGTGGCGTTCATTCGCCTGAGATATGCCTGCCCGGTAGCGGCTGGGAGATCGCCTGGCTAGAACGAACCGACATCGCTGCAGAAGTCGGCAGCGCGACGCCCTTCATGATCAACCGCGCAATCGTTCAGCACGGCGAGGCGCGGATGATGGTTTTCTACTGGTTCGACCAAAAAGGCCGAAAGGTAGCATGGGATCTAGCAGCAAAGTTCTGGCTGATGGTGGACGGCATCCGAGAAGGGCGGACAGATGGGGCACTCATCCGGTTGAGCACGCCGATTAGACCAGGTGAAAGTGATGCAGCAGCGGAAGAAAGGCTGCTGGATGCGCTGATGGCGATTGAACCGCCATTGCCTCGGTTTGCACCGGCGGGATAAACCGGGTCTAAACTCTTGACGCACCCCGGAGTGAAATGAACAACGAGGGATGTTCCGGGTTTTGGACGCATCGTCTCAAATCCTATTTTGTCATTCTAAATTTCTGGATTTAGTTCGATTCTGAACGATATGGATGATAAGTTCGCCCGTGCGCCAATATAGCCCAAACGGTTCGAGCAATTTTGATTGCCAAGGCGACTACGACTAAGCGAACGGGCTTTTTCTCCAGCACAACTCTAACCCAAAGCGCGTTTTTCACCATTTGAGTTCCGTCTCGGTACGAGCTCAAGCTAGGCTGCAATGAATGGACTGGCTTTCGGCGCCTACATCTGCTCTGAAACCCGGCCCTTGCTGTTAGACGGAGGTTTGTAGGCCACGTAACTCTTGGGGAACCCAAACTTCCATTCCGTCCACAGTATGCAATTAGGGAACAAAGACAAAATTTCAGCTCTCAGTAAGACAGTTGTCCCGGCCACCATGTCCGTCCAAGCAGGCAATTTCTTATACCAACGAGAAATTAATCGGCGTTTTAACCACTCAGGATAGGCCCACCAAAACGGCATGTTGCAATGAGCTTCAATTGGAAACCAAATAGAAGGAGTTTGAACCCAGTAGCTTGGCGCCAGTCTCAAGACCTCTTCAGCCATCGCTCTACGCTTGTCGATCGCACCAACATGCTCAATCACACTATTGGAAAAAACTATGTCATAAGACAAGTCATTGGCAAAGTTTACGTCACATGCGTCTCCGTCCAAAATTTCAATCTCATGCAACTCGTGACTTGCATCAACCGTCTTCTCAGGATCTGGCAGATTTACGATTGTCAGTTTCAGAGGGACAGGGAAACCTCTCCAAAATTCTACCGTTCCCCCTAAGTCGATGATGCGTTCGCCGCCTTTAATTTTCATACGCTTCAAAAACTGAGCTTGGCGACGTTCGCGAGCCGCATCGGAAAATGGCTTCTTCATACTCATCAACGTATTGAATAAAAGATACTTCATATCGAACCCTTATGATATGTTTGCATGAAACATGTTCGTGGCTTTGTCGCACAAACCCGGTGAAGCTACCCATTGATCCGGGCTGCGGGGGAAGGTCACCACAAGACGACCTTCCCGGGCAATCCGTTGTTTAAAGATACTTCTTAATGATCTCGCAGCGGTGCTGGAAGACCGCATCGTCGGTATAACCCTCTCCATCCCGCAAGGCTCGGGCCATCATGTCTCCGAGGAGTAACCGATCTCCAGCAATCGACTGCACTGTTTCACTCAGGGCAGCGACATTGTTCAGTGAAACGAGTTGTCCTCCACCATGAGTCGAAATCAGATCCTCGGGATAGGCGCTGCTATAGCCGACGATCGGCGTGCCAGAGACCAGCGCTTCGATTAGGCATCGCGGGGATTCCGGCGTCTTGTGGCAGAAAAGGAAAATATGGGCCTGTCGCAAGTGGTCGAAAACCGCAGCGCGGTCATTCACGAAACCTGTGAAGGTGACGTGGCTCTCAAGGCCTGCGTTGGCGACGCGCGCCCTCATGTCTGCTAGATCCGGTCCATCACCCAGCCATGTGGCTTGGAAATCCACTTGTCGCTTGGCAAGTGTCTCAAGAACCTCCACCCAGTCTTGCGGACCCTTCATCGCGCTCGCCCTTCCTGTATAGACGATCTTCAGGGGCCCATTGTTCGCAGCGACAACCTTAGCTTTCAGAGCTTCGGGAGGGAGATGCTCCGAGGCCTTGATGTGGATGTCGTGCACGAGTTGTGGTTGGCGGCAATAGGGGGCATAGGTCTCATAGGTTTCCTTGCCGTGAAACAGGCCCAGAGCCGCGCGTCGGATGATAAATTTTTCCCATTCCCACATGGGCCGATGTTCTAACCGCGCTCTGATCCGGCGATGCCAGAGCGGGTTACTAGACGCTGTGCGGCGGGTTACCTCAGATTCCACCCGGTCGGTCCAGATCGCAAAGGGTCGACCCGCCATATGGGCCTGCCAAGCCCCAACCGATCCCCAATCTCCAGTAAGGCCACCGATGGAGAAGGCTACGTAGTCAGCTTTGTCGATCTCCGCGCGTATTAGATTCCGGGTGGCTCGATAGTGGCGAAAAAACTGATCAGGACGATAGGCCGTTGGCAGAGGCAAGATACGAATGCGATCCAAGTTTGGCCCAACGTTATTGATTGGCACCCAAGCGTCTGGCAACTTTGTATGAGAGACGGGGTGCATCGTAATCAATTCATCAAAATGTTCCGCCCAGAGCCTCAGCCCATTGCAAGCTTGATCCTCAAGATACAGTCCGGAATCGGTTTGCACTAATGGTACTGGCGCATAAATTAGTAGCTTGCCCGAGTTGGTCATGAAGATCTGTGTATCCCGTTATGAAATCGATTCCAGAATGTATACCTTGCAATGAACTAATTACCGCTGCACATATCCAATAGGGTTCATTTTACCATTAAACACGCACACGAATACGAACATGATTTTACATCGCATCAAACGAAAACTCACGCCACTATTGCTACTTTTTCTATCCGCTTGCGGCCTGGTCAACCGCTGCAGCACGCCTGATCCGGTGGACGAAGCGCAATTCAGCATGATCTACGATAGGCCTGCATCGGCACCCGAGGGCCCACTCAATGTCTATCATCTGGGGCACAGTCTCGTGGGACCATACATGCCGGGGATGTTGCAGCAATTGGCGGAACAGGGCGGCAGCGAGGGACACAGTTTCAACAGTCAGCTTGGTTGGGGGACGCCGCTACGTGCGCATTGGGAGCCAGATGTGGTGATCAATGGGTTTGAAGAGTCTAACGGTCCTCCCGCCTTTCGGGATGCAAAGGAAGCCATGGCGTCAGGCGACTATGACGCGGTGGTGTTGACCGAAGCGGTCGAGATCAAGGATATGATCAAGTATTTCGCGCCGCATGAATATCTGCGCAACTGGGCCGTCGCCGCTTGGGAGGGCAATCCAGAGACACGTGTTTACCTTTATGAAACCTGGCATCCATTGGATGATCCGGAGGGTTGGCTCACACGGCTCGACCGGGATTTGAGTCTTTATTGGGAAGGCGAGATTCTCAAACGCACGCTGGCCTATGAAGAAGTCGACAAGCCGATCTATGTCATCCCAGCCGGGCAGGTCATGGCAGCTTTTGTGCGCAAGGTTGAGGCTGCTGGCGGGGTTGGGCCCATCCGTGATCGCAACGATCTGTTCCATGACAACATCCACTTCAGTGAATACGGTGGCTATCTCGTGGCGCTCACTCACTACGCTGTACTTTATGGACGCTCGCCCGTTGGCTTGCCTCACCAATTGCAACTGGCTGATGGTAGTCCGGCTGCTGACCCAGGTCCCGAAGCGGCGAGGTTGATGCAGGAAACCGTTTGGGAAGTGGTCACATCTTATCCACCAAGCGGGGTGCTCCAAAACTGAAAGCGGCGCGGGCCAGACTATTCCTCCGCAGGTGGGAGTGCTTCCAGCCGCGTGATCTCGTCGCGGGCGATGGCGATCTGCGGGCGGGGGTCGTCTTCCCCCGCAAACTCCAGTACCCGGCGGTACTGTGCGATGGCGTCCTCATCGCGCTCCAAAGCGGCGTAAGTCTGGCCGAGGTGGAATTGAACGATTGGATCCTGCGATAATTCTGCGGCGGCGCTTTCGAGATAGGGCAGGGCCTCTTCCGCCTCACCGCGGCGAAAGACAAGCCAGCCATAAGTGTCCTGAAAGGCGGGCACATCTGTGCCGTTCAGGCGCCGGGCTACAGCCCAGGCGCGTTCAAGGCCGGCGTCATCTGTCTTGTGGTTTGTCAGCAGGCTGGCGAGATTGTTGGCGGCAACAAGGTCGTTGGAATTGCGCTCATAAAGCAGCTCATAATTGGCAATGGCGCCGTCAATATCGCCAGCCGCTTCCAATTCCCCGGCTTGCGCCCAAAGAAGTTCGCGGTTGTAGGGCAGAGCGGCGCGCCCGTCACGCAGGGTCTGTGAGGCGCTGTCGTCTTTTCCCTGAAGGCGCTGGAGGCGATAGAGTTGGACCCAAGCCCGACCCCGTCTGGGATCTTCTTCCACCAGGATCTGAATCTGATTTTCTGCCACATCCAGTGCGCCATCGGCAGCATGAGAGGTGGCCAGAATGAAACGCAGGGCCGCATTGTCAGGATATTCAGCGACAAGCGCCTCAGCCTGTCTCAGGGCTGCCTCGGTTTGCCCGCTGCTGAGGCGTGCGCGCAGAAGCGCAATCTGAGTGTTGAGGCTGGCGTCTTCCCGCTCCGCGAGTTCGCGCAGATATCCAAGCGCCTGTTCGACGCCTTCGCGGCTGCCCAGAAGCCGGGCCTGAAGCGCATCCGCCACTGCAAGGGTCCGCTCTGTGCTGATGCGGCGCAGGCGCGCGATCACGCTGTCAGCGCGCGCGTAATCTTCCGCAGCCAGATAGACTTCGCCCAGAAGCACCAGAATATCCGCGTTGTTCGGTGCCCGACGCAGGGCCGGGATCAAAACCTCTTCCGCCGCGATATAGCGTTCGTCACTTGCCAGAACCCGGGCATAGCGCAAAGACGGTTCAGGCGCATTGTCGGAGGCATCCACCGCCAGCGCAAGGAAATCGCGGGACAGTTCGTGATTGCCAGCGCGCGCATAGGCCTGGGATATCAGGTCCATGGCGGCGACATCATCGGGCGCCGTATCAAGGGTTAGACGCAGCGTGGCGATGGCCTCGTCCGCTTTGTCGTCCTGGATCATCCAGGCCGCCTGCATCTTGAGCGCTTCGACACTGTCGCTGTCTGCTTCGAGCGTGTCTGCCACCAGTTGGCGCGCGCGGGTCTCGTTGCCGGTCTGAAGCAACATCCGGGCCAGTGTGATGCGGATGCGGTTGGCTGTGTCGGAGTCTTCTTCGGTGCCTTCCAGCATTGTTTGCAGCGTTTCGATCGCCGTGTCTTCTGCGCCGTTTTCGAAATCGAGGGCCGCAAGAATGATCTGTATCCGTTCTGGGTCCGCTGCGACCTCCAATGCAGCGCGCAGTTCGGCGCGTGCGGCGTCTGGCCCCTGTCTCTGGTTTATGAAACGCACTAGATCGATGAAAAGCGTAGGGTCTTCTGCCGCCGGATCCGACACCTCGCGGAGAAAGGCTTCCACCTTGTCAGGCTCGCCCCGGGCCAGCAGGAACTGAATGAGTTGGGTCTTAGGTTCATCATCCTCGGCAAACCGGATGACTATGTCGCGTAGCTGTGTTTCAAGTGCTGTGAAGTCGCCTTGCCGTTCGAGCAGGACAAGTTTTTGCGTATAGAGATCGCGATTGTCCGGCTGCTTGGCGATCATTCTCTCCAGCTGTACCAAGGCCTGATCGATGGCCCCGTCGCGGACATAGGCGTCAAAGAGGATCAACTGCAGGATGTCATTATCCGGGGCCTCTTGTGCCAGACCCGCAGCCTGATCGCGTACGGCATCTCGTGCTGGACCATCGCGCGCCTCCAACGCTTGCTCATATTGCAAGGCCAGCGCGATCATCTCAGTGCGCGGCGCGTCAGGCGCGAGAGCAATCACCTCGGTTGCATGGCGGGAGAACTCTTCCCAGTTGCGTGCCGCAAATGCAATCTCTGCCAGCACCGTGCGCCCTTCGACATGATCAGGCACCTGTTCGACCAGCCGCAGATACTGGCCATAGGCGGCCTCCTTGTCGTCTTTCTGCAGCATCAAAGCTGCCATGGTTTCGCGCGCTGCGACATGGTTGGGCATCAGTTCAAAGACATTGCGTAACTCGACCGCCGCCCGGTCGAGATCCCCTTCTTCGATTAGTTCTTGGGCTGAGGCGAAATAGGCTTCGGCGCGCTCTTCAACGGACTTACAGGCCGTCAGGCCCAAGCAAAGCATGAATGTCAGAAGCAGTCGCCTCAAGATTCGGGGAGGCATAGATTTGGTCCTAATCATGGTCGCCTATTCGGTTCTGCAGTCTTTTGTATGTTAAACTGCTCTATGTAGGAGCGTTTGCCTTCAGGGCTTCACTGTTCCTGTCAAACCCTGCCTCTGCCAAACATCAGCTCAGATCGCTGTCAGAGAGTGTGCCACGGCGGCAGCCATTTAATGCCACTCCCAGGACATTGGTATTGGCGGCAACCTCGATTTCCGTCCGATCAAGCTTTTTGAACTTGGTGTATTCCGCCCGTGCCACGATCAGGGCGCAATCGACATTTTTGAGGAACGCCAAAGCTTTGTCAGAAGAAAGGGCAGAGGGCAGATCGAAGATCATGATGTCGGGAGCATAGTCGCGTTGGATGTCATCGAGAAACTCTGCTGTGCGGTCCATCATCAGAAAACGCGTGGGGTCTTTTTCGGGATGAGGTGAAATCGACACAGCCACATTGTCTGTCACCCGCACCGCCTGTTTTTCAAAGGCGATCATATCCGTGAGCACTTCCGGCAGACCATAGCGCATCTTGAGATCGAAAAACTCATGCACCGAGGGTGAGCCAAGATCGAGATCAAACAACATCGTGCGCGAACTTGTATGCCGTCCCAGACCCAGTGCAAGATTGCAGGCCAACGTGGTCTTGCCACAAGATGGTTCCGGCGAAGTGATCGCCAGACGCGACCAGCCGTTTTGCTCCATCTGAAGAATAATCTTGGTGCGTAGAAGGTCAAAAGGGGTGGCATCACTGTTTGCCTCGCCCGCGATGATCCGGTGCTGTCGCAGCACCGCAGGCGACAGGTCAAAGCGGGGCAATGCCTCCCAGATGGTTTCTGTCGTATTAGATTTGGAAGGCTTGCGCACGTGTTGATCTCGCAGAACGGGACCTGGGCGTACGGTCTCGGTAGCCTCATGGCGTGCGGCGCGCGCCTTCGCGAGAGCGGCCTGCAATTTTTCCATCCAGCTTTACCCTTCTAACCGTGGCGTCTTTCAAGCCAGGCCCATCTGGACCAGAACCCGGTTCACCAATATCTCGAGCGGCACATATTCAGTATGTACGTAATAAAGCGCCGCTGGCACAGCTACTATCACAATAGCCAAAGCACTCAGCCTAAGCAGGCGCCGCCGCCATTTCTCTCCCCGGCTTTCCAGATAGGGGATGACGCCAATGGGCACGATTTCAAACCGGGACTGCAACTCTGCAGGATGGCGCACCCGCTGATTGAGCAGTTCAAGAAGCATGAAATATGCCAGCGCCAATGCGCCACCAACAGCGCCTCCCATCACCGCGATTTTTTTGCGTGCCGGCCCAGACGGTTCCTGCGGTACGCTGGCGCCTTCGATGAGGCTAATACGCTCGCCTTGCGCATTGATTTCTATTCGCTCTGCCATGCGAGCTTGGTTAAGATTGCCCAACACTGAGTTGTAGCGGGTTCGGGCGCTTTCGAGATCTTGTTCGAGACGCTCCAGCGTAATCGAATTGGTGGCCGTGGCGGCAATTGCGCGACTTAGTCGCTCCAATTCTTCGTTCACGCGCACAATCTCCAGATCGATCTCTTCGATGCGTGAATCCATTTCTGCCAGTGTGATGTCGAGAAACGTCGGCTCTGCCTCCGTCCCCTCCTGCCAATCCCCGGGATCCCCTCCGGAGATTGCGAGTTCTAACTGCTCAATCTGTCTGCGCAGTTGAACAACCCGCGGATTGGAATCGGAATAAACGGTCAAATCCTCCGCCAGTTGAAGCTCGAGTTGCTGCAGGCGCTGCTCTTCTGGCGAAAGTTCTCGTCGCGTATCGGAACCAAGCCGCCCCGTTGCTTCAAAAACGGCGATCATCTCACTTCGTTGACTAACAATGGAAGCCCGATCCTGCTCAAGCCGACCAAGCCTCTCCTGCAATGTGGATTGGCGATCTTGCCGATAGCTGAGATCTTCTGGAAGAGCGTCGACATTTTCATTCTTGAAGGCGATGATCCGACTGGATTCTTCTTCTATTTCTCCAGCAAGCCGCGCGGCCTCCTGTTCAAAGAAAGACAAAGTGTTTTCTGTCCGCTCGCGTCGGAAAGAACTATTCGCCTCCAGCACAAGGGTCACATAATCATTAACGACATCTGCCGCGATTTGGGCGTCTCTGGCATCAAATTGGATGGCCATCAGGGAGGCTTGACCGCGCCCACCACTGCGAAGGATTCTGGTACTGTCCCGCATCGCCTGCACAATCCGGTCGGGCGTCATTGCAGCCATGCCTTCGAAGACCTGATGTCTCTGGGCGATATCAATGAGATTGGCCCGTGTCATCAGCTGTTCTTCTATCAACTGCAACTGCTCGGCCACTTCGGTTCGGATCGTAGATACCACCATTTCATCGGGGATTTGCGGCGGATCCACCTGCAATCGTGCTGAGGACATGTATGTCGGCGGCAATTGCAAGGCTGTGACAACCCCAAGCCCGGAGCAGATCAGAAACAGCGCCATCATGACCGGCAGGCGCCGCTTGAAGAGAGACCAGTAAAATCGAAATGGCAGGTTCATTTGGCAGATTTTCCAGTCAAGACGTAATGATCCGCCAATGACACAGGCGCAGCTACTGTCTTCAGGATCACGCCATCGGCGATCAATTCCTCGATCGTTGCCTCATCGACACGCGCCTGATCAGCGCTGGCAGCATAGACCAGCGCCAAATCGCAAATCTTGTTGATCATCCGCGGCACCCCACCGCTATAGTCATAAATCTTGTTCAGAGCGGCTTCAGTGAACTCCTGGCCGCTGCCCCCGACATGCCGAAGGCGGGAAATGATGTAGTCACAGCTGGATACTGCATCCATGGCCCCCAGATGATAGCTGACAGAGACGCGCTGTGCGAATTGGCTGAACTCTGGCTGCGAAATCATGTCACGCAGTTCCGGCTGGCCAATCAGGATCAGTTGCAACAATTCGTCTTTGCTGGAATTGACATTGGTGAGCATGCGCAACTCCTCCAATGTCTCTTCGGAAAGGTTTTGCGCTTCATCAAGGATCAACAGGACCGATCGACCATCTGCATATTGCCCCAGCAGGAAATCGACAAATTGTTGGTAAAGCTCCACATAGTCGGCATTAGTGTCGTACGGCAAGTCAAAGGCGTTGAGCACCCAGCGTAAAAGCTCGCCGCGCCCGCCCTGCCCATTGGAGATGAGCCCCACCACCACATCATTGTCGATGCGCTCCAGCAGCGCATAAAGCGACGTGGTCTTTCCCGCGCCAACCTCACCTGTCAGCAAAGTAATCGGTGCGCGCGTCACCAATCCGTATTCCAGCACCGAGAACGCACGCTTGTGGCCTTTGGACCAGAACATGAAATCCGGATCTGGTGGCAGCGCAAACGGACGCTCCCGAAACTGGAAATGTTGGAGATAAAGATCCGCTTTCAAGATACTGATCCAAATATTCTGGTCCGTTGGCCGGGCACGATATTCCGGTTCGAGCCCAATGCATACAATATTCTCGCCCAACGGACTATAACGGCCCTTTTGACACGTTTAAGATAAAGCACTTGGAGCTCGGATTAAATGGGTAGGGTTATTCGAAACAGAGTGTTTCCGATGGGCCATGTCTGACGTCAGCACCAATGGGACAGTTGAAGGTGATTTGATTAGAGAGGGTTTCTGGCTCATCGTAACCGCCAAGGAGTGGAGATGAGAAAGCAACCCGGAACCAAGCTGAGCCACGGTGAGAAGGTCGTAAAGGACATTCGCCGTGCGACCCGCAAACAGTATTCCGCAGAAGAAAAGATCAGGCCGTTCCGGATGGCCGGAAGGGTGAGGATAGCATGCCGAGTTCTGCCGCTGTGAAAGCATTGCACAGAGCCTCTAATACAGCTGGTCCAAAGAGCTCCTGGAGGCGAACACTGCAATACAGACAACCCGTAAACGGCAATCACTAACATGCTGTGTTCATAGAGTGAATCCCCAAGTTTGTGCAACAAAGCCATAGATTTTGTAAACGTGTTAAACGAGAACAACAATTTAAACCAATCGAGATACTTCACATATATCAACTCAGAAGTAGTTTAAGATACTTACCATAAGTAGACTTAGTGAATAGCCGGGACCGTTCTTCAAGCGCTTTATCATCAATCCAGCCGTTAGCCCAGGCGATCTCATCCAGGCTGCCGGTCTGCATCCCTTGCCGGTCTGTAAGTGTGCGCACGAAGTTTCCCGCATCCAGCAGCGACCCATGTGTACCGGTATCCAACCAGGCAAAGCCACGGCCCATGGTCTGAACATTCAGCAAGCCTTCGTTCAGATACATCTCCAGCAGGGACGTGATTTCCAGCTCGCCCCGCTCGGACGGTTGGACCTGACGGGCACGGGCAGGGGCATCGCCGTCAAGGAAATAGAGCCCGGTCACCGCGTAGTTTGAGGGTGGTACTTTCGGCTTCTCGATGATGCCGCGTACTTTCTGACCCTCGAAATCAACCACACCATAACGTTCGGGGTCGGCAACGCGATAGGCGAACACAGATCCACCACGCTCTTGTAGATCTGCTTCGCGCAGCAAATCCGGCAGGCCGTGGCCGAAGAAGATATTGTCACCCAGGATCATCGCGGACGGGGCACCTGCAAGGAAATCCTCTGCCAAAGTATAAGCCTGCGCCAGACCGTCAGGCGAAGGCTGAGTGATCCAGGTAAGCGACAGGCCGTACTGACTGCCGTCACCCAACAGACGCTGAAACTGATCCTGATCCTGTGGTGTTGTGATGATCGCGATCTCGCGGATCTGCGACAGCATGAGCACGCTCAGCGGGTAGAAGATCATCGGCTTGTCATAGATCGGCAGCAACTGTTTTGAGACCGCCATTGTGATCGGATACAGCCGAGTACCCGAACCGCCAGCCAGAATGATACCTTTGCGTTGCATGATCTATCCTTTCAAGGCAGGGCTATCTGCAACCTTCAGATCGGCCAGCACCTGCGCCAATCCGGCTTTCCAGTCAGGCCGCCCAAGCCCGTAAATGTCATTGAGCCGCGAACACTCCAGCCGTGAATTCAGCGGTCTGGGGGCCGGGGTCGAGTAATCTGTTGTCGGAATATCGGTGATCTGGGTTGCCAGCCCCGCCTGCGAGACAATTTCGCGCGCGAAACCGGCCCAGCTGACATCGGGTGTCCCGGAATAGTGAAACAGCCCGCCTTCGGCCTGCCGTCCGGTTTTGGCTATGGCCAGCAGCGTCTTGGCAATATCAGCTGCCGGTGTCGGCCCCCCGATCTGATCCGCCACGATGGTCAGCGTGTCACGGGTCTCGGCCAGCCTCAGGATGGTTTTGACAAAGTTGTGTCCGTGGGCCGAAAACACCCAACTTGTCCTTAGGATCGCATACCACCCCCCCGCTTGGGAAATCTGGTGTTCTCCCACCAGCTTGGTCTGGCCATAAGAACCCAAAGGGTCTGTCGGGTCCTGCGTGGTGCGGGGCATATCCCCCGCCCCGTCAAACACATAGTCGGTTGAGATGTGTAGGAAGGGCAAATCACGCTCTGCTGCGGCGCGCGCCATAGCCCCCGGTGTATCCCCGTTGATCACCCGGGCTAGCTGGGGCTCATCCTCGGCCTTGTCGACCGCCGTGTAAGCTGCGGCGTTTATGATCACATCCGCATCCGTGCTTCGGATAGCGTCAACACAGCTCTGCGGATCAGACAGGTCCGCTTGGGAGCGGTCCAGCGCCTCGACCGAGATGCCGTGCGTCGGCGCGCGTCGGCGCAGTTCCGTAGCAACCTGCCCGCTATGGCCGAAGACCAGTGCCTTCATTCGGCCACCCCGAGCCGCTCTCCCACGCCGCTGCGGTTCTGCAGAGCAGCCAGCCATGCGCCGTTGTCCAGATACCACTGAACCGTCTGTTCCAACCCGGTTTCAGGTGTGTAAGAGGGGCGCCAGTTCAACTCGTTCCGAATACGGGCTGGGTCGATGGCATAGCGACGATCATGACCGGGGCGGTCAGTGACAAAGGTGATCAGATCGGCGTAGGGCGTTTTGCCCGGCTTCAACCGATCGAGTATCGCGCAGAGCATTTTGACCAAATCGAGATTGGTCATCTCGTTCTCACCGCCAATATTGTAGCTGCGGCCCAGCTCACCTTTTTCCAGCACCAACAGCAGTGCCTCAGCATGGTCTTCGACATGCAGCCAGTCGCGGATGTTGTCCCCTGCCCCATAGATCGGGATGGGTTTGCCAGCCAGCGCGTTCAGGATCACCACCGGGATGAGTTTTTCCGGAAACTGATAGGGGCCGTAATTGTTCGAGCAATTGGTCAGAACCACCGGCAGGCCATAGGTTTCGCGCCAGGCCCGGACAAGGTGGTCGGACCCGGCCTTCGAGGCCGAATAAGGCGAATTGGGCTGATAGGGGCTGTCTTCGGTGAAAAACCCGGTCTTGCCCAAAGATCCGAACACTTCATCGGTCGAGATATGATGAAAGCGGAAGCTCTGGGGCTTGCCGGCACCGATCCAATAGGCGCGCGCGGCTTCCAACAGGACATAGGTGCCGGTGATGTTGGTGTCGATAAAGGCCGCAGGACCATCGATCGAGCGGTCGACATGGCTTTCGGCGGCCAGATGCATGATTACATCCGGCTGGTGCCTGTTCAAGATCGCCGCCATCGCCCCCGCATCCCGGATGTCAGCCTGCTCGAATGCGTATTCAGGCACATCCGCAACGGAGGCGATATTCTCCAGACAGGCCGCATAGGTCAAAGCATCGATATTGACGACCGCATGGCCTTCAGCAATTGCGCGGCGGATGACAGCAGAGCCAATAAAACCGGCACCGCCCGTGACCATAATTTTCATTCACCATCCTCAATCACAAACGGAGTATCTATATTTCGCAAAAATGGAGCTGCTTTATCTTTATCTGACAATTGCGGTTCGGCTAGGTCCAGCGGCCAATTAATTCCAATATCGGGATCATCCCACCGAATGGCGCCTTCTGTTTCCGGAGCGTAGGTGTCGGAGCATTTATAGATGATCTCGGTCTCCGGCTCTAATGTCATGAAGCCATGAGCAAACCCGGCGGGCACCAGCAACATTCGACCGTTTTCAAAACTGAGTTCTGCGCCGACCCAATCGCCGAAGGTGGGAGAACCTTTGCGGATGTCTACGGCGACGTCAAAAAAGCGTCCGCGCCCACAGCGAACCAGCTTGGCCTGCGCTCTTGGAGGCGCTTGGAAATGCAGGCCACGTATTGTGCCAACAGCACCGGAAAGCGAGTGGTTATCCTGAACGAAGACCGTATCGATGCCCGCATCGGTAAAACTGTTCACGTTGTAGGTTTCTTCGAAGAACCCGCGATGATCACCAAATCGTCTGGGCGTGATCAGGATCACCTCTGGGATTGCAAGAGGTACCAATTTCATCGTCACAAATGTCTTATTCCACTATGTGGCATTGTCACACTCATAGGTCATGTCATAGCTGTTCGTGCATGTCCACTGAGGTTATCCCCGAGAGACACAGGAGATAGTGTTCGATGCGCACGACAAGGCGTTCGCTTTCTTCGGTGGGCCCTGTGCGTGGGGCATTTACGATAGTCCGGGGCGGTCGCCGAAATGCCAGATGGATCGCTTGTCAATTCTGTCTCCCAATCCGTCGCGCCTCGCGCACCAACCCCGGTAAAATCAGAATACATTGCCAATAGCGCCCAGCTAGGCGCTTTGGGTTCCTCAGCATACGCCATACCCATTCTAGCGCCAGTGTCCTTACCCATTTGGGTGCACGAGTCTGGCTACCCGCGATGAAATCAAGCCCAGCACCGATTGAGACAAATCCGCAGCCAGGAGCATGCCTGCGCCCTTCAATCGCCAATTGTTCCTGCTTGGGCGCCCCCAAAGCCAGAAAGCACAGTTGCGCTCCGGACTGTCGTATTGCTTCAAGATAGGAAACAGCCTTCACCCCCTGGGGATCAAACCCAAAAGGGGGCGCAATCTGTTCAACCACACGCAATCCTGGGTATTGGATAGTCAATCTCTGTGCCGCCCGATCAAGTGTTTCAGGTGTGGCTCCCAAAAACGCCACAGGTACATTATCGCGAGCGGCCATTTCGGCCAGAGGCTCTATCAACTCGGATCCCGGCATCAGATCAACCTCCCGCCCCGCCATCCGCGAGAGCCACACGATCGGGTTTCCATCTGCTACAATATGACTATGCGCTTTATAAGATTGGAAGAAGTCAGGGTTGCCACGCATCTTCACAATGTGGTCGAGGTTCAATGTCGCCAGTGCAAACCCCTGACTTCTTTGCCAGTGCTCCTGGATGCTTTTGAACAATCCAGCCCGATCAGGGAAGTTTACAAGATCCAGAACTTTGGCTGTATGCTGGATATCTGTCTCACTCATTGCCGCATCACTCATACAGGCTGCCAGTGACGGAAATAGGAACTTGGTCTCTTCCTTGATGCGTGAGTGTCCTTTCATTGTCCATAGTACTTTGCAAAAGCATCTGGTTCTTTTCGAACCGTTTGGGCAAATTCTTTCGGCTTCAGTTCAGATCTTGCTTTGTCTAGAATCTTGAACACAGATCCGGGTGTTTGATCCCAGGGTTTGATGGTGCGATCCGTTCGTTGGAAGAGAAGGAAGCCCGCGAGAAGATCACAGCCTGGAAGGAGGACTATAACCAATACGGACCCCACTCATCCCTCGGCAATCTCACGCCGCAGGAATTTGCAACGAAATCGAGACTGGAAACCAAGGCCGCATAAGGTCAGGAATCAAACGACGGATTCTCCTAAACGCTGGAGGGAAGTTGGGTCTTAGGTCATGATCTTTACCGACAAATGCTTATTAGAGCGTTCACTTTCTCCATGGCGGACCTTTTATGAATCGGGAAGCTCAAAAATGCACAATTCAATAGGGTCATTGGAAAGCTAATGGCACCCATTCTTGGAAGTGAGGGAATTCCCGGTGATCTGGCGGAATTGTCTGGTTCATTCCTCGCAGGCATTAGTAGTTACCCAATCATGCGCGCGCGTATGACATTGCTTCAATGCTGCTATGATGTCGACCGTTTTGAAGATGCTCACTATAAAACCTTGGGTGTGCGCTTTCCCGAACAGTTCAAATACGCGGTTAAAAGTCGCCGCGCAGAGTATCTTGCAGGGCGAGTTCTTGCACATGTCGGATTGTCGAGTCTTGGTATCAAGAACGTCCACATTCCGTCAGGCCGCAACCGGGAGCCGATCTGGCCTAAAAATGCAATTGGTTCAATTACTCATTCTTATGGTCGTTGCGCAACCATACTCTCAAACAACTCGAGGGATCGCGTAGGGGTAGATATTGAACGTATAGTTGACGGTGAAACGCTCGCTGCAGTCCAAGAAGTATGCCTTTCATGCAAGGAACGAAAGCTACTGAACACACAAACTGGTTATTCGCGCCTCGAGCTGGCTACATTGATGTTTTCGGCAAAAGAAACACTTTTCAAGATGCTCTACCCGTCAGTTCGTTGCCACTTTGGTTATGAGACTGCGATGGTAAGAGAAATTCCTACAAGCGACACCATAAGTCTTTACCTAACGGAGAATCTTCGAGGCGGTTTTCGTTCAGGCTCAACCTTCGAAATACGCTTTAGTTTCCATTGTAATTTTGTGCTCACTTGGGCGACGCTAGGTGAGCCAAACCCCCAGCCGCGCTCTATTAGCTGAGAAACGACGAAACCCATCCCGACCAGCGGGGGGCATCAACTGCTCCTACCCATAGCAGACCAACCGACAACCACGATTGATCAGGCTGAAGCAATCCTCTGAGGTACAAAAGAGATTAAAAACCAGTCAATCGAGAAACCCGCATGCTGCGTCAAGGGAATGCGGCGCAGATTGAAACAGCGTCGCCCCTGATCCCACGATGCCGGCCATCCGCTCGTGCTCCAAATCATTTGATGGCTAACACGATTGCGTTGGTATAGGGTCTCCTTTGGCTGAAAGACCGTGCAACGATAACAAGGCGACAAGGAATTAGGCGGTATGCGTGTACTGTTGACCGGCGGTGCCGGATATATTGGAAGCCATACGCTATTAAAACTGCTGCAAGATGGCATTGACGTGCTGGCGCTGGATAACTTCTCCAACAGCTCGCCTGAAGTGTTGCGCCGGGTCCAGAAACTAACCAACTCGAGCTTTGCAACTCACGTTGGCGATTATCGCGCCCCAGATGTGCTTGATGAGGTCTTTGAGAAATTTCGCCCCGACGCGGTCATTCACTTTGCGGGATTAAAAGCGGTTGGTGAGTCCAACGAAAAACCACTGACCTATTACGCGCAGAATGTTTCGGGCAGCATAAACCTGCTGGACTGCATGCAGCGGCACGGCTGCCAGAATATCGTCTTCTCATCTTCTGCCACGGTTTATGGCGAGGCGCAGTATCTTCCGTATGACGAAGATCACCCACTAAACCCCACCAATCCGTACGGTCGCACAAAATACTTTATCGAAGAGATTATCCGCGATTGGATTGCTTCACGACCGCACGCGAGTGCCGTCCTCTTGCGGTATTTTAACCCGGTTGGGGCGGATGAGTCTGGCAATATCGGAGAGGATCCGCGCGCGATCCCAAATAATCTGCTGCCCTACATCTCTCAGGTGGCAGTCGGCAGACTCAAAGAGCTCAGCATTTTTGGCAACAATTATGAAACTCGGGATGGCACGGGCGAGCGTGATTATATCCATATTGATGATCTAGCGGCAGCCCATCTTGCCGCCGTCAAATACGCTCACGAGAACCATGGATGCGAAGCCATTAATGTCGGTACCGGAACAGGAATCACTGTATTGGAAATGGTGAAAGCGTTCGAGGAAGCATCAGGCAGAGAAATCCCATTCAAAATCGCGGAAAGGCGCCAAGGTGATGTAGCACGTAGTTTTGCCGAAGTGTCCAAAGCACAAAGGTTACTTGATTGGACCGCTAAGCGTGACTTAACTGATATATGTAGAACAGCATGGAACTGGCAATCTAAAAACCCGTCGGGCTTTGAGCATTAATCACTACCTTGGGTTTTGATGTTACCTGAGAAGCAATGAGCAAATTGCCCTACCTTTCCCACACCTAGCGAACACCCCGATGGGTCCGGGGAATTTTCAGGTGGGTGTCCCGCGTTTTCAGGCACTTCCCATGCAACCTCCAGAAACTGGCGGTGCTGTGAAGCCATGATGGTGACTTCTTTGGAGGAAAGACCGAAGAACTCGACATCAAACTCTTCAAACCGACCCAAGGAGCATCAGCAACGTGTTAGGGCCGCCAGGCGAACTCTCTACCAATTGAAAAAAATGCTAAAGGGCTTGTCGCGCGGCCGAGGCCGTCTTCGTCTCGTATACGGTAGTTAAGGCCGGCATTTAAGACCCACTCGGACTCAAGCTCATAACTATAAACAGCATTCAAATCTGTCCGCTCAACGCGTGGGTCAACGATAGTATCATCGGTAAGGACTTGGGTTGCGGAAAACCCGAGACGGGAAGAGGGGCCAAGACCCAGAATATAGACGATGTCTAAGATGTACTCATCGCGAAACACGTCATCATCTGTAATAACAACATCCCGGTCAAAAAAGACACGGATTTCGTTTTCTCCGAAAACTTGAGCGTAGCTTAACGACCCGATGGGCTCAGTCTTTCCATCATTTGTATGCGCAACGCCAAGGCTTGCCAAAAAGTCCCCGCCGAGGACTTCTCTGCTACGACCAACCCTCAACCTATTGAGGCGCCCGGCTGTAGCGAGCTCAGTTTCCAAATCGAATGTTGCCGTACCGTTTGGCATATCATGTTCGATACCGAAACTGCCAATCGGGCCAGTGGTAAGCGCATCACCCTCTATGTCGCGCCGATCATCAATGTCGGTATACCCAAAGGCAAAATTGACGCGAGTTCTTGACGTGAGTTCGTGGAGTAGTCCAAGCGTTATGTCTTTGGTAGTCCGATGCCGTTGATCCGGATCATCTTCTTCAAATCGCTCCGCGCTGACATCTACGGTAGCCGTGGTTATTGGAGATAAGGCAAAGCTGACTCCCGCTCCTGCACTGATGGTACTGTTATCAGAAAGCGTTGGGCTTGTTTGATCAGTATATCTGAGTTCCTGGGCATCTACGCGGAAATAGTATCCAATCAAGTCCCGGCGACCAAAGTCCATTTGGAAGGCCAGGTTGTATTCATTGCGCGTTCCGTCGCCGGTCAGGTCAGGGAAATCGGACGGTATGCGTAGTACACCATCGTCATCGAGGAAAGTTCGCAGCGATCGCGAAAATCCGATATCGTAGCTTGAGAAATCGGCACCAAAATCTAAGCCAGCGTTGGCCCCATCACGAATGTAATCAAAATTGAAAATTGAATCGCCAATATCGAATTCATTACCTCTATTTGGCAAATCAGACCAACGCAGGGCGGTGACGGCATCCAAACTCAGGCTTTGGATTGGGGTTTCGCTGGACAGCCCGAATGACAAGATTGTCGAAGAAATCGTTCCATGGCCCTCTTCGGGGACATCAAGTGTCAAGTTTTCTCCGGATTCTATACGTTGAGCGAGGCCTAGCGTCATTTGGGGGCCCCCGGGATCTAGGTCTACACCTTGAGCTCTGGCACGATTATCTGAGTTTACGACAAAACACACAGCGCCACACAACGCCGTCTGTACAAATAGCCTTTGTTTCACTGCCCCGCCCCTTTTCGGGGTTATTCGAACAAGCGCCGTTCTGGAATTACGATCACATCTCCATCGGCTAGCTTTGTCGACGCCCCTGTTCCTGTGCCATCCAGCATCGCATCATAGTTAAACTGGTACACGGTTTCTTTACCTGATTTGTCTGTACGGCGCAGCATTATCCGTTTTGTGGCGGCAAATCTAGAAAATCCACCCATCTCGCCGAAGAATTGCAGAAGTGTTGTACCACTTTCCGGTGTATGTCGCCCTGGTGATCCGGCTTCGCCTATCACAAAAACATCAATTGTTCTGCGAAATGGCTCTCGCGGCTCATTGAGTGAACCGAGCGACACAAAAACATTCGGCTGAGAGGCGAAGTTAGGAGCCAGTAGCTGCGCCAGTTCATTGCTAACCTGTTCAACGCTTCGACCTGAAGCACGCAGCGTACCCGCTAGCGGTATGTTGATCCGACCATCCGGAGGTACTAGGACTTCACGGTTCAGACTTTCATCTTCCAGCACTTCAATAAGCAGCGTATCACCTGATTGAATGCGATAACCCTGCGCCATGGCTGGTAATGCCATAGCCCCGATCACGATTGAAGCGAGCAGCACGACAATAGATTTCATATTCAGACTCTTCCATTTTGCCTTGAGCTCTTCTCGGCGATCTGCCGAATACTCAGTGACCTTTTACCGTTTCATTTTGGCCTTCTTTTGCTGGGAATTCCACGGTTTCTTCCAAATCGCATGAAATTTGTCTTTCTTTGACGTGGTTTGGTAACGATAAAAGACTTTTGAAATTTTTGCTGCTCATCAACCAATACTACCCCCGTGCTAATCTGATAAAAATAGGATAAATGTCAGCTTAGCGCGCATTATTCTAACCTTATGCTTATTATTAGGTATGTACTATAATTCATCAATCATATCCGATAAGTATCCCTTATCAGGAGTAATTGATCTTGCCGCGAAAACCGCGCAGAATGGACCACATGAAGCCCCCTGCCCCATATCTCCCGGCCGCCTCCCCTGCCCTGTCTCAAGCCGATCAAGAGGCGCTGACGGACCTCTATGTCCGCGGCACGCCTGCCAATACGCTGCGGGCTTATGAGCGCGACCTGCTCTATGTCACCGCCTGGAAGTCAGCGCGCTTCAGCACGGCGCTGGATTGGCCTGAGAGTGAGGCCACAGCCCTGGCTTTCATTCTCGATCATGCCCGCGATCTTGGCGATGCGCCCAAAGGCGACATCGCCCGGCAGGCGGCGGAAGGACTGATTGCGCAAGGACTGCGCAGATCGTTGGCCTGCCCTGCCCCGTCGACACTGGACCGGCGCATCGCCTCCTGGCTGGCCTTTCACCGGATGAAGAACCTTGCCTCACCGTTCGATGCGCCGCAGGTCAAGCAGGCCCGCGCCAAAGCGCGTCGTGCCGCTGCGCGCGCCCCAGCCCCGAAATCCGCCCATCCGATCACCCGCGATGTGCTAGAGCAGATGCTGACCACCTGCCGCGGCTCCCGCCGCGACTGTCGCGACCGGGCGATCCTGATGCTGGGCTGGGCCTCGGGCGGCCGGCGCCGGTCTGAGATCACCGGGTTGCGCCGCGAAGATGTGTCGCTGAAAGAGTTTGAGAAATCAGGCGTGGTCTGGGTTTCCCTGATGGAAACCAAGACCACGAGCAAGGGCGAGACGCCCCGGTTGGTGCTGAAGGGCCGCGCCGCACAGGCGCTGGTGTATTGGGTCGAGGTTGGACAGATCGAGGATGGCCCCCTGTTCCGCCCGATCTCGAAAGCGGACCGGGTGCTGAAGCGCCGCCTGACCCCGGATGCGATTGCGCAGATCGTCAAGCACCGGCTGAAACTGGCCGGGCTACCGGACGACTTCGCCTCACCCCACGGGCTACGCTCGGGCTTTCTGACCCAGGCCGCGCTCGACGGCGCCCCGATCCAGGCTGCCATGCGCCTGTCGCTGCACCGCTCTCTCGCGCAGGCACAGAAATACTACGATGACGTTGACATCGTTGAAAACCCAGCGGCGGATTTGTTGGGATATTAAAGTTTCAGCGGAGAATCCGGCGATGTCATCAAGGTTTCTGCGGCTAGTGAAAGATAAGTTCACAGGATTGGTTAAGTATCGAAGCCTTAAATTTGAAGTAATAAAGTTCTACCGTATTTTTGATTGCGGCGCTTTGTTACTCATTATGGCTGCTTTTTCGCCCTGCCCCATTTCTCTTGAAAATGTCCAGTAATCTTGCCTTATCGGACTCGATCAGAATTCCACCGAGGATGCAGAAGACCTGCGATCAGGATCAATACAAGACCGGACAGTTCCAGAACCCAGTTTGCCCGGATGGAATAAATCTCCATACCGATCAGCGTATCGACATGGTGAAAACCAGCCGCGCGGATTAAGATAAAGGCCAATACAACACATAGCCCCAAAAGCGCGAGCCATGTTCGTCTCAGACTTCTTCCCAACAACAGCGCCGCCGCCCAACCAATGATCAGGCAGCAGATCCCAACAGCTCCAATGAAGGCCAACTGCACCGGACGACGGTTCTCATACCAACCCTGCTCGATCGCAAGACAGCGTGCGGAAGCGGTTAGAAAAGATTGCAGGTCTAATTGCTTATTGAGCGCGAGCAGAGACAAAAGCACGGCCAATAACACCCAGAACGCTCTTTCCCGGCCCGCCAGAGCCGCAGGAAAATCCCCAACTAACGCAGTACGCAAGCTTACAACCGCCGCGACAACATAGGCAACCACTGTGAGCCAGCCCATGAGACTCGGGTCTCCAATCGTCGGCGACCAGCTTTCAAACGCACATTCCAGCATAACGCCCTTCCAAGCTCAGTCCTGTTGCCCTTTATTCCACATCTCTAAAACACAACCCTTTTCGCATGCGAAACACTAGCGCAAGCGGTTCCGAAAAATAGGGGAATTCCGAGACACCTGACCGGAAAATCACATCTCGGCAGCGCGTTTCTTTACCCACCCAAGAAAGGCAGCGTCCGCGCTTTTGAGGCGAGGTTGGCCGGAGGCGTGCCACATGGCGCGCCAGTCGGCCTCCAGCGCATAGACATCCCAGCCAGGTATCAAGCGACGGGCGGTCTCGAAAGTCTCCGGGGCAAGCGCAGCCCCTGCTCCTGCGGCCTCCTCAATCACGGCCATCGGGCGCACGCAGATCATATCCCCCGGCTCCTCGGTGAGCGTGTAATCCGGCAACCGGCCATCACGAATGATCTCGCGCACCATGGCACGGAACACTCTGCGCGGAGAGGCCGAGCCCGACTTCTTGCAGAGCACCTCTATCGAAACCCGCCATTCCGGCTGACGTCCGCAATGCTTGCGTGCCAGCTCGTAAAGACGGCGCTCCAACGGGCGGCGCAGTCGGAAATACTCTCTATTCAAGGTCAAAACCGACTTCGCCAGTACGGCACGATAGAGCCAGTCAGACAGTGTGACCGCCACGCTGACCATACGGCCGCCGCGGGTATGCCGCACAATTTCCCAGCGTTCGATCAGACCGAACCCAGTGGTGACTTCGAGCGGATCATCCTTGGGACCCGTGGCGATATTGGTGGTGATGCGTGTGCCTGCCAAGCGCTCAAAGGCATCGCGCAGCCGTCGGTAGCCATCCCCGGAGGTTTCCCGCCCCGTCGCCAGCAGCAGGTCATGAGCGGTCAGCGTGAGTGTACGCGCCGTCGGTTTGCCTGCATTGAGCGCGGCCACCAACTGCGAGATACAAAAGATCAGGATATCTGCATCAAAGATCGTAGCGCGCCCTTTGACGGATGGCGTGACCACAACCTCCACATCATTGTGCCGGTATTCGAGTATGCGCCGATCTGGACGCGTCGAGAGGGAAAAGAGCGGATGCTCCATCGAAGCGAGATCATGTTTGGGCACCGCTGCAAAAAAATCGCAAACGAAAAAGTCCTCAGGTCCCGCCCCGCCGCCGGTCGCAATACCTGCATTCATCAGAAGGCTCCGATCCGCAATGCGGTCGGTAGAAAATATGTCATGGCTCTGCTCGATCCCACCGCGCTTGTCCCGATCAGGCTGCCCGGCTTTCGGTGTTTCATTAACACCCGACCCTAGGGGAGGGGTTCGATTCTGTCCACAGGGCCACTGTTCAGATCGTGGCTTCAGAGTCGCTCAAACGTGGGATCAGAATCACTCTATCGTGGCTTCAGAGTCACTCGAAGACAAATAGGTATCTAAAATATATTCAATATCAATATGTTACCGAAGACATAGATATTTCGTAACTATATAATAACTAAAAATTAACAAGCTTAAGGGACCAAACCAGCAAATCACCAAACCTTTTCACATTAAGACAAATCTCTGAAATTACTTAGAAAGAGTCGGAAGGGGCATATGTTTTCTTGCATGTACCATGATTTTTGATATTCTGGAAAAAACGTGATACATGGAGAGGCTTATGAGCAGAGCAGACCTCCCGCCCTATTTCAACATCTCTCCCGATGCAGCTTTGTCATCATTGCAAAATTCTGTGTCTACTCAAGACTTCAGAGAGATTGCGGAAGCCTGTCTAAAGGGGCGCACAGATCTTGCAAGCCGAGGGCTGGATGCAACAGGGGCCAAGAACTTGCGCCTGTTCTCCACGTGGGAAATCACCAAATATCTGATCCCCGTAGCTCCCGCTCATTTCCGTCGTGTGTTGCGCACTCATCCTGACTTGCCACAGGGGCGCTCTGAGACAGAGGGTGGCGCGAAGTGGTTTACCTTTGATGAGGTCTTGCGGTTGCGGGCGCATTTTGGTGCGGAAGGATCTAAGGCCAAAGAATATCTGCCTTATCGTCCGGAGGGCCTGCCCGCCAAGATTGCGGCCGTGGCCAATTTCAAAGGCGGGGTTGGCAAGACTTCAACGGCAGCGCATCTCGCAATGTCTGCCGCGCTCGACGGCTACAAGGTGCTGGTGATTGATCTCGACAGCCAGGGGTCGATGACGTCAATTCTTAACGGACAAGTTGAAGACGAATGGCAGACGGTCTTCCCACTGATCGCGCGGCATTATGCGATGCATTTGCGCAGCGAAAACCAGCGGCGGCTGGACCGAGGCGAAGCTCCCCTGCCACTTGATGAAACACTGACAGAAGCACTGGACATCAGCTCGGTGGATCTCATCCGCCCCACCCATTGGCCCAACATTGATCTGATCGGTGCGCAGTTGAACCTCTACTGGTCCGAATTCCAAATCCCCGTCTGGCGTCTTGCCGCTCGCAGCTGGAAGCTTTGGGATGCTCTCACCGAGGCGCTGGAAGCCGATGGCGTGCTGGATCAGTATGATCTCATCGTGCTCGATACGCCCCCCGCCCTTGGCTATCTGACAATTAACGGCCTGGCGGCAGCGGATATCCTGATCGTGCCCACCGGCGCCTCCTTCGTGGAGTTTGACAGCACGGGGCGGTTTTTTGACATGATGCACTCTGCTTTTGAGTCCATTGAAGAAGGTGAAAACATGGCCGCACGGGCGCTTGGGCGTGCCGAGCTAAGATTTGAGTGGGATGCGGTGCAGACTGTGATCACCCGTTACGATGCCTCGCAACAGGCCGAGATGGCAGGGCTCATGCAGGCCTATCTCGGGCGGCGCCTGTCTCCCTTCCGGCAAGATTACACTGCTCTGATTGGTCAGACGGGCGAGCAGGTGCATGGTATCTATGAGGCTGATTACCGCGACTTTAACCGCGACACCTATGCCCGCGGACGGGCAACCTTCGATGAGACCTATGCCGCATTCAAGCAACTTCTCATCGGAGCATGGCGCCGTGATGAACTGGCGCAGGCGACATCGGCGGCTGAGTAACCAGACAGGGAGACAGAGCATGGCCAAACGCAGACGATTGGAACCGGCCAACCCTGAGAATGTGTCTCCGGCACAGGAGATCAGGACCCATGGAGCGGCCCTTGGCGCACCCGGACGTGCGCCGATCGCCCATGTGACGCGCGAGGCCGCAGGGCAGGGTGCTTTTGAAGAGGTTGCTGAGGCAATGCGCGCTGCCCGCGAAGAGGGGCGCTTGATCCAGTCTCTGCCAGTGGATGACATCAAGGTGGATCATCTGCTGCGCGATCGGATCGTGTTGGACCCTGATGAAATGGCGGCCCTTCAGGCCAGCCTGGCGGCGCGTGGGCAGCAAACACCCATTGAAGTCGTGGCGCTGCCGGATGGCGGATATGGCCTGATCTCGGGTCTGCGCCGGCTGGAAGCGCTAAAAGCTCTAAAGCAGGGCTCTGTGCTGGCGCTGATCCGGGCTCCAGAGAGCGCCGATGCCGCTTATGTCGCGATGGTCGAAGAAAACGAGATCCGCGCCAACCTGTCGTTCTACGAACGCGCCCGTGTGGCCTCGGAGGCCGCACGCATCGGCGTCTATGCTTCAGGGGAAGCTGCCGTCCAAGGACTCTTTGCCCATGCCAGCGCGTCTAAGCGGTCCAAAATCCTTGCGTTCATGCGTCTGCACAACGCTCTGGGCACACATCTGCGCTTCCCGGCCGCCATCCCCGAGAAACTCGGACTCGCCCTGGTCAAAACCATCGAAACAACGCCAGAGTTCGGAAAACGCCTCACTGACAGTTTGCGCAAGACACCGGCCGTGGACTCGATATCCGAACGCCGCGCGCTGGAACGCGCGCTGGCGAAAGTGTCAAACGGGCAGGGCGTGCGCTCTGCGCAAACTAAAACGCGCGGTGAAGAAGTTGCCAAAGGGGTTTACCTGGAAGCCAAACGAGGGCGGATCGTGTTGCAAGGGCAGGGGCTGGACGCTGGACTGGTGGAAGATCTGCGTAAGTGGCTCGCTAAACGGCGTGCCTAACACATTTTCAGAAAATGCGTGGCGCGCACCAACACTAGAGGAGCATTTGAGACGTTTCTGCCCAAAGGGTCTCGAAGTGCTTATGTTTCCACAGCTCAGCATACAATTTCCCTTATTTACAGTCTGATAGAACGTTCGCTTTCGCATGCGAAAAAAGAATCTAGCTCCAAACGAGATCCTTGTATCTGAAGTGTGTTCGTCGACAACATGAAGGCAGCCCTAAGCAATGCCGAGAATGGCTTCGTCGAAATTTCCACATCAATACAATGTTGCCGGAATTTAGTGCCTAGCCATGAGCTACGAAAAACAAGGTTTGGATGGACGAGCTATCAACGGTAAACAGAGGCCAATGCAAAAGACATTCACTTTGCGTAGTATTATAATAAAGTTACTATCTGAAAACAATTTTTAGAAGATAAAGATGAACGAAATAGATGTCCCATTCAACAAACCGAGTCTTGTTGGAAATGAAATAAAATATGTCCGGGATGCCGTGCGACGGGGGCAATTGGCTGGCGACGGAACATACACTGAGCGCTGTTGCAATTTGCTCAAGGCGCAGTTGGGTGCGCCAAGTGTACTACTGACACATTCTTGCACGGCTGCACTTGAAATGGCGGCGATGCTTTGTGATTTGGCGCCAGGAGATGAGGTCATAATGCCCTCTTTCACCTTTGTCTCAACAGCCAATGCGGTTGTCCTGCGCGGTGCCACGCCTGTTTTTGTAGATATTGATGTGTCGACCCTCTGCATGGCCCCCGATGCAGTTGAAGCGGCAATCACAGAGAAGACGCGGGCTATCTTTGCAGTGCATTATGCTGGGTTTCCGGCGGACATAGAGCGTCTCGTTACGTTAGCAAAGGCTCATGATCTGTTTTTGGTTGAAGATGCTGCCCAAGCGCTTGGGTCAACCTATAATGGTCAGCAAGCAGGGACTTTCGGTGACGCTGCCACCTTCAGTTTTCATGAGACCAAGAACGTCATCAGTGGCGAAGGAGGTGCGTTGGTTATCAATCGTCTAGACTGGGTGGAGCGTGCCGAGATTATCCGAGAAAAGGGGACCAACCGGTCGCAGTTCTTTCGCGGTGCTGTCGACAAATATACTTGGGTGGATGTTGGGTCTTCCTATCTGCCGGGAGAATTAATAGCGGCCTTTTTGCTCGCGCAAATAGAAACGCAGGACGCCATCCGAACGCGGCGATTATCGGTCTTTGACACTTATTTCGAGGCATTTGAGGCGCAGGTGGCGCAAAGACAGATCAGATTGCCCGATACGCCTCTAAATTGCGAAGGCAACGGGCATATGTTTTATCTTTTGATGGACTCGCTGAACACGCGGACTGAGTTCATCAATTTTATGAGGCAGAATGGCGTGATCACGCCTTTTCACTACGTGCCACTGCACAGCTCGCCAGGGGGACAGAAATTTGGCCGTACATCAGGTGACTTACGTGTTACCAATATGATTTCGGACACTTTGGTTCGTTTGCCGATGTTCTTTGACCTTGGAAGCGACGTAGAGGCGGTGATTGAGGTCGCGAATAGGGCGCTCGAAAATACATGACGAATAGCATTCAAACAGCCCATGATGCGTCGGCGACGTTGATCAGTGTCATCTCTCCAATATATGGATGCCGTAGCACGCTGACAGAGCTTGCCAAGCGCGTAGAGATGGCTTTCCAAGATGAATGTCTTGATTGGGAACTTGTGCTCGTTGATGATCGCGGCCCAGATCAACCTTGGCCGGTGATAGAAGAGCTGTCTGCAAAAGATCCACGTATCCGAGGTATCAGGTTGGCGCGCAATCATGGACAACACCTCGCGATCTGGGCGGGGCTGGAAGCTGCGCGCGGTGATTTCATCGTTGTGATTGACTGCGATTTGCAGGATGATCCCAGTGTTATCCCAGAGCTTTATCGTCTTGTGCAGCAAGATGATGTGGAAGCCGTTATTGTGGATCGGGGCACATGGTCGGACTCAAAGCTCCGGCGGATGGCATCAAACTCTTTCTATGCGCTCGTAAAGTGGCTCGCCGGGGTCAAGATCGACAATATCGGCAACTTCGGTATCTACAGCCGCCGTATGGTCAACACATTATTGCTGTTTACCGAGCAAGAGATTTTCTTGCCCATTATGGTGAGCCTCACAGGGTACCCAACGACAAAACATCAAGTCGACCGGGGTACCCGCCATGAGGGTTCCAGTTCTTATAATTTTCTCCGGCTTTTGCGCCTAGCTGTTGCGATTGTGATCCGGTTCTCTGACCGCCCTCTGAAACTGAGTGTGCTGTTGGGCGGTGCCCTAAGCGGAATGTCTGCGTTGATTTCCTTTGTCTTGCTTATGATGTGGCTGGCGGGAAGCTTCACAGTCCAGGGTTGGACCAGTACCATCTTGTCAATCTGGTTCTTATCAGGGCTGATCTTGGCCACTCTGGGAATACATGGGTTTTATCTGGGTCGTGTTTTCCGAGAGGTGCAAGGGCGCCCTCGCATCTTGATCCAGGAGACCACGGATCTTGAAGAGACTGCACTGTCTCGTGCACGGGATGTGTGACACTGTGATCCCAAGGAGCCTTTACCGATACGGTCTTGTGGGAATAGGCTCAAATCTGGTGGTATATTGTGTTTTCGTTGTCTTGATCTGGGGCGCAGTTCCGCCCGTTTGGGCCGCTGCAATATGCTACGTATTTGGTTTGGGCATAAGCTATTTGGCCAATCGACGCTGGTCCTTTGAAAGTACCGCAGGCCACCGATCTGATTTGGTCCGTTTTCTTCTGGCTTATGGTGTTGGGTTTGTCGCTACGCTTGGATTTATCTTTGTATTGACACAGTTTCTAAGGCCCGAGGTTGCTCAGTTTCTCAACATTGGCCTAACGGCTGCAGTGATTTATAGTTGTTTAAGGCTCTTTGGGTTTGGCAAAGCAAAGTTCTAAAACTATTTCCAAGGCTGCCACGCCAGTTAACTTACAGGTGCGGGAAACAAAAAAGATCATGCTCTATACACAGAAAAACGCAGAGACACAGATCGATATTGGTAAGCAGACACGAATTGGGGAGAATGTCACTTTCGGCCCGAGCTGCAAAACCATCTCAATTGGATTTGGCTGTTTCCTGGGCCGTGATTTATACATCGATGTCGAGCACCTAACTATTGGGGATTACACAACTATCCACCATGGAGGTATCATCCATGGTATCGAAACCAGTATAGGCCACAATTGCTGGTTCGGTCATTATTGTATCATCGACTCTTTGGGTGGTCTCACGCGAATTGGGAACAACGTGGGGGCTGGGGCGCACTCGCAACTTTGGAGCCATATGAAATTTGGCGATATGCTAGCAGGTTGTCGATGGAATTCATCTGGTTCGCTTATATTGGAAGATGATGTTTGGCTCGTCGGACATTCAATTACGGGGCCCATTAAAGCTGCTAAACGCTCAATGCTGATGACCGGTAGTGTTGCTGTCAAAGATCTGGAAGAAAACCATATCTATTCCGGTTCCCCTGCCAAAGATATAACTGCCCATTTAGGACTGCAATTTGATGATCCTGATTTGGAGCAGAGGCAAAAGAATTTCGCTTCTCTTAAAGCGCAATACGCTAAAGAGACGGGCCTCAGTGTCGAGGCTTTCCTGGATGTTTCAAGTTTTGATCCGGTTACCGCAAACGTGACGCAGTTTAACTTGATGGAGAGAACTTACCGTCCTCGCTATACACAGGATGAGTACGGCTTCATGCGCTTCCTGCTCTATGATCGTGCAAAATTTGTACCAGTTAATTAGAGCCTTTTGCGCAATTGGTAAGCGCAAGCCTTTGGTGTGCATATACCTCCCAATAATTAGAAATGGTGCACACAGTGAATTTATCTGTCATTTTTGATCTGAGGATTGAGGTGGCTCCGAATGCTTCGCCACGTGCAAGAAGAATAATGTCGATATCGTCGCTCAACGCGCGATCTGGGCCGAGCTCCGGCGCGCTAGCACGTTGCCACAGCGGGTAACCGGCAACGGGCTTGGCCAGAAGTGCGTGTTCAAAAGTAATGCCAGAATCTGCAACGACACCCCATTGAGATGGCTCACCTAATGCGCGCAAAGCGGTGATGCCGTCCGCAAGCATTTCATATTGGGTAGGACCGCTCGATTCCCCTTGCTGCTCCGGTACACTCAAATACCGCGCATAGGGTCCATGTTCGATCAGGCGTTCCGATTTTCGCGAATATCCCTCCGCCGCAGCGCCAAGCATATTCGCCACATGTGGCGTGGCAAAAGCCAGGATGAGGATGACCGAGATATATCGAATAACGGGTTCGTGTTCGGCAGAGTGTTTCCGGGCGAGTTCCGCGCATCCAATGCACAAAGCGATCAAAGTAGGCAGGGCCAACTGGCCGAGAGATCCATTGCCGCCCATGGTTGCGGTCATGCCGACGACTGTCCCTGCAAGAATAATAGCTGATGCGACTGGCACTCGTATTGTTGCGTCTTTGACACAAAGGGCAACGGCAAACAAAGTCGCGCAAAGGGCAACCGGTTGGTAAAGTGGGATTTGTACACTTTTCCTTATGAGCCCCATAATGCCGTTGCTCTCGCCCACATGAGCGAGGGCATAATCCAATGAGCCAAAGAAGCGCTGAAGGTTGGGGTCAAACACAAGTACAAACAGCCCCAATCCAATTAGCGCACCGCCTGCTGCAAACCAACGCCGCATGATCAACAGCGCAATGAAAAGACCGGGCAGAACGAGCACAAACGTGGATTTCGTCAAGCAGACAGCGCCCACCAACATGCCAGAAACACCGCCCCCAAACACCTCACGGCGTTTACGATCGTTTTTGAAGATTACAAACAACGTCACAACAAACATCGCAGCTTGCGCAAAACGATTATAAAAAAACGAATGCGTTGAGATTACCCGGATAACCTGGTCATTAAACTCCAGTGGATATCGTGTCAGCAATAGCGTGAGAATGACTAATGCCACGCCAGAGAATCCAAGTGGCGACATATGAGTTCTCGAAAACAGAAATGCACATGCGATGAGTGCGCAACCTAAGAAAATACTATGTAGGTAAAACACTGAAGCATGAGTCCCGAACACATACATTGTCCAGCTAAGTGTTTCGGATATGAAGCCGCCGTAAAAGTGGCCAAAGTCAATAACGGGCCGAAGCCCTTCTAAAATACGCCAGGCCGCTCCAAGTATGAAAAACGTGTCAGCAAAGTGGTCTGTGTCATAAAATATCCCGACGAAAAATGAGAATACAGCGATCAGAGAGATCAAAAGAATGAGTGAGCAATTTATGACAAGAAGAAAACGGTCGAAAGAGCACCTAAATTTTGAAGTCACTTTTTAAGCCTTTGATTTTCGTTTGTATTTGTAACGTAGAGAGTGCAGCTTGTTAATCTTGTCCTGTGACCTAAAGTAGGCTGAGGAGCAAAGTCCACAGAAGGGCTTTTGGGTCTGGCCGCTACCTTTTGATTAGTTCCGCAGGAGTGATCCATTTAGATTTCTGATACGTGACCGGGATCAAGTTCACTCCGTTTCGGGGTAAGACTTCATGGGATCTTTCAGGTTTGATTCAATTGGACCGTAAATTCACCGGGCGTCAAGTTTCCGGCGCAATGGCCTTTCCAGTCACTGCTCCGTGCCCGGCATCACGCCTTGGTGGACCCGAGCCTAAACCCACTTGGCGAACGAGCCCCGACTCCCGTCCTAGGCGGCTGTTAAATGCCTGCAGATATCCGCTGATCAGCAGAATGCTGCCGACCGAAGCCCAGAACGCTTGGTCAGTAAAGAATGTCTGAATCCGACGTGCTAGGGAGAATCTCAATACCACTCACAAAGTTGGGCGCCGCCTCCGGGGCCTTTCGCAAAAAAAACACAAACAAGGCCCGAAAATGACCAACTGGTTGTAAACAAAAACCATGTTGCCAATAGGATTGTAATGAGTTCAGAACCCACAGTTCTCACTTCTTTAATTGTGACGCCTTTACGCAACTAGGAATCGTGCCACTCACTCTGACCTAGTCATTGGATCACCTATATGCCTGCATCTCAAAATCCTTCGTCTTCGCGTCTGGCAGCCTTGGAAGGCTTCCGCATGGCCTTCTTCGCGCTTGATTTCATGCCCAAGAGTTTGTCGCAGATTGATTTTTCTGCTGCAGCGGATGAAACGACGCTCACCAATGCACTGAACTACGATGGGAGCACTCAGATCTGGGAGGGCGGCCGTGAGGACGT
>NZ_JBQFRU010000011.1:0-39177 GCF_056537585.1 Ruegeria sp. C9
GCTTCGGCTTCGGCTTCGGCTTCGGCTTCGGCTTCGGCTTCGGCTTCGGCTTCGGCTTCGGCTTCGGCTTCGGCTTCGGCTTCGGCTTCGGCTTCGGCTTCGGAAGTCAATTCGTCCGCAGCGTTATCCGCGTCAACGGATTTCTCATCCGAGACTGCATCACTTTCGGTTTCGGCGGCCTCTGCCACCTCTTCGACGCTGGGGTCTTCGACCGGTTCCTGATCGGGTTTCTTCTTATCAGCCACCGCGTTAATCCCCTTATCGATTCCCAAAACACATGAACAACAGACTAACCCAAGTTAATCTGCACCCGGCGCGCTCTCAACCCGCATCACGTGTTTCACGAGTTTTTTCACGGCTTTCTGCATTTTGTCCGGGGTCGGTTCATCCGCGATCTTCAGCCGCTCGAAACTCAGTGTTTTAAGGGGTTCCGCCGTGGCTTCGCTGATCGCGGCCAGCCACAGAGGCGCGGATCCGGCCCAGACATCGGCAAATTGTCGCGCTGTGCGGGGCGAAAATAGCGGGGCGATGATGGGCTGATCACCCTCGGCGGCGTGGGAAGCCTCATCACTCAGCGGCAGAAGTTGCTGTCGATAAATCGGCTGTTCTCGGGTGGTCAGCCCGGATTCAGTCAAACGCGCGGCCACGTTGCCACGGCTGTGTTCTCCGCGCAGATGTAGCAGCGGGCTGTTTGGCTTGAGTTTCAGCAGATTGGCCACCAGCCCTTCGGCCGTCGCACCCAGCATCTGCGCTTCCCACCCTGCTGCCTGCGCTGCCTGCGTGGTCACCGGACCAACGCAATAGGCGGGCAGGCTGCGTTCCACATTCAATACGGCGGCGGCATTCACGCCATTTGCCGAGGAAAAGATCAGTCCAGCAGAATCATCGGACTCAACCATGACACCCAGCGGTTCGATTTTTAACAAGGGTGAATGGATAACCGCGACTTGCGACCGAATGTGGTCCGGCAGTTGCGCAACGAACCTGTCCGAGGCGGCGCGAGGGCGGGTCATCAACAAATACAACGGTCGGCGCCTTCGGCCTTGGGATTGTTTGCATCCGCGCGGGGTGATACCCCGCTTGGCAATCATGATGCAACGGATCAGGCCTATGGTGCAATCACTTACCGTCCTTGGACTGGAAAGCAGCTGCGACGATACCGCAGCCGCCGTTGTGCGGCAGGGCACAGGCGTAGGGGCCGAGATCCTGTCATCCGTGGTGCATGGCCAGACTGAGTTGCACAGCGCCTATGGTGGCGTTGTGCCTGAGATCGCAGCGCGTGCGCATGCGGAAAAGCTGGATATTTGCATCAAACAGGCTCTAACACAGGCCCAAATTGGCTTAGATGATCTGGACGCTATCGCTGTCACCGCCGGTCCCGGCTTAATTGGCGGCGTAATATCCGGCGTAATGTGCGCAAAGGGCCTAAGCGCAGCAACCGGGTTGCCGCTGATCGGGGTGAACCATTTGGCCGGGCACGCGCTGACACCAAGACTGACCGACGAGATTGCTTTTCCCTACCTGATGCTGCTGGTCTCGGGTGGTCACTGCCAATATCTCATCGCTCATGGACCGGAACAGTTCACCCGCCTTGGGGGGACGATCGACGATGCCCCCGGTGAAGCCTTCGACAAGACCGCCCGTCTGCTGGGCCTACCCCAGCCCGGCGGCCCCTCGGTCGAGGCTGAGGCGCGCGCGGGTGATGCCAAACGTTTTCGCTTTCCCCGGCCCCTTCTGGATCGCCCCGGATGTGACCTGTCTTTTTCGGGACTCAAGACCGCGCTGATGCGGATGCGGGATAAGGTCGTAGCCGAAAAAGGGGGGCTGACCCGACAAGATCGCGCTGATCTGTGTGCCGGTTTTCAGCAGGCTATTGTTGATACCTTGGCTGAGAAAACCCGCCGCGCGATTGCCCAGTATCTTGAGACATCACCGTCAGAACCGGTTATTGCCGTTGCCGGAGGTGTCGCAGCAAATTCCGCTATTCGCTCAGCATTAGAGACTGTTTCTGCGGAAATGGGCGCCCGATTTACTGCCCCTCCGCTGGCTTTGTGCACTGATAATGCCGCAATGATCGCCTATGCGGGTATGGAACGATTCCGCACCGGTGCACGAGATGGGTTGGACCTGACGGCGCGGCCCCGCTGGCCCTTGGATCAAACCAGCCCTGCAATGCTGGGTAGCGGCAAAAAGGGGGCTAAGGCATGAGCGTGACCGTCCTTGGTTCTGGCGCATTTGGAACCGCTCTGGCGATATCTTTGGCGGGCAATGGGCCTGTAACTCTCTGGTCACGAGATGTCGAGCAAGCAGCGCAGATGCAGCACGGGCGCGAGAACCCGCGACGATTGCCTGGCGTTACACTGCCCGCCAGTGTTTCAGTGACAGCTGAATTAGAACAAGCGGCGCAATCCGATGTGTTGTTACTGGCCGTCCCAATGCAAAAGCTGCGCGATGCGTTGACGCGATGTTCCGACGAACTGAGTGGCAAGGTTTTGGTGGCTTGTTGCAAGGGGATCGAACTTTCCACGGGGCTGGGTCCCGTTGCAGTCATCCGTCAAACCGTTCCGGACGCACTTCCGGCCTTGCTGACTGGCCCCAGCTTTGCCGATGATATCGCGCGCGGTTTGCCTACGGCGTTGACGCTGGCTTGTGATGATGCCGAACTGGGTGAAGCGCTTCAGCAAGAGCTGACAACTGCCAATCTGCGTCTTTATCGTACCGCCGATACCGTCGGGGCAGAGCTAGGTGGAGCGTTGAAGAATGTGATGGCTATTGGTTGCGGCGCGGCCATTGGTGCCGGGCTTGGCGACAGCGCCCGCGCTGCGTTGATCACACGTGGATTTTCTGAGATGCAGCGCTTTGGCGCCCAGCGCGGGGCACGGCCCGATACGCTGATGGGGTTATCGGGGCTGGGTGATCTGGTGCTGACCTGCTCATCCGAATTGTCGCGAAACTATCGTTTTGGCCTTTGTTTGGGTCTAAGCAAGCCATTTGACAGCACCACAACCGTCGAAGGTGTCGCCACTGCGCAGGCCATGTCCGAAATCGCAGCGAGCGAAGGGTTAGACATGCCCATCAGCGCAACGGTGGCGAAACTCAGCAGCGGTGCCTACAGTGTCACCGACGCGATTCAGGCCCTGCTGGGTCGCCCACTCAAGGAGGAATAATATGCTCATCGCCCTGATCGCCCGGGATAAAGCTGGTGCCCTACAGACCCGGCTGGACAACCGCACGGCCCATCTGGCTTACATTGAAGAAACCGGTGTTGTGGCGCAGGCTGGCCCGTTGCTGGACGGCGATGCAATGATCGGATCGCTGGTCATTCTGAACGTCGAGGATCTGGCCGCCGCGCAAGCTTGGGCTGAGAATGACCCCTACGCGCTGGCCGGCCTGTTCGACTCGGTTGAATTGATCCCGTGGAAAAAGGTCATCGGCTGATGGCATATTGGCTGTTCAAATCCGAACCCTCGACTTGGAGCTGGGATCAGCAGGTCGGCAAGGGGGACGCGGGCGAGGAATGGGATGGGGTGCGCAACTACCAGGCCCGCAATTTCATGCGTCAGATGCAGATTGGTGACCGGGGTTTTTTCTACCACTCGCAAAAGGACAAGGAGATTGTCGGCATTGTCGAAGTCTGTGCCGAGGCCCATCCCGACAGCACAACCGATGATGAGCGTTGGGAATGCGTGGATATCAAAGCCGTCCGGTCTTTCACAATTCCGGTCAAACTGGATCAGATCAAGGCGGATGAGCGTTTGGGTGAAATGGTTCTGGTCAAGAATTCACGCCTTTCAGTGCAGCCGGTCAGCGATACAGAATGGCAGTTGATCTGCGCTTTGGGCGAGACAGAGGCGGATTGAATGAAAAGGGAAGGCCCTGACGACTTCAGAACCTTCCCTACCCCGCGTGCTCCCAAGCTCACCACACGCATACGGAAATCTGTTGGTTCTGACCGTCCTGGTCATATCCTGACCTTAGCCGATTTCAGAACCGCGCTTCAAACGCCAAGTGTTTAGAGTTTCAATCAAATACAAAACACCCGCCGGTAAGACCGACGGGTGCTGAAATGGTTCTTGGCTGGATCAGCTATAGACCGATTCTTTGCCGAAATGCTTGGTCAGCATGTAATAGACGACAGCGCGGTACTTGTTACGCTCGGACATGCCATAGGTCTCCATGGCCTTGTTGATCCCTTCCATCAGTTCGGGACCATCCGACAGGCCCAGCTTTTTGATGAGGAAGTTGTTCTTGACCGTCTCAAGCTCGCCTTCCTGGCTGGCCGCCACTGTCGACGCATCCGCGTCATAGATCGCCGGACCACAACCGATGGTGACCTTGGTCAGCAGGTCCATATCGGGGTCCATCCCGCATTTGCCTTTTAGATCTTCAGCGTATTTGGCGATCAATTCGTCGCGTTTGCCCATGTCCCAATCTCCTTAATCCATTGTCACGGAACTTTTTACCGATGCACGAGAGACTAGCCTTGTCGGCGGAATTCCCAAAAGGGAAAAATCACAAGGTTTCCCCCTAGGCTGAACTTCGCGGGACTCGGTGATTTGATTTTTTCAGATTTATTATTTAACATTTTTGTTAATTATGATTCCCGGAGGTCCCCATGCCCGTAACGTTACCGAATGAAACCACCGAATATCGGTCAGCTCGTAATGCACTTCTATCCGCCGAGCGGGACCTGAGAGCAAAGGTTGAAGAGGTCGCGGCCTTGCGCCGTTCTCTTCCAACCGGAGGCAAAACCCCTAACGATTATGCGTTCCGAGATCTGGCAGGCGAGGGTGCGCCTATGTCGTCGCTGTTTGGCGATAAGGATACGCTGATTATCTATTCGCTGATGTACGGACCCGACGCGGAACGCCCCTGCCCTATGTGTTCGGCGTTTCTGGACGGGCTGAACTCTCAGGTTCATCATCTGAAGCAGAACGCCTCGGTCGCCGTAGTGGCGCAGAATACGCCCGAAAAACTCTCGGCGCTCAAGGATGAGATGGGTTGGAATGCGCTGCCGCTCTACTCAGCATTAGGGACGAATTACCAACGTGACTATCTGGCCGAGACCGACGGGGGTGATCAGCTTCCCATCCTGAATGTCTTTCAACAGCTCCCTGATGGCATTCATCACTTCTGGAGTTCCGAGCTGTTCTTTGAACCCAGCGATTGGCATCCCCGGCACGTGGATGCGGCTTGGCCACTGTGGAATGTTCTGGATTTCACGCCACAGGGCCGCGGCGATTTTATCCCGTCTCTACGCTGAGGTACTATCGGCAGTAGCCCCAGCCGGGCCCCTGCAGGTGGAAGTGATCGGCATGTAAGCGGTTGTAGTCAGGGCCAAGCACCACGCGGAACCAGTCACAGGCTCCGCGCCATATCTGGCGCAGAAAATCGGCCTCGGGCCCGTCAGCGTCCCAGTCAGCCAGCAGGTTCAAGCTGCGCCCGTCCGAGAGATCCATTCCGACGATGTCGATCGCGTCCGCAGTGGCGTGACTGCTCCAACCATTGTCTTGTCCTTGCGCGGTGCGCATCCGGCGGCAATTATAGCTGCCGATCTGACGCAATCTGCTGACGGAAGTCCCCAGTAGTTGCTGCGCAGCGGGTTGCACAACATGGTGTTCCCACATGACAAGCCGCAAAGTTGTGGCACACCGGGTCTCGACTGCAGTGATGCGGGCGTTCACCAGACCAGACAACCGGCCGCGTCCCTCGATTCCGCAATTCTGGTCCACCACCAGATCGTCCAGCGGATCAAACCGAGCTCCAGCCTCGGCCAAGGCTGCACGGCATAAAGCGTCATCCGCCAGTGCGCGGTTCAACTGGTAGGGAGTGACCGGAGTCACTGGCGCGGTCACGGTCAGATCACGCAGCGGGTTCCAGTGCGGGGGTACAGGCGTATTGGGATGGGCAAGCAGCCACCAAACGCCGCCGCCCAACAAGGTCAACAGCGTTAAGAGGCCGAAAAGAAAAGACGCCGCCGAAAGCAGGATTCGGCGGCGTCTGGAAGCTTTGGTCATGCGTCTTTCGCACTTAGTAGCGGTAGTGTTCCGGCTTATAGGGGCCTTCGGGTTTCACGCCGATATAGGCCGCCTGATCGCTGTCCATCTGGGTCAGCTTCACGCCGATCCGGTCCAGATGAAGACGGGCAACTTTTTCGTCCAGATGCTTGGGCAAAATGTAGACTTCGTTCTTGTATTCACCGCCCTTGGTGAACAGCTCGATCTGGGCCAGAACTTGGTTGGTGAACGAGGCCGACATCACGAACGAGGGGTGACCGGTGGCGTTGCCGAGGTTCAGCAGGCGGCCTTCGGACAGCAGGATAATGCGGTTGCCCGAGGGCATCTCGATCATGTCCACCTGTTCTTTGATGTTGGTCCACTTGTGGTTCTTCAGGCTGGCTACCTGAATTTCGTTGTCGAAGTGACCGATGTTACCGACGATGGCCATGTCCTTCATCTCGCGCATGTGCTCGATGCGGATCACGTCCTTGTTGCCGGTGGTGGTGATGAAGATATCCGCGTTTGCGACTTCGTCTTCCAGCAGGGTGACTTCGAACCCGTCCATGGCCGCTTGCAGCGCGCAGATCGGATCGACTTCGGTCACTTTCACGCGGGCGCCTGCGCCACGCAGCGAAGCCGCCGATCCTTTGCCCACGTCACCATAGCCGCACACAACCGCAACCTTACCGGCCATCATGGTGTCGGTGGCGCGGCGGATGCCATCAACCAGCGATTCCTTGCAGCCGTATTTGTTGTCGAACTTCGACTTGGTGACCGAGTCGTTCACGTTGATCGCCGGGAACGGCAGGTGGCCATCTTTCACCAGCTGATACAGGCGGTTCACACCGGTGGTGGTTTCCTCGGACACGCCCTGAATCTGGTCGCGCATCTTGGTGAACCAACCCGGCGAAGCCGCCATACGCTTGGCGATCTGCTTCTTGATCACCTCTTCCTCTTCCGAACCCGGAACAGGGATAATGTCCTCTCCTGCCTCGGCACGTGCACCCAGCAGGATGTACAGCGTCGCGTCGCCGCCATCGTCCAGGATCATGTTCGGGCCTTCGTCAAACAGGAAGGATTTGTCCAGGTAATCCCAATGCTCTTCCAGCGTCTGGCCCTTGATGGCGAAAACGGGAATACCAGCCTCGGCAATCGCCGCCGCCGCGTGGTCCTGCGTTGAGAAGATGTTGCACGACGCCCAGCGCACATCAGCGCCCAGCGCCACCAGCGTTTCGATCAGAACGGCGGTTTGGATGGTCATATGCAGCGAACCGACGATCCGCGCGCCTTTCAGCGGCTTGCTTTCGCCATATTCGGCGCGCAGGGACATCAGCCCCGGCATTTCCGTTTCAGCGATATCCAGTTCCTTGCGGCCAAACCCGGCCAGCGAAATGTCCTTAACGATATAGTCCCCGGCCATCAGGTTCTCCACTCCGGTAAATCTTGGTCCGGGCTGCCCCTAGCATTCCTTGGGACAGGAGGCAATGTGGATGGCCGGAAACAGGAAGTCTGGTGACAAAATATCAGCTTGGCGTACCCTCTGCCTTGATTTTGGGGATCGCTTCAAAAAAATCAGTGCCAACGGCGACAATACAACTCATGCCGTTCGCCTGGGTCACCAAAACGGTATAACTTCCCGTTTCCTTCGAGGTCCAAACCTCCATGACCGTCTGCCCGCCACGTGATTTCTGAAGACCGCCAAAGGTTAATTCCTCGGAGTAATTGTCTTGCAGTTTGGTAATCACGTGCTCGCGCTCTGCGCAGTTCTGGGCAAAGGCAGGTGGCGCGGTTGCGGCCATTCCGAAGGTCAGGGTTATTGCAAACAAACGCTTGAACATAGCAAGCTCCTTTCGATACGAGTTTCGTTTCGAGAGGGCGCAACTGGGAGGAGTCAGCACCCCCCTCAGTCCTTGATGTCGGGATCGTGTCGCGCAGGTTCAAAGCACGAATGCTCAAGAAATTGTTGGCAGCATGTGATCCAGACAGATACATCATACCACAAGAACGCGAATTGAACGTGTCCCAGTTCACAAGGCATGGTAAAATGGCAACACAACCCAGAGCGTGGCAAAGAATGCTGTCGGGCCGTCGGCTGGATTTGCTGGACCCGACACCCGTGGATATCGAGATCGAAGATATCGCGCACGGGCTGGCCTTTGTGGCGCGGTGGAACGGTCAGACCAACGGGGATTTTGCTTATTCCGTGGCCGAGCATTCCTTGCTGGTGGAAGAGCTTTTTGGCCGCATCGCACCAAATGCACCGACGAAATGGCGGTTGGCGGCACTGTTACACGATGCCCCCGAATATGTGATTGGTGACATGATCTCTCCGGTGAAATCCGCCGTTGGCCCGGATTATGGTGATTTAGACGACCGGCTGGCTGCTGCGATTCATATACGTTTCGGGTTGCCCGCCGTGGTACCAATAACAGTGAAACGCCAGATCAAGAAGGCGGACAAGATCAGCGCCTGGATGGAGGCGACGCAGATCGCGGGTTTTTCTGATACCGAAGCATCAAAGTTCTTTGGTCGTCCGGACAAGGCAATATTAAAGGGGTTGCAGATCAAACTGCGTCCCCCGATTGAGGTGCGGCAGGCCTATACCGCGCGGCATCAGGAATTGTTGGGCAGCATTTAGGTCGCCAATAGATCAGCAGCTCGGCCTATGCTAATTTTCCGCTAAAACAAGACCATAATCGGACGCAGGTTCAGATGAGCGACGCAGACAGCCAGATACCGGTCACGAACGCGCAGATGGAATATGCCAACGCGTGTTTACGTGAAGCGTACAATCTGACCGGCCGAGGGCGGGTGCGCAATCTGATCCGAAAGTCACTGCTGCCACAGTTGATCGCCTACCGGGGCATTCGAATCCACCTGCACCCGTATGACAATTTCAGCGAATTCTCTCTTTGGCAGAAGGGCCGGTCTCCGGAAGAGCTTGAGCTGAATTGGCTGAAAGAAAGCTTTGCGGGGAAGACTCTCAAGGTTTTGGATATCGGGGCAAATTTTGGTCTGTATTCACTTTTCTTGTCGTCAATTCTTAGCCCGGACTCCCGGATTCATGCGTTTGAGCCTAATCCGACACTGGCCGAACGCCTCAGCAATAATTGCTCTCTGAACGGATTTGGCAACGTGGAGCTGAACACTTTCGCGATCGCGGGCGAAACTGGTGAGGCGACACTTATTATAGAAAAGCGGGGCGACACGGCCACCAATCTTGGTCAGGCGCGCTTGGCAAACGACCCAGCGTATCTGGAGCTATCAAAATACGATACGATTGAGGTGCAGACCCGAACACTGCTTGAGCTTACACATCTGCATGATGCCGATTTTGCCAAGCTTGATGTTGAAGGGCACGAGCCGAACATTCTTATGCCTTTTCTTGAAAGCGCAGAAGATGCAGCGCTTCCCCAATATCTACAGCTGGAAACCGTGAATCTTGGTGATAGCGCCGAACGCCTGTTTGCCTCACTTTCTGATCGTGGCTATGAAAATGCCTTTCAAACTCAACGTAATATCATCTTCAGAAGATAGGCCGTGCAAGGAAGAATCGCGATCATGATCAAACCAACTCAGGCCAAGCCGATATGAAGGTCGGGTTGTTCTCCTGCGCCAAGGATGAAGGGCCGTTTATACTTGAGTGGGTCGCGTATCATCTGCTGGTCGGGTTTGATCCTATTCTGATTTACAGCAATGACTCGACAGACGGCACCGCCGAGCTGCTTGATGCGCTGGATGATAACGGGGTTATTTCCCATGTTCTGCAAGGTCTGAAACCCGGGCAAGTACCACAGCATACAGCGGCAGAAACGGCCTATGCGCATCCTTCGCTTAACGATGCCGATTGGCTGATGTGGCTTGATAGCGATGAGTTTCTTTTCTGTGCAAACGATGAAAATCAGGTCGCAGGTCTCGTCGAACGCTGTTCCGGTTTCGCCGAGGGCATCGCCGTGAATTGGTTGATCTTCGGAAATGGGGGCAACGACAAGTGGGAACCGGGGCTGGTCACGCAACGATTCCTAAAGCGTGCCGATACAGATCATAACTTGCATCGCTACTTCAAAACGCTTTTTCGAAAGTCTGATAAAATACGGGGGTTTGGCCTGCACCGGCCCTACTTGCGACCGGACTTTCGAAACGATGGATCGCAATTTGTAAATGCTGCGGGCCTGCCGATGCACGAACACATGTATCGTTCGGGATTGCGACGAAGACATGCGCTGGGTGCCGCGCCAGAGCATCTGTCTACACACGATTGGGCTGCTGTCATTCACTACCCGGTGAAAACGCGAGACAGCTTCGCGCTCAAGCGGCAGCGCGGGCAAGGCACGAAAGCGACAGATGCACCCAACCGGTCCAGCCGGTTTCGTGAAAGGTATTGGAATAAGTACAACCAGAACAGCGTCGTGGATGATCGAATGCTGGCGATGGGCGGTAGGCTGCAGGCAAAGGTTGATAAGTTGCTGTTATTGCCTGAGGTTGGGTGCGCGCACTCTGCCTGCCTTAAGAATTACGCGCTGAGGCTTCAAACTCAGGCTCAACCCGCGCCCTGAAAGTCGTTTGGAACGGCCCGGAGAATACATGCTATTAAGTCTACGGGTCTATCTTGGACTGCGCTTCGCCAGAATCCGCTGCAACGTCCGGCGGTGCATGTTCAACCGGCGCGCGGTTTCCGAGACGTTCCGGTCGCACAGCTCATAAACGCGTTGGATATGTTCCCAGCGGACGCGGTCGGCGCTCATGGGGTTTTCCGGCGGCGGGGGCAGTTCGTCGCCCTTGGCCAACAGAGCGTTGGTGATGTCAGTGGCGTCGGCGGGTTTGGACAAATAGTCGGTTGCACCAATTTTGACCGCCGCAACGGCGGTGGCGATGGCGCCATAACCGGTCAGAACCACAACCCGGCTGTCGGGGCGTTTTTCGCGCAGCACTTCAACCACGTCCAGCCCATTGCCATCTTCAAGTCGCAGATCGACCACGGCATAGGCAGGTGGGCGGGCTGTGGAAATGGCGCGGCCTGCGGCGACGGAACCCGCGGTTTCAACCTCGAATCCGCGTTTTTCCATGGCCTTGGCCAGACGTCTCAGAAACGGCTCGTCATCATCTACCAGCAGCAGCGATTTGTCGGGGCCGATTTCAAGCTGGGAACTGTCTGCCATATGTGGGTCTTTCCGCTATTTCATGCCTCTTGGCTTAAACATGAGTAATAGCAGCGCCATTCCAAAGGTCAAACCGACTGTTGAGGATCAGGCCTGATCAAGGAAGCAGCCAATCTTGTCCGCCATCTGCTCGGCCGTTTCATCGCGTTTGAAAAATTCCAGAAACCCGTCCTCGGGCGTCATCAGATAGGTAAAGGTCGAGTGGTCGACCAAATAATACTCATCGCTTTTGTCTTGGGCCTTGTAATAGGTCTTGTACGCCTTGCTGGCCGCCTTGATCTGCTCGGGCGATCCGGTCAGGCCAATCACGCGTTCATGCAGGTTGAACGCGAAATCGCCCACGACCTCGGGGGTATCGCGATCCGGGTCTATCGAGATGAACAACGGCGTCACCGACTGACCGCGCTCGGCCAGCAAATCGATCGTGTCGACATTGCGCGACATGTCAAAGGGGCAAACATCCGGGCAGAAGGTATAACCGAAGTAGACAAGCGTGGGCTCGGTGATCACATCCTTGTCGGTTACTGTCTCACCATTGGCGTTAAGCAGTTCGAACGGTCCGCCGATTGCGGCGCTCCCACCCGCAATCTGAGACGAGCGGCACTGCGCGTATTTGTCGTCCGCGCCGCCTCGCGTCAGCAGCCACATTGCGCCAAGACCAATTGCAAGAACAACAGTTGCGAGAATAGCATAAAGACGAACCATGGCGCGTATCCTGATACGAAAGGGGATGTTGATCGATTCTGCCGGGACACCTATCAACATGTCGGACCGACGCAATAGGACATAATCGACAGATGACGAATTCCAACACCAGTCTTTGGCGTGGGCAGGAGCGCAGTACCTGGATCAGGCTGCGCACGCTGATCCTGCTACGATGGGTCGCCATTATCGGCCAGTTTACGGCCATCACGGTTGCACAGAAATATTACGACGTTCAGCTTGAGCTGGCATTGTGTTATTTCGTCATCGGCATTTCGGTGATGGGTAACCTCACGGCCATTCTGTTGTTTCCCGAAAACAAGCGCTTGTCGGAATTCGAGAACTTCCTGATGGTGCTGTTCGATCTGCTGCAGCTGTCGATCCTGTTGTATCTGACGGGGGGGCTAAACAACCCGTTTGCGCTGCTGTTGCTGGGCCCGGTGACGATTTCTGCAAATGTAATGAGCACCCGCTCGACCCTGATCATCGGCAGCGTTGCGGTGATCCTGACCACTTTGCTGGCGCAATTCCACCTCCCGCTGAGAACCAATCTGGGGTTGGTGCTGGATATCCCCGATATTTTGCTGTTCGGAAACTGGGCGGCGATTATCATCGCCATCGTTTTCATCGGCGCCTATTCGCACCGCATCAGTTCCGAAGTTCAATCGATGTCTGAAGCGCTCTCGGCCACCCATATGGCGCTGGCGCGCGAGCAAAAGCTGACTGATCTTGGTGGTGTGGTGGCCGCCGCCGCGCATGAGTTGGGTACGCCGCTGGCTACGATCAAGCTGGCCAGTTCAGAACTGATCGAAGAGCTGGACGACCGGCCTGAGCTGATGGAGGACGCAGCCTTGATCCGCGAACAGGCTGACCGCTGCCGCGACATCCTGCGCGATATGGGCCGAGCTGGGAAAGATGACTTGCACCTGCGTCAGGCGCCTCTGTCCACCGTGATCCATGAAGCGGCAGAGCCACATATCAATCGTGGTAAAGTGGTGCATTTCGACGAAGGACCAGTTGCGGATGGCGATGTGCAGCAGCCCTCGATCCTGCGCAAGCCCGAGATCATTCACGGGCTGCGCAACCTGATCCAGAACGCAGTGGATTTCGCCCAGTCGACGGTCTGGGTCGAAGCTGAATGGACCTCTGACCGGATCAGCGTTTCGATCATGGATGATGGGCGCGGCTACCCCTCTCACATCATTGGTCGGATTGGTGACCCATTCATGCGCCGCCGCCGCGCCGATCGCAGTAGTCGGCCGGAATACGAAGGCATGGGGCTGGGTCTGTTCATCGCCAAAACCCTGCTGGAACGCAGCGGTGCCGAACTGAGCTTCGCCAATGGCGCGGACCCTTATCAGACCCTGACTGACCAACCGGATCGCAGGGGGGCGATCGTCAATGTCGTTTGGCCGCGCAAGCTGATCGACGCGCAAACCGGAGACACTCCGGTTCCCTCGGGCGCCAACCAACCGTTCCAGATCTGAGTTAAGACCCCGTTAACCATTGTTGTTCATATAGATTCAAACGTTTTACCCGGGGGTTGGAGCAATGGCCGAATGGATCGTTCTGGCCGCATTCAGTGTGGTTTCGGCCAGCTTTGCGATATTGTGGCTCTTGCCACGCCATCAGGCCAAAACAAGAGATTTCGGGCTGTCAGCGCCCGGAGCGCTGTTCGATGTTGTCTTCCTGTTCGATGGCGACCGGTTGATCAGCCACTCCGATATTGCGCTGGCAGGTTACGAATCCGTCAGCAACTGGGCTGATCTGCGGCGTTTGCTGCAACGTGATTTTCCCGCTTTCCCCGAAACTCCCGAGATTGTCCGGTCCGGGGGCAACATCGCCGTTTCAGCCATCGACTGCACAGTCGAGCGCGAGGTTCTGTGCGAATGGATCGACGGTATCATTCGGGTTCAATTACGTGATCTGACGGGGACCATCCCTACGCCACGCCGTGACCAGCGCGATCCAATTCGTTTGGCGATGGAGCAGGCGCCCTACCCTGTTTGGCTGATAGATCACCGTGATAAGGTGGGCTGGTGCAATGCGGCCTATGTACGGTTGGTTCGCAAGATCGCGGGACCGGATGCCGATCTGACGGACCCTCTGTTTCCTTCTCACAGGGACGAGGCGCAGCTGAGTCGAAAAACCCGTGTCTCGATTCCGGTCAGGGACAGCGATGCCAAGCTCTGGTTTGACCTGACCCAGGTCGCACACGAACAGGATCAGTTGTGTTACGCGGTCGATATCAACGCGATTGTCGAAGCCGAGACAGCGCAGCGCAAGTTTGTGCAGACCATGACCAAGACCTTCGCGCAGCTCTCCATTGGTCTGGCGATCTTTGACCGCAACCGGCAACTGGCCCTGTTCAATCCAGCGCTGATCGATCTGACCACCCTCCCACCCGACTTCCTGAGCCTGCGCCCAAGCCTGTCCAGCTTTTTTGACCGGCTTCGCGACCAGCATATGATGCCCGAGCCTAAGAACTATCGCAGTTGGCGGCGCCAGATGAACGACCTTCTGGAGGCGGCACAGGACGGGAACTATCAGGAAACCTGGTCGCTGCCATCAGGATCGGTCTATTCCGTCAGTGGTCGCCCGCATCCCGATGGGGCCGTGGCTTTCCTGTTCGAAGATATCACCGCCGAAATCACACTGACCCGACGGTTCCGCGCTGAAACGGACCTTATGCAATCCATTCTGGACAAGCTGGCTGATGCCATCGCGGTGTTTTCGGATGACGGTTCGCTGGCGATCACAAATTACGCCTATCAGGTGTTGTGGGGCGACAGCGGCGAAGTAGGATTCGAACCAGCAACGGTGCTGGAAATCACACGCCAATGGCAGGAGCACTGCACCGCCACACCGATCCTTGGCGAGATCCGCGAATTCGTCACCGCGCGCGAGAACCGGGCCGAATGGTCGGCTGAACTGATCCTAAAATCCGGCAGCTCTTTGAACTGCACGGTCAGCCCCATGCAAAACGGGGCAACAATTGTCCGTTTCGCCTCGGACAACCCGGTCAGGAACATCACGGAAATACAAAAAATCAGCGCGTGAACCGGTTGCAGCCGACCCGGCGCAGGTTCATTGTGACGCCATGAACGCACCGCTGACTCTGACCTCGAAATCCCCATTCGACACTGCTGAAGTTGCCACCAAACTGGGTGGCGCATTGCAGTCTGGCGATACTATCCTGCTTGAAGGTACGATCGGCAGCGGCAAAACCCATTTCGCACGCGCATTGATCCAATCTCTTCTGTCCGCACCCGAAGATGTGCCTTCGCCGACCTTTACTCTGGTTCAGGTTTACGAGACGCAGCTTGGAGAGGTCTGGCATTCAGACCTCTATCGTCTTTCTGCCGTGGAAGAGATCGAAGAGCTGGGGCTGGTCGACGCCTTCGACGCCGGCATTTGCCTGATCGAGTGGCCTGAAAAGCTGGGTCCTCTGACGCCAGAGCCGGCCTTACTGATCCGGTTCACCACAGACGCCAACGAACAAGATACGCGACAACTTAAGATGTCGTGGACAGACCCGAAATGGAACGCCAAGCTGGAGGGGATCCAATGACGAACCGGGCCATTCTGGCAGAAGCCTTGATCGCGCAGACACCATGGAACGGCGCACTGCATACGCCTTTGGCGGGTGATGCCTCGAACCGCCGGTACGAGCGTCTGACCGACCCTGCCACCGGCCGGACCGCCGTTTTGATGGATGCTCCGCCCGACAAGGGCGAAGCTGTTGAACCCTTCGTGCGTATGTCGAAATACCTGCGTTCCATTGGGTTGAGTGCGCCGGAAATCTACGCCGAGGACTGCGAATACGGGTTTCTGTTGCTCGAAGATTTGGGCGACGATCTGTTCGCACGCGTCTTGCGGGACGATCCGACGCTTGAGCGCACGCTGTATGACGCCGCAACCGATGTACTTGTCCATCTTCACGCGGCGCCGACGCTTTCGCTCGACAGTTACGACCCCGCTATGATGACCGAATTGGCGGCGCTGTCGTTCACGAAATATGCACAAGGCATTCTTGGATCGCACGACGACGAGGCCCGCGCCCGGTTCGAGCTGCGCTTTGCGGATATCCTGCACCGGGAAACCGGCGGAACGCGGGTTGTTGTGCAACGCGATTACCACGCAGAAAACCTGATCTGGCTGCCCGAGCGCGAAGGTCTGGCGCGTGTCGGTCTGCTGGATTTCCAAAGCGCGATGCTGGGGCATCCCGCCTATGATTTGATGTCACTGCTACAGGATGTGCGTCGGACTGTGCCCGCCGGGATCGAGATGCGGATGATCGACCGCTATATCACCGCAACCGGCGTCGATGGGCATGATTTCCGCACCGCATATGCTGTTCTGGGCGCACAGCGTAACCTGCGCATTCTGGGCGGTTTTGCCCGGCTGGCGACCGATTATGGAAAGCCACACTACGTCGACCTGATCCCGGCTGCGTGGGCACATTTGATGCGCGATCTCGAACATCCCGCGTTGGTGCCGGTGGCAGACCTGTTGCGCAGCGCCCTGCCCGCCCCAAGCCCCGAAAACCTGGATAAGCTGAGGGCGCAATGACCGGAACCCCCCAAGCTGCAATGCTGTTTGCCGCGGGCTTTGGTACTCGCATGGGTGCCCTGACCAAAGACCGGCCCAAACCGCTGATCGAGGTGGCCGGGCGGCCCCTGATTGATCACGCACTGGATCTGGTCGATGCACTCAGGCCGCTGCGGATTGTTGCCAACCTGCACTACCACGCTGATCAGTTGGCTGATCATCTGGCGGGCTGCAACGTTATGATATCGCGGGAAGAACCGCGCATTCTGGATACTGGTGGTGGGCTGCGCGCAGCGCTACCTCTGCTTGGATCCGATCCCGTATTCACCTTGAACAGCGACGCGATCTGGGCTGGGCCCAACCCGCTGAATTTACTGAAGGATCAGTGGAATCCGGATAAAATGGATGCGCTGCTGATGTGCGTTCCAGTTGGGCAAACCCTTGGCCACTCCGGCCCTGGTGACTTCACTCAGGACAGCACAGGGCGGATCGTCCGCGGTGCAGGTCTTGTTTACGGCGGGGTACAAATTCTGAAAACCGAAGCGCTGCATGACATCGCTGAGGACGTGTTTTCATTGAACGTGCTGTGGGATCGAATGCTGCAGCAAAAGCGCCTGTTCGCACTGTCTTACCCCGGTCGCTGGTGCGATGTGGGGCGTCCCGAGGGTATTGATCTGGCCGAGGGGTTGATTGCCGATGTTTGAGCCCAGCGCCCTGCCCCGGGTCTTCGCCGTTCCTCCGGGAGCGGATTTTCCCAAGGTGTTGGTTGACGGGCTACATGAGCGGTTTGTGGGGCAGCCGCCCGACGCGCTGGCCCGGGTGCAACTGGTGATCAACACCCGCCGGATGGCGCGCCGGGTGCGCGATCTGTTTGATCAGGGTCCCGCTTGCCTTTTGCCACGCCTCTCTTTGGTCACCGATCTTGGCGAAAGCGCCGATCTGGCGCAGATCCCACCCGCAATCCCGCCTCTGCGTCGCAGGCTGGAGCTGACGCAGCTGATCGCAAAACTGCTAGACCAGCAACCCGATCTGGCGGCCCGGTCCTCGCTGTTCGATCTATCTGACAGCCTGGCCGGGCTTATCGACGAGATGCAGGGGGAAGGTGTCTCTCCCGATGCGATCAGGCAACTGGATGTCAGCGACATGTCCGGCCATTGGGCGCGGGCACAGGCCTTTATAGGCATCGCTGATCAGTTCATGGAATCCGGTTCGGAGGCGCTGGACACGCAGGCCCGACAGCGGCGCGTGGTCGAGAACCTGATCGCGCGCTGGGAGGCGTCGCCGCCCGAACATCCTGTCATTCTGGCAGGCTCTACCGGGTCTCGCGGAACCACCCTGATGCTGATGCAGGCGGTTGCGCGTCTGCCTCAGGGGGCGCTGGTGCTACCCGGCTATGATTTCGACCAGCCTGAACATGTTTGGAGCAATCTGGATAACCCGCTGACATCTGAGGATCATCCTCAATACCGGTTCCGCAAGCTGATGCTTGGGCTAGGGCTTCGCCCGGATCAAATCCGGCCATGGACCACGGATCAGGCCCCTTCACCTGCCCGTAACAAGCTGATTTCGCTTGCATTGCGCCCTGCCCCGGTCACCGACGCATGGATGACCGAAGGCCCGCTCCTGCCCGACCTGAACGGTGCGACCAAGGATGTGACGCTGATCGAGGCACCCTCGCCCCGGGCCGAGGCCTTGGCGATTGCGCTGCGCCTACGGCAAGCGGCCGAGACCGGCCAGACCGCCGCGCTAATCACCCCCGACCGGATGCTAACCCGGCAGGTCAGCGCCGCACTGGACCGGTGGAATATCCTGCCCGATGACAGCGCGGGCCTGCCACTGCAGCTGTCTCCGCCCGGGCGGTTCCTGCGCCATGTCGCCGGGCTGTTCGCGCGCCGCCTGGATAGCGAGGCTCTGCTGACGCTGCTCAAACACCCACTGTGCCATGACGGGGGCGACCGGGGCAGCCACCTGCTGCATACCCGCGATCTTGAGCTTGACCTGCGTCGCTATGGCCCGCCCTTTCCCGACAGCGCCAGCCTGACCGCTTTCGCCATTCGTACAGAAGCGCCCGAGGACTGGGTCCGCTGGGTTACCCAGGCATTTTGCGATCAATACGACCCCACCGAACAGCCACTGCCGGACTGGGTCGCCCGGCTTCGCACGCTGGCCGAGATAATCTCGGCAGGTGGAACCGGTGAATCTGGCACATTGTGGGACAAGAACGCGGGCCAGAAGGCGCTTGCGGTGATCTCTACTTTGGAAGCCGAAGCACAGCATGGCGGCGCGATGACCGCCCATGACTTTGCCGAACTTCTGGGCGCGTTGTTGGCAGGTGAAGAAGTCCGCGACCGCGATGCACCTCACCCGCATCTGATGATCTGGGGCACGCTGGAAGCGCGCGTTCAGGGTGCGGATCTGCTAATTCTGGGTGGCTTGAACGAAGGCAGCTGGCCCGAGGCTGCGGCACCCGACCCCTGGCTGAACCGTCAGATGCGCAATGAGGCCGGTCTTTTACTGCCCGAACGCAGGATCGGTCTGTCCGCGCATGACTTCCAGCAGGCGGCAGGTGCTGCAGAGGTGGTTTTGACCCGCGCTACCCGCTCGGATGATGCGGAAACCGTACCATCCCGTTGGCTGAACCGCATGACCAACCTGTTGCAAGGCCTGCCTGAACAGGGTGGAACTAGGGCGTTAGAAGCAATGCAAGCGCGGGGCCAACGGTGGCTGGATAGGGCAGAGATGCTGGAACATGCACCCCGAATCGCACCCGCGCACCGCCCGTCGCCACGACCACCCGTCGCGGCGCGGCCACGGCGGCTATCGGTGACCGAAATCAAACGCTTGATCCGCGATCCGTACGCCATATATGCCCGGCATATCCTGCGATTGAGACAACTGGACCCGCTGGTTCAGGCGCCAGATGCCCTGCTACGCGGTATCGTCATCCACGAGGTGATGGAACAATTCGTGCGCGACAGCGTTCTGGATCCGGCTTTATTGACCCGAGAAAATTTCCTGAAACGCGCCAAAGCTCTGCTGGACGACCACGTTGCGTGGCCAACTGCCCGAAAGCTGTGGCTAGCGCGGCTAGAGCGGATTACCGATAGCTTTCTATCCGCCGAGATTCAGCGCCGCACCGATGGCGGGCCTGTGGCTTTTGAGGTTGGGATGCGCCTGGCGTTGACGCCGCTGGACTTCACCATTGCCGGACGTGCCGACCGAATCGATCGAAGCGGGCAGGGGGCCTTGCGTATCATCGACTACAAGACGGGCACTCCGCCGACGGAAAGTCAGCAAGCCAAATTCGACAAACAACTGCTGATCGAAGCTGCAATGGCCGAGCAGGGCGGTATCGAAGGATTCGATCCGCTTCCCGTTGCACAGGCGATCTTCATTGGCATGGGCGGCACCTATAAAGAAGTGCCCGCACCGCTGCAGAAAGAGCCGACCGACAAGGTGCTGGCCGAACTGAAAGAGCTCATTTCAGCCTATTTAGAGCCTGCTCAGGGGTTCTCTTCACGCAGGATGCTGCACAAGGACACAGATATAGGGGACTATGATCACCTCGCCCGGTTCGGCGAGTGGGATCGTTCGGCGGAAACCGAACCGGAGGACCTGACATGACCCCCCGCAATGATGCCACCGAACGGCAGGTTCAGGCCGCGCGCCCGGACGCCTCAACCTGGCTGGCGGCCAATGCGGGCTCGGGCAAGACCCGGGTGCTGACCGACCGGGTGGCGCGGCTGTTGCTGGATGGTGTACAGCCGCAGCATATCCTGTGCCTGACCTATACCAAGGCCGCGGCCAGCGAGATGCAGAACCGGTTGTTCAAACGTCTTGGCAAATGGGCAATGTTGGGCGACGGCGACCTTCAGGCTGAGTTGGTCGAACTTGGCGTACCAGGCCTGATCGATCCCGACCGGTTGGCGCAAGCACGGACCCTGTTTGCCCGCGCTATTGAGACGCCTGGTGGACTAAAGATCCAAACGATCCACTCCTTCTGTGCTTCGCTGCTGCGACGGTTCCCGCTTGAGGCAGGGGTCAGCCCTCAATTCTCCGAAATGGAAGACCGGGCTGCGGCGTTGCTGCGCGAAGAGATCATTGAGAGTTTTGCCGAAGGCCCTCAGGCCGAATTAATCGAAGACGTTGCCCGCTTTGTCACCGATACCGGTTTTGACAAACTGACTGCCGCTGTTGCGCAGAAACGAAATCAGTTTGAACATGTGCTGCAATGGCCGGACATTCTGCGACGGTTTGATCTGCCCGAAGGTTTTGATGAGCAGGTCCTGCTGCGTAACGTGTTTCTGGGCGGTGAGGTCGACCTGATCCAGTCCATTTTTCCCGCGCTTTTGGAAAGCGGAGGGAACAATGCCAAGGCCGCCGACAAGCTTTCCAGTATTACCGACGCCAGGTTGAGCAACCTGACGATACTTGAAAACGTCCTATTGACGGGTAAGGGCGCGAAAGAGCCCTTTGCCGCAAAACTCAACAGCTTTCCAACCAAGGCGCTGCGTGAAGGGGTGCTGGCAGATCGGATGCCCCAGCTCGAGGCCCTGATGCTGCGGGTCGAAGCCGCGCGGGAACAACGACTGGCGCTGGTTGCGGCCCAGAAAACCCATGTATTACATCGCTTTGCCGCGGCCTTCCTTCCGGAATACGAGCGGCGCAAGCAGGTTAGGGGTTGGCTGGATTTTGATGACCTGATCCTGCGCGCACGTCAGGTGCTGAACGACCCGGCGGTCGCAGAATGGGTGCTGTACCGGCTCGACGGTGGCATCGATCACATTCTGGTGGACGAGGCGCAGGACACCAGCCCGGATCAATGGGACGTGATCGAAAAATTGGCTCAGGAATTTACCAGCGGGGAAGGGGCCCGATCCGGAGTTGAGCGCACGATCTTTGTGGTTGGTGACAAGAAACAGTCAATCTATTCCTTCCAGGGCGCCGACCCGCAAGCCTTTGACCAGATGCAGGCCGAATTTGGGCGGAAACTTCGAGAATCAGGCTCTAAACTGTGGGATTCAACGCTGGAATATTCGTTCCGCTCGTCCAGCGCGATCCTTGGGCTGGTCGATATACTGTTCGAAAACCATGTAGAGGCCGGGTTCCACAAGGATGCCTTACACCGGGCATTCAAGGCCGATCTTCCTGGGCGCGTCGACCTATGGCCGGTGATCGAGAAAGTTGAAGACGAGGATGACAGCGATTGGACCGATCCCGTTGATCGACCCGGCGCACGGCATCACACCGTCATTCTGGCAGAACAGGTTGCCCGGTCAATCAAGGATATGATCAGGAATGGCGCTACCATTCCCGATGATGGCGATGCGTCGGGGACATTTGTCCGGCGCAAAGTGCAACCCCGCGACTTTCTGATCCTTGTCCAACGCCGCTCGGACCTGTTTGCCGAGATCATTCGCGCCTGCAAAAGCGAGGGCCTGCCCATCGCGGGGGCGGATCGCCTGAAGGTGGGCGCGGAATTGGCGGTCAAGGATCTGGCTGCTTTGCTGAGCTTTCTGGCCACACCCGAAGACAGCCTATCCCTGGCGACAGTCCTGAAATCCCCACTGTTTGGCTGGACGGAACAACAGTTGTTCGATCTGGCTCATCGCAGGGAGGAAACTTATCTATGGGCAGCGTTGCGCAATCGTGCCGAGGAGTTCCCGGTAACGCTTGCGATTCTGAACGACCTACGCGGTCAAACCGACTTTCTGCGTCCTTATGATCTGATCGAACGTATCCTGACGCGCCATGACGGGCGACGCAAACTGCTGGGCCGGCTTGGGGCCGAGGCTGAGGATGGTATCAACGCGTTGCTGTCGCAGGCGCTGGCCTATGAACGGACAGATATCCCAAGCCTCACCGGTTTTCTGGTCTGGATGCAAACCGACGATCTGGAGATCAAGCGCCAGATGAGCGGAGTCGGCAATATGATCAGGGTGATGACCGTTCATGGCTCGAAGGGATTGGAATCACCGATCGTAATCCTGCCGGACACTGGTAAACGACAGCCACCACGAGATGCCGAGATCATGATGGCGGGCGATACTCCGTTGTGGAAAGTGCCTTCTGATGCCTCACCTGCATTAATCGCAGCTGCGCGCCAAGAAGCCAGAACGCGCGAGGAGAATGAGCGGCTGAGGCTGCTCTATGTGGCTCTAACACGGGCAGAAAAGTGGCTAATAGTGGCGGCCGCCGGGGATGTAGGCAAGGATGGCAACAGTTGGTATCAGATGGTTGAGGCTGCGATGGTGCGGGCAGGGGCTACTCATGTACCCGGCACCCAGAACCTTCGACTAGCGCATGGAGATTGGAAGGCTTTGCCCGCTGTTGAACAGGGCAGCATCCCGCACAACGAACAGCATTTGCCTGTATTTTTTGACCACCCCGCGCCAAATGCACCCGCGCCAGCCGAAACGCTCAGCCCCTCTGATCTTGGGGGTGCGAAGGCCTTGCCCGGAGATGCGGGGCAGGATGAAGAGGCGGCGAAACGACGCGGATCGCAGCTGCACCTGTTGCTCGAACATCTTCCTGCTGCCGCACAGGATCAATGGCCGCAGCTTTGCGCACGGCTTCTGGCCGATATGCAAGATGTTGAGCGGCAAGATCTGCTGACTGAGGCCACTTCGGTGCTGACGGCCGAATATCTGAAACCGGTCTTTGGCTCGGATGCGCTGACCGAGGTTTCGGTCTCTGCCGATCTGAACGGCACACGAATGCATGGGGTCATCGACCGGCTGATTATAACGGATACAGAGGTGCATGTGATTGATTTCAAATCCAATGCGACTGTTCCGACCGGGCCAGAATCCTGTCCCGAAGGGCTGTTGCGCCAGATGGCGGCCTACGCCCATGCCCTGTCGCAAATCTATCCCAATCACAGTATCCGCACCGCTATCTTGTGGACGCGAACCGCGCACCTGATGTGGTTGCCACACGATATGGTGACGGACGCCCTGACACCGAACCCTATATCTTGACCTTGCCCGGTGCCGCACCTAGGTTCTGAGCCCAAGCATTCCCAGTCAGGAGACAGACATGTCGACCGTAGCCGTTACCGACGACACCTTTGACGCCGAAGTCAAGAATTCCGATATCCCCGTCGTGGTGGATTTCTGGGCCGAGTGGTGCGGCCCCTGTAAGCAGATCGGCCCCGCCCTGGAAGAGCTGGCCAGCGAATATGGTGGCAAGGTGAAGATTGCCAAGGTCGATGTCGACAGCAACCCAAACTCAGCCGCGGCCATGGGCGTGCGCGGCATTCCGGCGCTGTTCATTTTCAAAGACGGTCAGGTGGTTTCGAACCGCGCTGGCGCGGCCCCGAAAGCGGCCCTGCAAAGCTGGATCGACGAGTCGATCTGACCTTCGCTACTGTTCGAACGCAAAAAGGCGCCCCGCATTGGGCGCCTTTTTTTGTGAAAGCCACTGCGTGACAAGAGTTTAGACTCACTTGATGGTCCACCTCACCGATACTCCCGCGCCGTCTTTGTGGGTAAATGTAACGGTGTCGTCTGCGATTGAAACCACCTGACAGTCATGGGGCATCACTTCACCGACGATCACGATTCTCCGACAGTAATACCTGTCTTTCCACTCCCACGTGCCGCTGATACTGCCACCTTTCGGGCCTTTGCCCTCAACCGTGCCGTCCTTGTGAATTGTCACCCAGGTTTCGCCCTGAACCAGCTTCTTATCAACGATCAGGTTCATAAATTTCGCTTTGTTTTCTATGACTTCAGCGGATACGCTTTGCGCCAGAAGTCCAAACAACAATAATGATGACATGAGCCGAAAATACGTCATGGAATCAAACCTTTCATAGATCGTGCGCTTAAACAGACAGAATTCTAGTCGATAGCTGCGGTACACACCAAACATTCGGGTTTCGTGGTTTGGCCGGATGCAGTTCAATGTACTGGTTCTTTCAACTCGCAAGAACTCGTGCAGATTGTCGGGTCATCAGGAATAAGGAGGCGACATGCCCAAAACTCGGGTATTGGTGGAATTTGGTATGGGTACGTCGCTTCGGCGCGAAGACTATACCGAAGCAGCGCTGCGCGCGCTCAAGGATGCGCTCTGGCATAACTCGGTCAATATGGCGGAATTGTTCGGATTCCCGAAAGAGGCCATGATCATCGACGCGGAAATCGGTGTACAGCAACCGGACCGGGTGGATTCGCAGGCGTTGAAGGCCATTTTCCCTTACGGCCAGCCCAACATCACGGTCACACATGGTGGCTTGGATATCGACAAACCCCATTCTGAAGGTCGCACGGTGATCGCCAACGCCGCGATCGTTGTCTCATTTGATATGGAGCCCGCCCGATGACGGAAAAACGTATTATTCTGGAGATGGGGACCGGCAACGATCTGTATGGTCAGGACTATACCAAGGCCGCGCGACGCGCTGTTCAGGACGCGCTGCACCACTCGTCCATCACGCTGTTTTCCAAACTGGGCATCAGCCATGAGGAGATGCGTGTTGAGGTCACGATTGGCGTTCAGCAGCCTGAGAAGGTTGATTGTGATCTTGTCGCCTCGGATCTGCCGCGGGGCCGCGCCTCGGTTCGGGCGGTCAAAGGGGGACTGGATGTCGAGGATGCCGAGGCGGGTACCCGGCATGTCGTAGCCACTGCTGCAGTTGAGGCTTATCTGCCTGATCTCGCAGGTAAATTCGTCGAAAGCTGAAAAAGAAAAAGCCGCTCAATCGAGCGGCTCATCTTATAAGTGTTCAAATCCTGGATCAGAACTTGGAGATATCAGCGCGGGTCAGCCCGACGTCTTCCAGCTGCTCGTCGCTCAGTTGCGACAGTTCGTTGCGTGTCTGATATGATTTGTACCATTCGACAACGTTTTCGAATGCATGAGAGAATGCGTCCACTGCGTGCAGGATGGTGACTGCTCCGCGCGGCGCATGGGTTTTTGCGATTGCGTTTGCCATGTGCTTGGTCCTTTTAACAGAAACAGCCGACCCGTTGTCGGTTGTAAGCCTCATGTAACTCCGGCGGCTGAGTCTCACAAATGCTGACTCAACAGCCCCGGTTTGCGTTTACTGCATATCTTTTGGGCAGTTTTAGAACCGGTTGCGCAGAACCCGTGCCCGGCCCATATATGGCAGCACGGATAACGGAGGCATTCATGGCAGACAGCGATTTTCCCGGATGGCACGGCACCACTATTATTGGCGTCAAGAAGGGCGGGCAGGTTGTCATCGCCGGGGACGGGCAGGTCAGCCTGGGCCAAACCGTGATCAAGGGCACTGCGCGAAAGGTGCGTCGCCTGACACCGGGCGGGTTCGAAGTGGTCGCCGGATTCGCCGGATCTACGGCGGATGCGTTCACGCTGCTGGAACGTCTGGAAGCCAAGCTTGAGGCGACGCCCGGCCAACTGGCGCGTGCTTCGGTCGAGCTGGCCAAGGACTGGCGCACCGACAAGTATCTGCAGAAGCTAGAGGCGATGCTGATTGTGACCGACGGCAAAGATCTGCTCGTGATCACTGGGGCAGGGGACGTGCTTGAGCCGGAACACAACGTCGCTGCAATCGGGTCGGGCGGCAACTTTGCCCTGGCGGCGGCCCGTGCGATGATGGATAGCGACAAACCGGCCGAGGATGTGGCGCGTGAAGCCATGGCAATTGCTGCGGATATCTGCGTCTATACCAACGGCAATCTGACGGTTGAAACGATCGGGTCATGAGTGCGGTTCTGGCAGCGATATTTGGTGGGCTGATTGGCGGCATTGTTGGGCCGATTGTGCTTGAGGAATATCGGAATCGGAAGCACGCCAAGACATGGAAAGAGCCTCGCAAGAAGCTGCTTGAGTCCATGTTGAGAGATACCAAATACAAGTTCAAAACTCTGGAACGGCTCAGCAGAACAATTGGCTGTACCGAAGATCAGACACGCTCGCTATTGATCGAGCTGGAAGCCAGAGGCGCTGTTTCAAAGAAGACCAAAAAGGAAATTTGGGCACTGATCGAGCGCGCGCCGTTACAGGAAAGCCAGCGCAAACTTGACGAAGAAGAAATTGAGGAAGAGCAGGAGTAGGTGACCCCCTCCGCTCTATCGGCTGCTCTTTACGCCAATAGCGCTTTGATCTCTTTACCCTTCCACCTCAGATGCATCCCGATCAGGCCCATCAGGGCAGTGACGATGACAATGTAGTAGGGGACGCGGATGTCGATGCTCATCAATCCGCCTCCGATCAGGGACATGATACCGCCTGCTAGGCAGAACACGGCTGTGGTCACGCCCATGACCCAGCCCTGATCCGTTTCGGCAACGCTGGATGAGAACAGGCCTAGCAGCGTCGGGTAAGAAACGCCGAAGAAGAAGTAGAAGAAAAAGACCGGAATATAGCTCAGCACCCCGCTGGGGCTGAATGCGAAGGCAAAGCCACAGATCACCATGGTGACCAATGAGGTGTAGATGATCTGGTGCTTGCTGAACCTCTCTTGCGCTGGTTTCACAAGGAAGGTGCTGGAAAAGGCCAGCGCAACGCCAATGACCACCATCGCCATGCTGCCCCCAATTACGCCATAACCCCACGCGCTGGTCAGGAAGTTGTCGACGAATACATAGAAAGTAACGTTGGCGACCATGAACAGGGCGTAAACTGGCATGATCTTCAGAACCAGCGGGTGCTCGCGCACAGCAATAAGACTGTCGGTGATGTCGCGTGGGCGGAAAACAAAAGGTTCACGCTCGGTTCTGGTATCCTTGAAGAACGCGGTCACAAGAAAGATTGCAATCAGGACCAGCACAAACGCCCCGTAGAAAGGCGTTTTCAATGTCGCCGCGCTGCCCAATAAGGCTGCATCGGACAGAACCGCGCCTATGATCGGTCCTCCGACCAAGCCAAAGCTGACACCGGTCACAATATAACCCATGTTGCGGTCACGGTCGGCAGCGTCGGTGCTGCCATCGATCATCGCCGCTTGTGCGATGGGCTGATTTCCAGCCGTAAACCCGGTGATCGAACGACCAATGATCAGCAGAAGCAGGCTGTTGAGATAAAGCGCTGCGATGGTCAGGGCGTAGCCGACCAGCGCCCCGGTCAAACAGACCAGAAGAGCATTCTTGCGCCCGATAGAGTCTGAAACTTTCGAGACATAGACCACCCCCAGAAACCAAGACAGGAAGAAGCAGCCGATCACCAGACCATAATAAAAGTGCCTTGTGCCCATGGCCGTGCTTTCCGGCAAGAAGCCGGACTTCGTTTCCATGATCAGGGAGTTGATGATGGGAAACACCAGCCCTTGTCCGATCAGGTCAACAAAGACCACAAACAGCAGGGTGATCTTGGCAATCTTGGTCATGAAAACGCCCCCAGTTCCAATATCTTGGGGCGAGTGTAACAGACAGTTGCCCTGTCACCTAACGGCGTGTCAGAGGCCGGAAAGCCCGACCCCTGAAGGGTGTGATTACTTCAACGAAGCAACGCCCAGCGGGACGCCGGCAACCTCGCACCAAATGTAAACTTCGTTGTAGCCCGAGACATCCATGGTTGGTGGCACGGCATAGGATTGCTTGCCGGTCAAGTGCAGCAGCGCGCCCAGTTTGCTGTCTGGGGCGTATGTGCCGTCCTTACCAAATGCGACACGCGGGTCGGGGCCGTTGTCCAGCGAAAAGTCTTCGCCCAGTTCAACGATGTAACGCTCGCCATCTTTGACCAGTTTTACCGAACCGGTAGTGACGTGGTTCGAGCGGCCTTCAAATGTGCCTTTCTTTTTTGCGCCACCGGCCAGGGCAGCGGTGGTGCCGACCAGAGACAGGGCCGCGCCGGTAGCTGCAGCTTTCACAAAAAGCGAACGACGAGTCATCATGATGAGGTATCTCCCTAATGTCATACGGACGCAGAGTCCGTCGCGAAAGGTTATGCCGCAGACGCTGTGCATCTGGCGATTCACATCACCACGAAATTCCGTGTGCTGCCCGTGAGTTGCCGTGATCTTCTCGTGATCGGCTTGTGTTTTCGCGCCGTATGATTAGGTTCCGCTGCGAAACATACGGATAGAACACATATGACCGACCTGACCCCGCGCGAGATTGTCTCGGAACTGGACCGCTTTATTATCGGGCAGAAAGACGCGAAACGCGCCGTCGCCGTGGCGCTACGCAACCGCTGGCGGCGCAAGCAGTTGCCAGATGACATCCGCGATGAGGTCTATCCGAAAAACATTCTGATGATCGGACCCACCGGCGTTGGCAAGACCGAGATCAGCCGCCGTCTGGCCAAACTGGCCCGCGCACCCTTCATCAAGGTTGAAGCCACCAAATTCACCGAGGTCGGCTATGTCGGTCGGGACGTTGAACAGATCGTGCGTGATCTGGCTGACGCCGCAATCCTGCAAACCCGCGAGTATATGCGCGAGGATGTCAAAGCCCGCGCCCATCAGGCCGCCGAGGATCGCGTGATCGAGGCGATTGCAGGAACCGACGCCCGCGAAGCGACGCGCGAGATGTTCCGCAAGAAGCTGAAAGCGGGTGAGCTGGACGATACCGAAATCGAGTTGGAACTGTCCGATACCACGAACCCGATGCCGATGTTCGATATTCCGGGCCAGCCGGGTGGTCAGATGGGGATGATGAATCTGGGTGATATCTTCGGCAAGGCCTTCGGTGGACGGACCGTCAAGAAACGCATGACTGTGGCTGAAAGCTATGAGGCGTTAATAGGGGAAGAGGCCGACAAGTTGCTGGATGACGAAACTGTCAACCGTGTGGCTTTGGAATCGGTCGAACAGAACGGTATCGTGTTTCTGGATGAGATCGACAAAGTCTGCGCCCGATCCGATGCGCGCGGAGGCGATGTCAGCCGGGAAGGGGTTCAGCGCGACCTGCTGCCTCTGATCGAGGGCACCACTGTCAGCACCAAACATGGCCCTGTGAAAACCGACCATATCCTTTTCATCGCATCCGGTGCGTTTCACATCGCCAAGCCCTCGGACCTGCTGCCAGAACTTCAGGGCCGCTTGCCGATACGCGTGGAACTGCGCGCCCTGACAGAAGAGGATTTCGTACGTATCCTGACCGAGACCGACAACGCTCTGACCCTGCAGTATACTGCCCTGATGGGCACTGAAGAGGTCACGGTCAGTTTCACCGAAGATGGGATCGCAGCCTTGGCCCGGATTGCGGCGGATGTGAACCAAAGCATCGAGAATATCGGTGCGCGGCGGCTTTACACGGTGATGGAGCGCGTGTTCGAAGAGCTTTCGTTCACCGCACCGGATCAGGCAGGGGCTGAGATCACCGTCGATGCAGGTTTCGTGAACGACAATCTTGGCGAGCTGACAAAATCAACAGACCTCAGCCGTTACGTTTTGTAACAGGTGCCAGCCGGATTTTGCCAATGAGTCGTGCCCTCAGGCTGGACGCGGGGCGGGAATACGGTAGCGTAGCCCTGTAACTTCACAGGGGCAGAGCGTGCTGCGCTATTTCATCATCATTGTGACGCTGTCTGTGCTGACCGCCTGTGCGGATCGGTCTATCACAGAGATCACACCCGAAGCCCTTAGGGTCGGCACCCCCGCCACGGTCTTTGCCGCCACTACCCGTGCGCGCGAGCCGGATGGCAGCTACGGCGCTAACCGTGCCGAGGCATTGCGTTACCTTGAGATGACCGTCTCGATTCCGCCGTCGCACACGCCGGGTGAACTCAATTTCTCATACGCGAACCCGAATCCGAACAAACAGTTTGTCGTGGCGGATGTTACCGAGTTCTCGGGTCCGCAGGATCTGAAGTCCCGTCTGCGTGGCGTGGATGACGTGGTCATCTTTGTTCACGGGTATAACGCCACGCAGACTGAGACCGCATTTCGGGCCGCTCAGCTGAGCCATGATATCGGTATCCCCGGAACCATTTTGATTTATTCCTGGCCCAGTAAGGCGCGCGGCACCGGTTACGCCTATGATCTGGACAGTATGCTGTTTGCCCGAGACGGGCTGGAACAGACCATTAGATTGCTCAAATCAATGGGCGTAAAGCGGGTTGTACTGATAGCGCATTCGATGGGCAGCGCCCTATCGATGGAGATGATGCGGCAAGCCGAACTACGCGAGCCGGGGTGGGCAAGCCGCAATCTTGAGGGGGTCATCCTGATCTCACCTGATCTGGATGTGGATCTGTTCCGATCCCAGATGAACAGCATCAAGAGCCCGCCCGACCCGTTTGTGGTGATGGTGTCCCAGAAGGACAAGATTCTGAACCTGTCGGCTCGGCTGCGCGGCACCGCGGACAGTCAGAGGTTGGGTAATATCAGTTCGGTCGACGCATTGGCCGAATATCCGATCAGCGTGATCGACACGACTGCATTCAACAGCGATGCGGGATCATCTCATTTCGTGGCGGCGACGTCTCCGGCGCTGCTGGCGATTCTCAGTTCGGCCCGCCGGGTCAGCAACACCTTTGGCCCCGACCGGCCTGGCATCGATGTCCTTGTCCCACCCAGCGAGCGCAGCGCAGATGGCGCGACCGAGATTGTGCTGACCGAGACCGGACAGGCGCAGGTCAGCGCGCCCTGATCAAGCACGCATTCGATGATCGGGGTCCAGCGATGGGATCGCATCCAGCAACCGCTTGGTATAGTCTTGCTTGGGTGCGGCAAACAGTTCGCGCGTCGGGGCGCTTTCAACGATCTTGCCGTGATACATCACGACCACAAAATCGCAGGTATGGGCCACAACCGACAGATCGTGGCTGATGAACATGAAGGTCAGGCCCATATCTCGCTGAAGGGATTTCAGCAGGTTCAGGATATCCGCCTGAATCGACACGTCCAGTGCCGCCACGCATTCATCGGCAACTACAAAACGCGGGTTGCAGGCCAGAGCCCGCGCGATAGAAATCCGCTGACGCTGACCGCCCGAAAACGCGTGCGGATAGCGTCGCAGATGTTCAAGGTTCAACCGGCATTTGCCCGCAATCTCGCGAACCCGCGCATCGGTTTCCTCACGCGATGCGGTCAGGCCCATCACATCCAGCGGTTCGGCTATGATATCACGCACGGTCATCCGAGGACTAAGCGCCGCGTAAGGGTCCTGAAAAATCAACTGAGCCCGACGGCGATAGGACTTGAGATCGGTTGCTGACATTTTGGTCAGATCGAACCGCTCTTCACCATCATCATAGCTTGCGCCACCGCTGGTGATTGGAACCGCATTCAGCAATGCGCGGCCAAGTGTTGTCTTGCCCGAGCCGGACTCGCCGACCACCCCAACAAAAGCCCCTCGCGGGATTTCGATCGAGACGTTGTCGACCGCCTTCAGCGTGCGCTTATTAAACAACCCGCCACCAAGGGGAAATTCGACCGACAGGTTTTCGGTTTTGATCAGTGCATTTGTCATGGCTGGCCTGGCACGTCTTCGGGGAAAATGGCTGCGAAATGGCCGGGGCTGACCTCGGTCAAGGGTGGGCGTTCCGTTTCATATCGCGATCCGGGTTTGAGTTCCGGGTTGCGTGGATGGAACACGCAGCCTGATGGCCGCTCCAGAGGTGAGGGGATATCGCCGGGGATCGGGGTTAGCGGTGCGTCCAGATCATCGAGTTTGGGTAACGCGTTCAGCAGGCCACGCGTATAGGCATGTGCCGGATGGCGGATCACCTCACGCACAGGTCCGCTTTCCATGATCCGACCCAGATACATCACCGCAACCCGGTCGGCGGTTTGGGCGACGACGCTTAGGTCATGGGTGATGAAGACGATACCCATGCCGAACTCGGCCACCAGATCCTTCATCAGATCCAAAACCTGAGCCTGAATGGTCACGTCCAGCGCCGTTGTCGGCTCATCCGCGATCAGCAGTTTGGGCTTGGTCGAAAGCGCCATGGCGATCATCGCCCGCTGACGCATCCCGCCCGACAATTCGAAAGCGTATTGGTTGAACCGGGCCGCTGGTTCAAGGATACCCACCCGGTCCAGCATTTCGATCGATAGTTCTTTGGCCTGCTTTTTGCTGAGATCCGTGTGGATCAGCAACTGTTCAACCATCTGCTTGCCGATGGTGATCGCGGGGGCAAAGCTGGCCATCGGCTCTTGAAAGATCATACTGATCGCCCCGCCGCGCACAATCTCCATGTCCTTGGGCCGCTTCAGCGCCATGATATCAACCGGGCCGCTGTCGAGATGCAGATCGATCCGGCTTTCCGGCGCATAGATCGCGTTGGGTGGATTTAGTTTCATCAGTGACTTTGCCGTCACTGATTTTCCCGATCCACTTTCGCCGACCAGCCCGAGCACCTCGCCTGGGGCGAGTGAAAACGAAACATCCTCGACCGCCGTGATCAACCCTTCATCGGTTTTGAACTGAACGGACAGGTTTTCGACATCGATCAGGCTCATTTGCGGGTCTCCGAATAAGGATCAGCCGCATCGCGCAGGCCATCGCCAACGAACACGAAAGACATCACGAGAACGACAAAGAAGATGACCGGGATGAAATACCATTGGTAATTCAGCAGAACATCCGCCTTGGTCACATTCTGCAACATCACGCCAAGTGAGTTGACCGGATCTTTCAGCCCCAGCCCGATAAAGCTGAGCGCGGTTTCGCTGAGGACCATATAGGGGAACGAGATCACCAGATCGACGATGATGTAACTGGTGAAGCTGGGCAGTAGATGACGCCGGATGATGTGGCCCGGTGATGCGCCGCAAAGCTTTGCCGCAAGCACATATTCCTGATTGCGTTCGGTCAGCAGATGGGTGCGCACACGCCGTGCCAAAGTAGGCCAGCCGACCAATCCCAATATGGCTGTGATGACAAAGAACCTTGTCTCGGCCGACCATTCCGGCGGGATAAAGGCCGCAATCGCCATGAACAGAGGTATGGCCGGAACCGTACGGATCGCATCGGTGATCATTTGGATCACACTGTCGACCATTCCACCGTAATATCCTGCCACCCCTCCGATCGCGAGCGCCAGCACGAACGAAATCATCACCCCAAGCGTTCCGACCTGTAGCGACGTCCAAACCGCATGCAGTGTACGGCTGAAGATATCCTTGCCGGCACTGTCGGTTCCGAACAGGTGAACATAGCCCTGATCGACACCAAACAGATGGATGTTACCGGGAATGACTCCAAACAGCTTATATTTGTCGCCCCGAACGAAGAACTGGATATATCGGCGTTCATCCTCGTTCACTTTCTCGACCCAGCGGAAATTGGTCGCCAACGAGCGTTCGCGAGTTACCCCGTGCAGGAACGGGCGGATCGAGCAGCCATTCTTGTCGCAGAATTTTGGAATCTGCGGGGCTCCGTTCAGATAGTCTTTGTCACGCCCTGCGGCGGTCGGATCGTAAGGCGACAGGAACGGAGCAAAGATGCCCGACAGGATCAGGACGACCAGAACTGTGGCCGCAATCATCGCCGCGCGCTGTTTCTTGAATCGGGCCCAGATCAACTGACGCTGCGAGGCGGTGAAATAGGCTTCTTTTGCCTTTTGGTTGTCGATTGTCGCAGTCATCTGGTCACCTGAGGATACTTTTGCGCACGCGCGGATCAATCACCGCAAGCAGAATGTCGGTGAAGAAATTCAACGTTACGATTGATGCCGTCAGCAGAAAGATGATGGCCCCCGCAAGTTGCTGATCATTGGACCGCGCCAACGCTTCAAGCAAAAGCGCACCGGCTTCAGTCAATGTCAGGATCAGCGCCACAATGGGCAGTTCGTTGAAGATCCGGTTCAGGTCAAAGCCAAGGCTGTTGACGATCGGCCCCAGCGCATGACGGGCCGGATAGCGCCATAACAGTCGGCGGCCATAAATGCCCCGCGCGGCAGCAGCGGTGACATACAGCTTCCCGATCTCATCCGACATCAACGCGCGCACGGTCTGCAGCGCAAAGGCTGTGGCCGACCAGCCCAGAATGAAGATCGGCAGCCAGGCGTGTTTCAGCAAATCGAGGAACTTGCCCCAAGACCAAGGCGCTTCTTTATACTCCGGCGAGAACAGCCCGGTCAGTGTCTCGCCGAAATAAACGGTTGAAACCAGCATCACCATCAGGGCCAGCAGGAAGTTCGGCATCGCCAGACCCAGATAGCTGACGATCCGCAGCGAGTTGTTCAATACTGCACTGCGCGAGGCGGCAGAAATGATGCCCACAGGGATTGCAATGGCATAAGCCAGCGTCAAAGCGCCAAGGCAGATCCACAGCGACAGCCAGAACTTGTCGCCCAGCAGCTGTGCAATATTCACCCGCAGGATGCAGCTTTCGCCGAAATCGCCACGAAATGCCCCTGACAACCAAGTGGCCCATCGGGTCAGGAACGGTTGATCCAACCCCAGTCGGGCGCGTTCTGCTGCAACGTCAGCAACGGTGATCGCGGACCCTTGGGTGTTTTTATACGCCAAATAGCGCTCGGCACAGTCACCGGGCACCAGTTCCATCAGTGAAAAAACAATCAGCGATACGATGACCAAAGTGACCAACGCCATAACCGCCCGGGTGGCGGCAAATCTGCAGAATTGCAACATATCTGTCCCCGCGGGATGCGCGAAGGCGGGCGCGGGCGCCCACCTTCTTATCTTCTCAACCTTATTCGCTCAGCCACCACTGGGCGGGGCGGTAAGGATAGGTCCGATAGAACTCGTAAGACTGCGTTTTGAACTCGGTAAAGTTCTGCAGGTTGTTCGAGTGATAGATCGGGGCAGGAGCATTCACGGTACCCAGGAACAGCAGCTCGCCGGTCATGATCTCGACCATCTTCTGCGCGGCGGATACTGACGCATCAGAGCCGGGTGCACTGGACTGATAGGTGTCCAATGCAGTCTTCAGATCCGCGACCCAAGCCGGTGGTTCAACTCCGTTTTCACCGTTTGAGCTGATATATTCAGCCCAGAGCATACCTGTACGTACGTCGAAATAGCCATCAAACGGAGGCACCCAGATCTCGCTGTCCCCGAGGATCGACCCGGCTGGCTGGCTCTTCAGCCATAGGCCCATATCCAGCGAGTTGGCCGTTTGTGCGGCGCGGAATTCGTCGGATGTCACCTCTTTGATCGCGGTGTTGACGCCAACGTCTTTCCAGTTCTGAGCAATCAGTTCCACCAATTGCGCCGAAGCTGGCTGGGTCGAGAACTGCCAATCCAGAACAAACGGATCACCATTCGGCAAGTCGCGGAAGCCATCACCGTCCTTGTCGACAAGACCGACTTCGTCCAGCAGCGCATTGGCGCGCTCTGCGTCGAATTCGATCTCATGGTTCGACCATTTTTCGTCGATGAAATCGGGACGTGGCGAGAAGCCGATGTACTGTGTCGGTGTTCCCAGACCAAAAGCCACAACCTCGTTCAGCTGGTTGCGATCCATAGCAACAGACATCGCAGTTCTGAACCGGATATCGTTAAAGATCGCGCGCTTGGCCTCGTCTTCTGCGGTCACGTTGAAGGTCAGAACCGGATAGCCGATCGAAGGCTTCACCTCGACCGTGTAGTTACCGTTCTCCTGACCTTCGAGCAGCACCGGAGCGGATGTCAGGTTAACACCCTGCGATTTGTAATCGACCTCGCCATTCAGCAACTTAAGGGTGCGAACTTCTTCGTCCGGAACGTAAGTTTCATCCATTTCCGAAATGTAGGGAAGCTGGTTACCCTGCGTATCGACCTGGAAGAAATAGGGGTTGGCCACGTAGTGACGACCCTCGGTGCTCTCCTTCACAAGGATATGGCTCTCCAGCGTCGGCATGGTGTCGGTGGGAAGACCCGCCAGTTTGTCACCGGCTGTCAGCATCGGAGATGGCGTATCCATCCAGTCCGAGTTGCCATAATAGGCCTTGATCAGCTCGTACCCGTTTTCATAACCAAGCGCCTGCGCGTTGGCGTCGGCGTTGTCATCCAGCGCCGGGTGGAACTTTTCAAAGAAATGCTTGGGCTGGTAGGGCTGCACATAGGTGAACGAGAATGTCTCGGTCAGGCCAGGCTTGGGCGCGGCAAGGGTAAAGCGGACGGTGGTGTCGTCCAGCGCTTCGACCTTCATGGGCTCACCGCCCGCCAGCGCATAATCCTTCGCTTCGGCGATGACATTGGTGTCCATCATCAGGTTATCGTACCAGAAGACGATATCCGCCGCCGTAAATGGCGCGCCATCCGACCACTTGTGGCCTTCACGCAGATTCACGGTCAGCACGGTGAAGTCATCGTTCCATTCCCAGGATTTCGCCACGTTGGGCACCAGGGTCTGCAGGTCGTCGGAATAGCGGAACAGGTTGACGTGACGCACCGAAAGGAAGTCCGAGGTGCCGCTTTCTGTGGCGTTGGAGAGCGCGTCCAGAACACCGCCATACTGACCTATCGAGTCATAGGGTACGATGACCAACGGGTCAGCCGGCAGACGATCTGCCACGGCCGCAAGATCGCCATTGCCACGGATCATGCCGTTCAGATCCCCAATAGCCGGGTTTTCGGCAAAGCTGAGCGTACAGTTTGCAGCTGATTGAAACTCGGACAGATCAAACTGCTGAGGATAAGCACCAGCTGCGACGCCCTGCATATCCGCGACGGTTGCAGCAGGACAATTGGCCCAGGCCGCGCCCCCGATTGTGGCAAAGGCCACACCTGACATAAGAAGCTTTTTCATGTTTTCTCCCTAGGTTTTGTTTATTTCGTTTTGCGTTTCCGAGAGCCCGATTTGCCCGCTTTGCTTTCGGAGGTTTCTTTGTTCTTTTTTTGCTTCCGGGGCTCTGTTTCTTCCGGCCCGGATTTGACATCGTTTTGCGATGCAATGTGCACTTGGACCCCAGCTTGCTTGAGAACGGGTGCAAACGCATCGGGTGGGGCGATATCGGTCACCAGATCCGTCACCTTGTCGAACGGGCAAGACACGTTGGCTGCCTTTGCACCGAATTTGGTGTGGTCCGCTGCAACGATCATGCGATGCGTGTTCCCTTGCAGCGCACGGGTCAGATCCGCCTCCAGCGGGTTCGAGGCCAATACACCTCCAACCAGCGACAGTGCATCCGCGCCGCAGATCACCGCGTCATAGCTGTACTGACACGCCAATTCTTCAGCCGCACGGCCAAAACTGCCTCGTTCGGAGCGGATTACTTCGCCCCCTGCCAGAACGGCGCGCGTGCCATTGTGATCGGCCAGGGATGCGACAACTGACAAAGAGTTGCTAACGACGGTCAAACCCCGCAGCTCACGTAGTTGCTCGGCCACATGAGTCATGGTCGAGCCAACGGTGATGAACAACACCATCTCGTCCTCAAGCAACCCGCAGACCCGCTTGGCGATGTTGGTTTTCTCGTCGGCATTATACTCCAACGCGCCCGAAAACATCGGTGTATCCTGCGCCCGAGACAGAAATGTGCCGCCATGCACACGCTCAACCTTGTTCGCGCGCGCCAGTGCCTTGACCAAACGACGCACAGTTTCCTCAGAGACGTCCATGATCTGGGCGATCTGAGTGTTGCGCGCTGACCCCCCCAGCCGCGCAAGGACATCCAGCAGCTCTCGGCCACGATGTGGGATGGTTACGCTATCATCATCCATTTTCAGACTCGGTCACATTTTCGCGCAAAAATCCACAATAAATGTAAATCTTTTGCGACAATTTTGGTTTTTTTGCCTTTTCCGGTCAACATGGCATAGCAAACCTGCAGTTTCATGCGGCGTGACAGGTGGATTTCAGATCTCTCGCAAGAATCATTCAACTCATCCCAGCATGTGTTCATGACGACAATGCGATCAGCGTCACGCCAGCGGCCATCATCACGGCCGCCAGAAGGCGTCGCATGGGATTGCCTTCACCCAGGAACAGAAATCCGATTAGGGCCGCGAAGATCACTGAGGTTTCGCGTAAGGCTGACACGACGCCAAGCGGAGCGAAATTCTTGGCATAAAGCACTAGGCCGTAAGCGGTCATCGACACCATTCCGCCTGCAATCCCGATCACCCAAATGCGCAGAGGCAAATCAAGCACACGCGCGCCTCGCCGTAGCGCGACAAAGCCCACAACAAAGATATGCAGAACCGAATGCCAGGCCCAATAACTCAGGATGTTGCCTGACACCCGCACGCCCAGGCCATCCACAAGCGAGTAGATGGAAATAAAGCAGCCCGTTCCCAATGCGAAAACAAGCGATGCCCTACCGACCCCTTGCCTCAAAACCGACCAGCTGGACAGTTGAATGCCGGTGGCAATCACCGCGATCCCAATCCAGGCCTGCGTCGGCAAATGTTCGCCCGCGAATATCACGGCCCAAAGAGCGACCAGCGCAGGAACCACACCGCGCGCGATCGGGTACACCACACTGAGATCACCATGCCGGTAGGCCTGATTCAGCATGTAGAAATATCCGAAATGAACAACGGTCGAACCTGCCAGATATGGCAGGCTCTCGACATTCGGCAGCGGCAGAACCGCCACCATCAGCGCCCCCGGGATAACGTGTCCCAGCGCAACCAGACCCAGCGTGACTGTTCGGTCAGCGGCCGTTTTTACAACCGTGTTCCAGATCGCATGCAGCAACGCGGCCGCAAGGATTATGAGAACGATTTCAGCGCTCACTGTCAGATCGCCGTATTAAACAGCTCAGTGATGTTTTGTTGGTTGAGTTGGATTGGGTTACCTCCGCATGAGGGGTCGATGATAGCGCCCTGGACCAGTTCGGGGATGGCAGCTTTGGTGACGCCCAGGTCAGAGAGTTTGCGGGGAATAGCGAAGCTGTCGTTGAACTCTTGCACGAAGCTGCGGAAGCCGTCGAAGCCGCCGTCGATGCCCAGATAGGCGGCGGCTTGCTGGAAGCGGTCGGCGATGACTGGCGCG
>NZ_JBQFRU010000012.1:0-34197 GCF_056537585.1 Ruegeria sp. C9
GAAAGCGCCGGGGACGCTTTCACGCCGCGCAACTTCCATCAGTTGAACTCCGGACTTCAGATCGTGGGTCCAGCCATGGGCGCGGATCAACATGGACCGGAGGTGAGGATCGGGTTGGGGTCTTGTCAGAAGAACTTGTCTTGAGCGGGGCAGGGGTGTTGCATAGCTTTTGCCCATGACCAGACCTGCCTCTTTCAAATACTTCAAAACCAGTCCCGATATCATCCGTCTTGCGGTAACGCTGTACATCCGCTTCCCGCTCTCGCTTCGGAATGTCGAAGACTTGTTGCACGAGCGAGGCATCGACGTGAGCCACGAAACCGACTGCTAATGTTGGAACAGGTTCGGTCCGATGTTTGCCTCTGAGATCCGAAGAAAGCGTGTTCAGCAATTGAGAGCATACTCCAAATGGAAGTGGCACGCGGACGAGGTTTTCGTGAAGGTGAATGGTAAGCGGTATTATCTTTGGCGGGCTGTTGATCACGAAGGCGAGGTGCTGGAAGCCGTTGTCACGAAGCGTCGAAACAAAGCCGCAGCACTGAAATTCCTCAGGAAATTGATGAAGCGGCACGGTTGCGCCGAAGAGATCGTCACAGATCGCTTCGCTTCCTACAAGGCTGCGCTCAGAGAAATGGGCGCGCTTGAAAAGCAACAGACGGGCGGGTGGCTCAACAACCGTATCGAGAATTCGCACCTGCCGTTTCGACGACGCGAACGCGCGATGCAGCGTTTCAGGCGGATGCGAAGTTTGCAGAAGCTCGGCGCCGTCCATTCCTCTGTCTACAACCACTTCAACCAGGAAAGATCGCTAGCCAGTCGAGACACCTTCAAGCTGACCCGCGCGGCCGCTCTTAGCGAGTGGCGTCAACTTTGTTCCGGATAGTTTCGCGGTTTCCGCCGCAAACTGAGACTGGTTCGAATTCGTTTGACAGCACCCTCTAAGATGTCCGCTCTTTTCCCACAGCCAGACTTTACTCTAACTTGACCCAAGCCGCATTCCTTGAAGAGCTTTGCACGCATGCGGCTACAAACTTTACACCATTGAGTCCATCATGGACCGTTGGATAGACAACCGAAGTATCAGGTGAAATCCCGCCTCGGAAAGCTTGGATTGCCTCAGCAGCCTCTCCATAGATATTGGCGAAACCTTCAAGATATCCCTCTGGATGGCCCGGAGGGACCCTACTCAACCGATTGGCAGCATCGCCCGCTCCAGCTCCATTTCGGGTGATCAGCCGCTTGGGTTCATTGTATGGCGTGAACCAAAGGTAGTTGGGATCTTCCTGAGACCACTCCAACCCACCTTTCTCACCATAGACGCGCAAACGAAGTGCGTTTTCATTGCCGGGAGCCACCTGAGAAGACCACAGCATACCCCGCGCTCCGCCTTCGAAGCGAAGCAACACGTGCGCGTTGTCATCGACTTTTCGCCCCGGCACAAAGGCCTGCAAGTCCGCCGCCAAGCTTTCCGCCGTCAGCCCGGTTACAAAACAAGCAAGGTTGTAAGCGTGAGTTCCGATGTCACCGGTTGATCCACCCGCGCCCGAGCGTTCGGGATCGGTTCGCCACTCAGCCTGTTTGAAATCCTGCTGCTCGGTCAGCCAGTCCTGAGGGTATTCGACCTGAACCACGCGGATCTTGCCAATATCTCCGTTAGCGACCATTTCACGCGCCTGCCGAACCAACGGATAGCCCGTGTAATTGTGGGTCAAAATGAATAGGGCATTCGCGCTTTCTGCTGCTTTGACCAGTTTTTTTGCATCGGCAAGAGTCGAGGTGAGTGGCTTGTCACAAATGACATGAATACCGCGCTTCAGGAACTCACGCGCGGCTGCATAGTGAACGTGATTTGGCGTGACGATTGAGACCGCCTCGATTCCAGATTTCAACCGAGCTTCCCTGATTGCCATTTGTTTGAAGTCTTCATAGACCCGTTCGAGCCCCAATGCCTGCCCACTTTCCATGGATTTCTCTGGCGTCGAAGACAAAGCACCGGCGACCAGCTCGAACTTGTCGTCCAGTCGTGCAGCTATGCGATGAACACCCCCTATGAAGGCGTCGTTTCCGCCGCCAACCATGCCAAGCCGAATGCGGCCCGAGGTTTCTTCACTCCGTCCTGTGACCATCACTCAATCCCCAGCATTTTACGATTGGCGGCTTCGTCGGCGCCACTATCAGCGAAATCATCAAAGGCTTTCTCGGTCACACGGATGATGTGATCTGATACAAACTGAGCGCCTTCACGCGCGCCATCCTCGGGGTGTTTGAGACAGCATTCCCATTCGACCACAGCCCAGCCATCAAAGTCATTCGCGGCCATTTTTGAGAAGACCGCACCGAAATCCACTTGGCCATCACCAAGCGACCGGAACCGCCCAGCCCGATCAACCCAGCTTTGATACCCGGAATAAACACCTTGCCGCCCGGTTGGGTTGAACTCGGCATCTTTGACATGGAACATCCGGATCCGATCTTTATAGATGTCGATATTGTCCAGATAGTCGAGGCATTGCAGCACGTAGTGCGACGGGTCGTATAGCATGCAGGCCCGTGGGTGATTTCCCGTCCGTTCCAGAAACATCTCGTACGTCACACCATCGTGGAGGTCCTCTCCGGGGTGGATTTCGTAGCATACATTAACGCCGCAGTCTTCGGCGTGATCAAGGATTGGCACCCAACGACGCGCAAGCTCATCAAACGCCGTTTCAATCAAGCCGGCAGGGCGCTGCGGCCAAGGATAGACATAAGGCCATGCCAACGCGCCCGAGAATGTCGCATGTGCAGAAATACCCAAGTTTTTTGAAGCAGATAGCGCTTTCTTGACCTGGTCTACTGCCCATTCTTGCCGGGCTTTCGGGTTCCCTCTGACGCTTTCGGCCGCAAAGCCGTCAAATGCACTGTCATAGGCCGGGTGAACGGCCACAAGCTGGCCTTGAAGGTGCGTTGACAGTTCAGTGACTTCGACACCATTTTCCTTGGCTTTACCTTTGAAGTCATCGCAGTAAACGGTGCTGGACGCGGCTTGTTCCAGGTCGAACAGCCGGCCGTCCCAACTGGGCACCTGAACGCCTTTGTATCCACAGTCAGCTGCCCATTTAGTGATCGCGTCCCACGAATTGAACGGCGCTTCGTCCCCGGCAAATTGCGCAAGAAACAAAGCTGGACCTTTGATCGTCTTCATAAAATCTCCTCCCCAAAACCTGAGCCTCTATGGCGGTAAATTTTCCTTCAGATAGATGTCGATGCGGATACGTTCCTGCGCTTTGTTGAACGGAACCTTATCCGAAGTCGCGCGCAGCAGGCGGACGGCTGAACGTACAATGTGCCCAGTGTCTTGCGAGATCAGAGCGTCAAATGTACCGAGCGTGACCGCCTCACGACTGAGCGGTGTAAGCTCATGAGCTATGATCACCAGATCTTCGCTGAGCTTGTTTTCTGAAAGGAATTGAATCAGGCCTGCGTTACCCGCTGCTGACGAGTATATTCCGACCAGATCTGGATAGGTTTCAAATATTTCGGGCATCATCCTGTAAATCAGATCCGGGTCATCTCGGCCCTCGACTGATGCTACGACTTCGAGGTGCGGAAATTCCTCAGCCACAACAAGGTCAAAGCCTTGACGTCGTTCGAGGTGGTCACGTGCCAAACGGGATCCTGTAAGTACCAAGACCTTGCCGTCACGATGCACAAATCGCCCCATTAGCTGAGCGGCGGTTCGTCCTGCCGAAACGTTATCAATACCGACAAAGTGGTCTCGTTCAGAACTCGGCAAGTCAGACACCAGGGCAACAACCGGAACGCCTTTGTCCCTGAGCCTTTTAACAGCATCCCGGACAGAAGGCGTTTCGGGCCCGAAAACGGCGACTCCGTCTACATCCAAACTGTCTACAGCATCCAGAATGTTGACGATATCTTGGGGCTCAAACGGAGCAACCTTCTTTATTGCAATGCGAGTCCGCTCGATAAATTGGTCGCGTGATTGTTCTGCGATCTGACTGCTGATTGCCTCCACAAACTCGTTGTCCGTGTCCGGCAGAACAAAGAGGAAGTTGTAAACTCGGTTACGCGCAAGGTTGGCCGCGGCCGTGTCGCGCACATACCCCAGCTCATCAATCGCCTTTTGTACTTTCTGTACGGTCACCGCCCGCACGCCGGGGCGTCTGTTCAAGACCCGGTCAACAGTCGCTAGGCTAACACCCGCAACGCGCGCGATGTCATTAACGGTTGGCTTTTTCACCAATTCTAGTCTTTGTTTTTGGTCTTCCACGTGTTCTTCAGCCCTCAATCTCCCGCGCTAAGCCTTCAAACAACAAAGCAACAGCCTCAGCGCCGGGATCGTTATGTCCAACAAGGTTTTCTTCGGGAACATAGGCTGCGCGGCCTGCCTTAGCACGTCGAATATTTGCGGTGTTGTTCGCGCCTTTGCGGGCAGCCTCGGCCGCATGCGTCAGACCAGATGGCAGCGCGGCAAGTGCCGGTGCTAGGGCGTCAATCATTGTCCTGTCACCGACCTTGGCACCCCCAACCTGGCTGACGCGTTTCAGTCCTTCGACGAGAGATTTCGGTACCGATGCTCCGCTCGCACAGGCATCTCCAGCTGCGTTGAAGAAGATTGCGAGTATCACGCCGGAAGAACCACCCATTGTCTGACTTAACTCATTGCCCAACGCCGGAAACAGTTGTGTCAGATCAGCAAGCGGCATGCGGTCAAGGCTACCTTGCAATGCTCTTGCGGCAGTCGCCAATGTGCTTCCTGTATCGCCATCTCCAGATTTCGCGTCTAGTTCGTTAAGGTTCTTCTCTGCGTTGATGAGCAGTTCAGACAACCGGGTGATCGTTTCCCTTGTGGTGGGATTGTTCGAAGGAATTGGATCGATAGGGGTCAGGCCATCAGGCAATGGTGCCACTTTGATCGGGCCGATGGAATCGACCCCGGGCCATGCGGCCAGATCAACGGGTGTTTCAAGGGCTGACAAATCGTCCTGATCCACAGGCAGAATGGAAACCGAAAACCCGTGCATATCCAGCGACGTCATCATGGGTGCCGGGCCAATGATATGGTGGGCAAAACCAGTTTCGGACAACGCATGCGTAAGGACAGCCATTTCTAGCGGAGTTGTAGAACCCAGGTTGTTGACCAACGCCACGCAATCCCCGGACCCCACCCTTTGCTTCAGCTTCTCCACCACTGTGGACATAGCCGATACAGCATTTGAGAACTCGACTTGCTGTACACCGGGCTCGCCATGAATACCCAAGCCAAGCTCTGCTTTCCCGGGGGCGATCCGGTCTTCTTTTGGAGATCCCGGAACGGTACAGGTGTCCAAGCTCATACCGATGCTGACAACCTTCGCAATGGTGCTTCTTGCAGCATTTGTAACGGTGTCTAGGTCAGCACCGTCTTCAGCAAGCGTTCCGGCGATTTTGTGAACGAACAACGTACCCGCCACGCCACGTGGTTGCGGAAGATCGGGCAGGGCGATGTCATCGTCGACAACGACCATCTCTACCTTGCGGCCCAATGCACGGGCGCGTTCAGCTGCCAGTCCAAAGTTCAACCGATCACCGGTGTAATTTTTGACGATAAGCAGGCACCCAGCCTCACCCGTGACCGTAAGAATGCCCGCCAGAACCGCCTCGACTGACGGGGATGCAAACACTTCCCCGCACACCGCGGCTGTCAGCATACCGGCGCCAACAAAACCTGCATGGGCGGGTTCGTGACCAGACCCCCCGCCAGATACCAGGGCGACCTTAGACTTGTCCCAATCCGACCTGTAAACAACCTTGATGTGCGGGTAACCGTCCAACCGGGTCAGTTGCCCTCCGGAAGACGCCAGAAGACCGTCTATGGCCTCTGTAACCAAAGTTTCTTTTGTGTTGAGGAACTGGGCCATGCTTTTGCTCCTTAATTCACGCGCGCGCCGGACGCGTCAAAATACAACGGGTTGTGTGGGCGGATTTTTATAAGTTTTCCAGATGGATAATCCTGATGTACATCAATCAAGGTCACAACCGGGTGACCGTTCAGGTCCAGGTGTAGCCGCGTTTGATCCCCCAGATGCTCTGCGCGTATTACCCGCGCTTCGCTGCCTTCTCCTTCGATGATGTTTTCCGGGCGAAGACCTATTTGCGGACCTTTGTGATTGCCTCCGAACAGCTCGGAAGGCAGAATGTTGATCCGCGGCAGTCCCAACCGGCTGGCGACATAAACGCTACCGGGGTTTTCATAGATGCCCCGGGGTGTTCCGTACTGAACCAGCCTGCCGTTTTCCAAAACGCCGATATGCGTCGCCATTGTCATGGCTTCGACTTGATCATGGGTCACGTATAGCAAGGTCGATCCCAGATCCGCCTGAATTCTTTTTAATTCGACCCGCAAATCCGCCCGAAGCTTGGCGTCCAAAGAGCTGAGGGGTTCATCCATCAGAAATATCTGGGGGTCTCGCACCAGCGCTCGTCCAATTGAAACGCGCTGCATTTCACCGCCAGACAGTTCAGTCGCTTTGTTGTTCAACTTGTGCGGAATCTGGAGGATGTCCGCAACTTCGTTAACCTTCCTCTTGATCTCATCCTCTGGCGTCTTCAGGATCGGCGACCTCAGAGGAAAAGACAGGTTCTCCCGCACTGTCATATGCGGGTACAGTGAGTATTGCTGGAAAACCATAGCCACATCGCGCTGGGCTGGCGTTTCTATTCCAACATCCCTTCCAGCAATGCGAACGGTTCCAGAATCCAGTTTCTCAAGTCCGGATATCAATCTCAGCGTCGTTGTCTTTCCCGCGCCCGTTGGACCCAATAGCACCACAAAGGCGCCGTTGGGGATCGTCATTGAGATATCATCCACCGCCTTTAGATTGCCGAATGACTTCGAGATATTCTCTAAAACGACTTCAGCCATTACTTAGTACCTCGTCGTTCAGAGCGGACCTCAACGCGCGTCCGGTGGCCTTTTCAAACAGTGTTACTGCGGGTGAGCGGAACTCTAACCCCACCGTCTCGCCGGGATTTACGATTTCGCGCGCATCAATCCGGGCTTTCAGCTCTCCGTTCGGGCTTTGCAGCGTCACGATCTGGGTGGTTCCCAAATATTCTGTCGCCAGAACCTTGGCTCTGTAGGCGCTCGCATCCGATAGAAAAACATGCTCAGGGCGAACCCCAAAAACTAAGTCACCTTCCGCCCCCTCCATCAGTTTGGGCACGGCTTCGTCATGGCCATTTAGTCGAACCATTTCCGAGTCAGGCGCGACCTTTCCTTGAAACGGCAGGAAGTTCATGGAAGGGGACCCGATAAAATCTGCAACGAACATTGTGGCTGGTTTGTCGTAGATTTCCTGAGGTGTGCCGAATTGCTCAATCACAGCGTTGTTCATCACTACGATCTTGTCGCCCATTTGCATGGCTTCCAACTGGTCGTGTGTCACGTAAACAGTGGTTGCGCCCATACGGTCATGAAGCGCGCGTAACTCTTCGGCCATGTGTTCTCGAAACTCGGCATCTAAGGCACCCAACGGTTCGTCCATCATGAATGCCTTGGGTTCGCGAACGATCGCGCGGCCCAGCGCCACGCGCTGCCGGTCGCCACCCGACAGTCCACCTACCGGGCTATCGAGGATGTCGTTGATCCCCAGAATTCCCGCGACTTCTTCTACTTTGGCTTTTACAGCAGCACGCGGCATGCCCTGCGATATCAGGGGGTAGCTGATATTTTTGCGCACGTTCATGTGGGGATACAGCGCAAACATCTGGAACACGAATGCAATGTCTCGCTCTGATGGGGGTCGCTGGCTGATTTCTTCGCCGTCGAGATAGATCTCACCCGATGTTGGAAGCTCCAAGCCTGCGATCATCCTCAGCGTCGTTGTTTTGCCGCAGCCCGATGGACCAAGCAGCATGAAGAATTCACCATCTTCAATCGTGAACGAGCTTTCCCGCACAGCGGTGAAATCGCCGAACATCTTCTTTACGTTTTTGACAACGATCTGGGCCATTTCTACTCCGGAAAATGGCTGACGATGATGAACATGACAGTTCCGATCAGCGTAACGATGAAGGAATAAGTGAACGCCCAAAGGACGAACGGTTGCATCAGCATAAATACGCCGACCGCGATGAGGATGGTCGCGACCATCTCCCATGGGCCTCGGCGAAAACGCATTAATCCTGATAGAAACTCGCTCATTTGCGCACCGCTCCGAATGTGATCCCGCGCAGCAGGTGTTTGCGCATCAGGATGGTGAAAATCATGACCGGAATCAGGAAGATCGTGGCACCAGCCGCAACTGCAGGCCAATCCAGCCCACCGATCCCGATGATGGTGGGAATAAAGGGCGGCGCGGTCTGCGCATTCGCGGATGTCAGCAACACGGCAAACGCATACTCGTTCCATGCAAAGATAAGGCAGAAGATCGCTGTCGAAGCGATACCCGTCGCAGCCTGCGGCAGTACAACTTTGTAAAACGCCTGAAACCGCGTGTAGCCGTCTATTAGTGCCGCTTCCTCGTACTCTCGCGGGATTTCGTCGATGAACCCTTTCAGCAGCCAAACAGCCAACGAGATGTTCACACCCGTATAGAGAAGGATCATCCCCAAATGCGTGTCGCTTAGACCGAGGTTTCTGAACATCAGGAAGATTGGGATCGCAACGGCGACCGGGGGCATCATTCTCGTGCTGAGGATGAAGAACAGAAGGTCATCCTTGAGCGGCACCTTGAAACGGCTGAATGCATAAGCAGCCAAGGTGCCAAGGAAGATGCTTAGGAACGTCGAGCCAAATCCGATGATAACCGAATTCATAAAGCGCTCACCGAATTTGGATGGTCCGACAATCACCATGTCATATTGGCGCACGATCTCATCGGCCCAGTTCTGTGGCGGGTTGGCTTCCAGGAACTCCTGCGTCTGCCGTGTGCGAGTGGTGAAGAGATTGACATAGCCTTCAAGCGTTGGATCAAAGACAACCTTGGGTGGGTAGCTGATCGCATCGGCTGGAGACTTGAAGCCAGTTAGCAAAATCCAAACCAGCGGGATCATCGTGATCAGCGCGTAGGTGATAACCAGAAACCCGGCGATCCACTTTGAACGGTTCGAAGGTTCGGTGACGGAAAAACTGCTCATCTCTGTTTCACCTTGTTCAGGGCTTTGACGTAGATCGACGCAAGGCCGAACACGGTGACGAAAAGGATGATCGCATAGGCCGAGGCATAACCCGTGCGCCATTTCTCAAAGGCTTCGCGCTTCAAATTGATGGAGGTCAGCTCCGTAACAGACCCTGGCCCGCCGCCCGTCAGTTGCACCACCAGATCGAACATCTTGAAGTTCTCGATCCCTCTAAACAGCACCGCCAACATGAGGAATGGCAGGACCATCGGGATGGTAATCGTAAAGAACTGGCGCAGCTTGCTGGCCCTGTCGATCTCAGCTGCCTCGTAGATGTAATCGGGAATACTGCGCAGCCCGGCCAGACAGATGAGCATCACGAAGGGGGTCCACATCCAGGTGTCGACAATCACGATGGACCAGGGCGCCAGCGTTACGGACCCGAGCATCTCAAAGCTCGATGGGTCTTTGCCGGTAAACCACGATACGATGTAGTTAAACAGGCCGATCTGAGGCTGATAGAGAAACTTCCAGAAGTTTCCGACAACGGCCGGGGACAGCATCATCGGCAGCACGATGATCGTGGTCCAAAGATCGTTGCCCTTGAATTTCTTGTTGATCAACCACGCCAGAGTAAATCCGATCAGGACCTGGAAAAAGATCGTCCAGAACAGGAAATGTGCGGTGGCCTGCATGTTCAGCCATGTGTCCGAGTCTGTCAGGATGCGCTCGTAATTCCTGAACCCGACATCTTTGACCTCGCGCCCGATCCGGTTGGCCTTGTAGTTGGTAAAGCTCAGTTGGATGGTCCAGATCAAAGGGAAGATATTGATCGCCAGCAGTAGAAATATCGTTGGGGAGATGAATATCCAGGCGATCGCGCGGTCGGATAACCCCCGAATTTTTCGCGCAACTCGCTCGGGCGTTGCCTGCGCAACGCGATCTACGGTCCTGTCAGACATCTCTTTGCCAGTTCTTGTTGGTTTAGGACTTACGGGTGAAGGTAGAGCGGGTTTGCACCCGCTCCTGCCTGTGTCCGGACTAAAGCTTGCCTTCGTCTTCGAAGACTTCCGTCCAATCTTCGATCAGAAGATCAAGCGCTTCTTGAGCTGTGCCTTGGTCGGCAACCACGTAGTCGTGGATGCGCTTCTGCATTGCCAGCAGCAGTTCCGCGTAGGCAGGCTCTTGCCAGAAATCCTGCACCCCGGCCATTGCTTCCAGGAAGTCACCGGCGAACGGTTGGCTGTCTACGAAACCAGGATCTTCCAGCACCGAATTATGTGCTGAGTAGCCGCCTAGTTCCCACCATTTGGCCTGAACTTCTGGCTGCGCGAACCACTTAATGTACTCAAGCGCGGCGTCCTGTTTGTCAGAGTAGCTGACAACAGAGATACCTTGTCCGCCCAGTGTCGAGCCTGCCTGATTTTGTGGTGGGTTCACGAAGAAGTCGATCTTGTCACCACCGGTATTGGGATCGGCATAGAGACCTGGGAAGAACGCGAACCAGTTCATAGCCATGGCGACCTGACCGGACTTAAAGGCGTCCAAGCTCTCTCCCATGTAGGAGTTTGTGTATCCTGGGGGTGTCGCTGTTTTGTAGAATTCTTTGTAAAACTCTAGCGCTTCGACTGCTTCGGGCGAGTTTACGGCACCCTCCATATCGTAGGATCCTGGTGTGTTTTCATATTTGAAGCCCCACGGATAGAGCGCTCCGGTCACACCCATGGTGATCCCTTCGGACCCACGCTCAGTAAAGATCGCCGCACCGTAGACCGTCTTTCCATCGATCTCACGACCCTGGAAAAACTGCGCGATTTGCAGCAGTTCTTTCTGAGACTGAGGTTCACGCAAATCTTGCCCTGTTGCTTCCTTGTACGCAGCTTGGATGTCCGGATTCTCGAACCAGTCCTTGCGATAGAACCAGCCGTTTGCATCCCCCATTGCGGGCAATGCGTAGTAGTTCGGAGTACCTTTAGGCCATGTCGAATAGGCGTAAACCGTTGCCGGCGCGAAATCGTCCATGCTGATGCTCTCGGCATCGAAGAAATCATTCAGTTTTACATAATGGCCGTTTTCAGCGCCCCCGCCGATCCACTGACTATCTCCGATCAACAGGTCGCAGAGCTTACCCCCAGAGTTCAGCTCGTTCAGCATCCGGTCGGCAAAGTTTGGCCAGGGAACAAATTCGAAGTTCATCGTGTGGCCGGATTCTGCTTCGAATTCTTTTGATAGCTCAACAAGCGCGTTGGCCGGGTCCCATGCAGCCCAACAGAGCGTCAGGTCTTCAGCATTTGCCTTGGTAGAAAGAGTAGTAGCGGCAAGGACTATTGCGCTGGCCGAAGCCAGTTTTGTGTAAGTCATCCATTCCTCCCTTTTTTGCGCCGTCATTCGAGGATGTGCGAATCGCGGCGTGTCTATAAGGCTATTTGAGGTACGCACCTCAAGTCCAGAAATATTTGAGGTTCGTACCTCAAAATGGCGGAGAGGAACGTTCAATTTGCTTCTTAGTCGTTGATTATATGAGAATTTGTTTATTCGCCTTGATACGCATCTATTCTCGTCAGCGAGGTATTAAATGGCTCTATCGACTAAAATTGGCACAGCCTACAATCGCGGCCATCATGCGGCCAACGCGTTTAGCGAACCCTCTGCTGAAGCACTCACAGATTATTTGGTCGATACCTTAGAGAATTGGAGGTAGCGTCGAATAGCGCGGACCACTCGGGAACGTGTATAACTCGTTTGGTCAGGTGCAGACGTATGAACACACTCTCTATCGTCAGATTGAACCGCTATCCAATTAAAGGATTGAGTGCCGAGCCTATGCAAACCGTGACGCTGCGAGCAGGGGAGGGGATTCCAGGTGATCGCCTTTTCGGGTTCGCGCGCTACAACTCCGGATTTAACGCACAGAACCCTCAGCCTCTGCCGAAAGATCGCTTTGTTGTTCTATTAAATGAGGCTGCTCTGGCAGGTGTTAAGACGAATTTTGATATTGAGACCCAAGATCTTGTGATCAAAGCGAGCGGCAAAACACACAGCTTTAGCATGCAAGCTGCAGAAGATCGGAAAAATGCGTCAAATTTCCTTTCTTCAGAGATCGGCTTAAAAGATCCCGAACCGCCAATATTCGTTTCGTCGGCTCCTCATCGGTTTACAGATGTGTCTGTCGTATCACCCAAAATGATGAACGCGATATCCGTTTTAAATTTGGCGTCTGTGGAAAAGTTGGGTGAAAAACTGAACGCAGAAATCCACCCAGCGCGCTTCCGGGCGAATATCGAGATGGACGGTTTACCTCCGTTTTCTGAGTTGGATGAAACTGGATCAGTTTTCAGATTTGGCGATGTTGAGTTAAAGATACTTTCACGTACGAAAAGGTGTGCAGCCACTGAAGTGAACCCGGAAACGGCCGAGCGGGACATGAAGATACCCTATCAAATTCGGGTGTTGATGGGTCATACGGACATGGGTGTCTATGTTGAGGTTGCTAAAGGCGGAACGTTGAGAGTCGGCCAAACTGGGGAAATCTTAAATTGAATGTTACTCACACCGCCAAAGTAGCAACCCCGTGCGGTTTGTCCCGCGTTCTCTCAAATGATTTGTGTCTACTCTCAGCAAAGCGGCGATTTCTGCCATTTGAGGCGTTACATCATTTCGCTTCGCAATGAGAAATTCTGCTACGACTTTTTGAACTTAGGAGGGCCTGTCTTGTACCGCGCTGAGTAGGACCTCCTCTGTCCCAAAACTGCATTGTAAAAAATCCGGCGTTCACCGGGCTGCAATCTTTGCACACTATATTGATATTGGGCTGCGACCTCGGGTCCTGCTTCCTTCAGAACGTAACCTATGGCAGCTTCCACGTTGAAAGCATGAAGATCGGGATTGCTGACGTCCATGGGAGAACATGGGTTCCGGTGTTGAAGTCGTTGAACAACCTCAATCTACCGATCAGTCCCGCGGCGCCTCTTTGTCCACCCGGCGTTGCGCTTCGGAATGTCGAAGATTTGTTGCACGCGCGAGGCATCGACGTGAGCCACGAAACTGTCCGGTATTGGTGGAACAGGTTTGGCCCAATGTTTGCTGCTGAGATCCGAAGAAAGCGTGTTCAGCTATTCAGAGCATACTCCAAATGGAAGGGCACGTGGACGAGGTTTTCGTGAAGGCGAATGGCAAGAGACACTACCTCTAGCGGGCCGTCGATCATGAGGGCGAAGTGCTCGAAGCAATCGTTACCAAACGTCGAAACAAAGCAGCAGCACTGAAATTCCCCAAGAAATTGATGTAGCGATACGGTAAAGCGGAAACCGTCGTCACGGATCGCTTCGCATCGTACCGGGCCGCTCTTGGAGAGCTTGGCGCTACCGAAAAACAACAGGCGGGCAGGTGGCTTAACAACCGAGTCGAGAATTCACACCTTCCTTTCCGACGGCGTGAACGCGCCATGCAACGTTTCGTGCGCATGCGAAGTCTGCAGAAATTCGCCGCCGTCCATTCCTCCGTATACAACCACTTCAAACAGGAAAGATCGCTAGCCAGCCGAGACACCGTCAAGCTGACCCGCGTCGCTGCTCTTAGCGAGTGGCGTCAACTTTGTTCCGGGTAGGTTCGCGGTTTCCGTGGCAAACTGAGACTGGTTCGAATTCGTCTGACAGCACTTTGGTCCCGAAGGGCGGGAGGCTGACATTCTCTGCAGTTGCAAACCTATCCGGTAGCGGAGGCGAAATCCGACCTTCGCGGTCGACGCCTACGGCTAGATTCGAAAATACAAAAAAGTCCGTGTGATTTCGTAGGCGTAGATGGCTTGGACATGCGTGACGAAACTAAACAGACGCTCCCACGTTCAGGCGGTCAGTTTGAAGAAGCTGTTAAGAACCAACATTTGACCAAACAATACGGCAATTCGTTGGTTTAGAACCTTATGGAAGCTGTGAGTTCTCCGACAACACTGGATCCACCACCAAAGGTTGATTGAAACTCGCCGCTGAAGCCTATCGATCGGTTTCCATCTGCAGAGGTATGTTCAAGCGTAAAGCCAAGAAACCCTGCAGCTTCATCTTCTGTTGAAGCTACGAAAGAAAAGGGTGTCGCTGCTACGATTGCGTCCACATCGTCGGATCCTGCATCAAAAGTTGCATCTACTCCAACGGCCCAGTTCAGGTAGGTACTCGATCCATTTGCGGCCTCGTAGAGGCGGGGCAAGTTCAATTGAGCCCGCGTGTTGAACAGCGAAACGTTCCGATCTTCGACAGTCAGCGGATACGCGGTTCCTGTTTCGGTATATTCATCAAGTTTCAGAAAGACATAGCTTGCGCGTGCACTGAAGAAGGCAGGAATTGACAAGGCGTTGATGGGTGCCGAGATCGAGAGCGATGGCGAAACGAACGTGCCGTCAAAATCGCCTTTCGCTTCGCCGCCATCAACGTTTCGGGTCGCTTCATTGTCGGTTACGCCAGCAAGAAGCGCTGCGTTGAGGCTGTATCGTCCGTAGTCCCTTTCGAGGTAAACGCCCCCAAAATATGACGTGATATCGGTATCTCCTGCGTCTTGATCCAGCGAGACATGGCTGTCGTCATATCCGACAAGAACACCAAAATCGCTGTTATCGATAAATTCACTCGTCTCGGCACCAACTACGAAACCGTACATACGATGGCTGAATCCAAGATTTGAACCGTCTTCTTCAACATCGCGATCTCCTCCGAAGGCTGAACCCCAGACATATGGGCCGTTATCCTGTTCAACATACCCGAAAGGACCCAGGTTTCTGCTAACCTGGCCACCGGACGAGCCGGGCGCATAGGGGCTGGCGGTGTCAATCGTATTGAACACCGCGTCGGTGAGATCGCTGATAAAAGTACCTTGGGCCGCGAATCCCGTCGTATCCACCGAAACCGCAGTGAGGCCATTGTTGGCCACAACGCCGGCCCCTTCAAAATTGACGACTTCGGGGGCGGATGCGAGGTCATTATCGTCACCCGATGCATCAGCAAAATTTACAACCGAATTCATGCCGCGCGCAAAGTTCAACGTGTCAATGTCATTCGGGTTCGTGCCCCCCATGCCATCGTTGCCATTGCCGAAATCGACCGATCCGTTCAGAATCGAGCCGGGCTCGAGATTCAACGTGTCGTTCCCATCGCCGCCATATACGATGGAAAAGCCTTCTCGACCGGTGATGCGGGCGGAGTTTGTGATTATTGCAGCGGCGTTGTTGTCGCGATCTTCGATCTCGATACCGTATTCGAACGCATCAATATTTCCGGTGTTCACAATGGTAATTGAACCGGCTCCGTCCACGTCCACTTCGATCCCGTTATTGTCCAGCGAACGCAACGCCCCGCTGTTGGTCACACGAGCATCGCCGTCACCGTTTAGTTCGATATCGATCGCGTCGGAATCGGCGGTAAGCCGGGCAGAGTTCACAATGCTGACGTCGCCGCTTCCCTCGACATCCACTTCGATCGCATCGTCTTCGCGAGAGGTTATCCGCCCCGAGTTTCTAATGAAGACATCGCCATCTCCGAAGATTTCGGCGTCAATTCCCTCGTCGTTTCTTGCGGTTATGGATGCAGCGTTTGTTATGCTTATGTTGCCGTTCTCGGTCACATGGGCGAAGATTCCGTCAACTTCGGCATTAATGGTACCGGTTGCCGTAATGGTTATATCACCGTTTCCGTCTATTTCTGCGTTGATGCCATCAATGCTATCAGCCGCTATGTCACCCGACGCTTCAACCGAGATGTTTCCGTCACCAGCAACAAAGCTGCGGATCCCGTGCTCGCTTGTTTCGATATCACCGTTCATCGTGATCGAGATGTCGCCGTCACCATCAACTTCGGCTTCGATGCCGTCATCCGAACCGGCGCGGATATCACCTGTGACCTGAATGTTGATATCACCGGAGTCCTCGGCATCAGCGTCAATGCCGATCGCATCGCCAGTGATATTGCCCACCACAGTGACGTCAATCACACCTCCGGGGCTGCCGGTTTCCACATCAATTGCATCGCTATCGCGGGATTGGACGTCGCCCGTCACATTGACGGTCACATTCCCGTCCTCCGCGTCAGCAAAGATCGCATGTTCTTCTTCAGCAGAAATGTTGCCGTTAGAATTGACCGTTACGTTGCCTGTTCCATTTGCTACGCCGTAAATCCCGTATTCTCTGCCAGTAATATCCCCGATGCTGTCGACGACGACATCACCAGCGCCATTCACCGTGGCGTTGATACCGTCGCCCGCTGCTGCGCCGCTGACATCGCCCCGGTTCGAAATTGTAATGTCGCCATCATTGGTCAGAAGCGCGCGGATGCCGTCCCTTGCGGACGAAATATTGCCCGACGAAGTGACGTTGATATCTCCGTCTCCACCCCTTTGGCGGGCAAAGATGCCATCAGCGTTGTTGCTAGCTGTTGTGATATTTCCGGTCGAGCGGATCGTGATATCGCCATCACCGTCGTCTTGCCGTGCAAAGATCCCGCGGGCGTTATTTCCAGAAGTCGAGAGGTTGCCCTCGGATTCAATGGAGATATCCCCATCGCCGCCATTTTGACGCGCCAAGACGGCGTTCGCGTTGTTTCCTTCTGTTGTGATGTTTCCGGTTGATAGGATCGCGACATCGCCATCGTCATCGCTTTGCTGTCCAAGTATACCGCCAGAGTTGTTTCCAGCCGTTGAGATATTGCCATTCGACACCACCGAGACATCCCCTTCGCCGCCACTCTGAAGAGCGGTGATGCCTGTTGATCGATTTCGAATTGTGCTGATATCGCCCGCTGAGTTGACCGATACCGTGCCGTCTCCACCGTCCTGATTGGCGTAGATTCCGTCTGAACGGCTGCCCGATGTGCTTATACGACCCGCTGAAACCACTGACACATCGCCATCACCACCTTGTTGAGTAGCGCCGATACCGGCGCTTCTGCTGGGTCCGGATGTCGTGATATTGCCGGTCGAGTTAACCGAAATGGCACCGTCACCCTCAAGATCGGATCGAATGCCAAAGGATCGACGTCCGTCGGTTGCAATTTCGCCCGTCGATGTGATCGAAACATCCCCGTCGCCGTCCGCATCCACAACAATCCCATCCGCGCCGTTCCCCGTCGTGACAATGCCGTCGGTTCCATTCGTCTGGATGTTAAGGGTTACGTTACCTGTTGGTGTGCTGAAAGCCACTCCGTCTGTTCCACCGCCTGGTGCAATTCCCGGAGCAGTCACGTTATTGATATTGAGCGTTTCGATTGCCGGCCCGTTTGCCTGAACACCCGTTGAAACATCTCCCGTACAGGTGGCGAGGTCACCCGCAACACTGCACGGACCGTTTGATGGGGGAACAACCGTTTGCGCGATCGAAGGAGTTGCCACTCCAATCGATGCACCCAAACCTATCGCACCGGCAGCAACTGGAGCAGCGAAAGCGCGATATGCAGCGGATTTTCCTTGATGGTATTTGCTCGTCTGCGCTTTGGAAAGTGCCGCTGTACGACGGCGCGCTTTGCGGTTCAAACCGCTTACTCGTAACATCTTGTTCACCCCTTAAGAGTGGTCTGGAAACCACCGCAACTTTTTTGCGCGAAAACCTCCGCGTATTTGTTAGCAGCAAAAAAAAAAGGATGGCTTTTTGATGTTCCGATTAACGATATATTAACGAATTTCTGACTGGTCTTTTGTATGATGCAATTTGATCACATGCATGCTCTGAAAAAACCGGCCAGCGGCAGCTCCCTACTTGGATCCGACGGAATGATAGAATTATTCAAATAACCTCCATCTGTCTGCATGAATGCCAAACGGGTTTAGAACTCGTGCCCACTCGAATTTCTGCTGAGCGCTCTTAGCGCAGAACTTCGGATACACGTCGAATGTCTGCAACGGGCCGTCAGCGCTTTCCATCAGGACATAAAGTCGTGTCGCCTGCTAGGTGATCCAGAAGCGCGCGCACCCGAGTTGTAATGCGCCTGTTCTGTGGAAATAATGCAGCGACGACATATGGCGACACCCGGTTCTCCGGAAACAGCTCGACCAGATCGCCGGACCGTAAGGCATCTGCGACTGTATATGCCGGGCACCGTGCGATGGCGGCGCCTTGTTCAGCAAGGCGAGCCGACGCAGCGGGAGCATTCATTCGGAAGCGTCCAGTCACTTGGACAGCCTCTTCTTGGCCGCCGAAGTCGAACCTCCACACTGTAGGCTCTGTCATATTGCCATCGAGAATGCACTCATGTTTGGCCAGTGCCCGGGGATGGTCCGGGCGCCCTGCGCGTTCCAAATAGGTGGGTGAGGCACAGACAACCAAGGGCATGCGGCCCAATTGCCGAACCTTGAGCGAGCTGTCCCGCATTGGGCCAATCCTGACAGCAAGGTCGAGGCCTTCTTCAACAATCGACGCTCTGCGATCAGAAAACTTCAGATCGAGCTCTACATGGGGGTGTTTCTCAGCGAATTTGGCGAGCGAAGGTACCAACCGCAATGCGCCAAACCCCGTTGGCGCCGAGATATGGATCACACCGCGAAGGGACGCCTGCTCATTTCTGACCCTGTCTTCGAGTTCGTCGAATCCGTCGAGAAGCGGCTCGCACAACATCAGGTATGTTGCACCCGCATCTGTCAACGACACGCTGCGGGTCGTGCGATTGAGCAGCTGTACACCAAGCGCGTTTTCCAGATCAGCGACGTACTTACTGACCAAACGCGCAGACCGCCCCATGCGCTGCGCAGCGACGGTGAACGACGTGTTCTTTGCAACCAGCGCAAAGGCCCGCATGCGGTCTATCTTGTCCATCTCATTGCGCCTTCAGAGGGCTTAAAGTTCGTCAAATATAGGAGATTATAATCAAGAAGCGCAATGTGTATTGCTTGTTCAACACCTGCAACCAACCGGAGAAACCCATGTCCAACGCTGTTCGTATTCACCATTTCGCCAAATCTGGCCATGCACACCGCGCTTTGGTCTTTGCGAAACTTGCCGGGATTGCACATGAGGTTGTTCCCGTCGATCTGGCAGCTGGCGCGCATAAGTCGCCTGAATTTCTTGCCATGAACCCAAATGGGCAAGTGCCCGTTCTTGAGGATGGCGAGGTTGTTGTGTCCGACTCGAACGCGATTCTTGTCTATCTTGCGCGGAAATATGCGCCTGATTGGATACCAAGTGATGCGGTCGGAGAAGCAAACGTGCAGCGTTGGCTCACTTTAGCGGCTGGAGAGATTGCGTTTGGTTCTTGCGCTGCGCGGTTGATCACCGTCTTTGGCGCGCCGCTGGACCCGAACTTTGCAGCCGCGACTGCCGAAAAAGCGATGCAGAAACTGGAGCATGGGCTCACGGGCCGCGACTGGCTCGTCGGCGAGCAACCCACGATCGCTGATGTGGCTAACTACTCCTATACGGCACACGCGCCGGAGGGGAATGTCTCTCTCGAGCCATACCCGAATGTCCGCGCCTGGCTCGCTCGGTTTGAGACCTTGCCCGGTTTTGAAGCGATGCCGGCGACGGCTGTTGGTCTTGTTGCAGAGTGAAAGGGCAAACCCATGACGACCGAAGCCCAACGGCATCCTTTGCCACCGTTCTCAAAAGAAACCGCCATTCAAAAGGTGCGCCTGGCTGAGGACGGCTGGAACGGCCGGGATCCGGCCAAGGTCGCGCTGGCCTACACGCCGGACAGCAAGTGGCGCAACCGGATCGAGTTTCCCCAAGGGCGCGATCAGATTGAGGAGTTCTTGACCCGGAAATGGGCCAAGGAACTGGACTACCGTCTGATCAAAGAGCTTTGGGCACATGACGGCAATCGCATCGCGGTCCGCTACGCCTATGAGTACCACGATGACGGCGGAAACTGGTTCCGGGCCTATGGCAATGAAAATTGGGAGTTCGACAAGGATGGCTACATGGAACGCCGGTATGCCAGCATCAATGAACACCCCATCCAAGAGGCGGACAGAAAGTTCCGCTGGCCGCCGGGGCGCCGTCCGGATGACCACCCCGGTCTGAGCGATCTCGGGCTCTAGCGTGGCTCTGGTGAAAGGATCAAGCGATGGCACAGATACATAAATCGCACAGAGGTGAGTTGATGCTGCAAGAGCGGCGTCACACTCCCAAAGAGGTGAGCGATGCGATTCCGCACTACATCGAAAGCGATATGCCGAAACAGCATGCGGATTTCTTTGCGGGTCTGTCCTATTTGCCGCTCGCAACGCTTGATCGTAATGGGCGTCCGTGGGTCAGCCTTCTGGTTACACAATCAGACAGCGACCCTTCTGTTGGCATTCAGGTTGCGGGCCAGAACACCACGCATGTGGTCGCGGAAACCAATCCGCATGATCCCTTTGTGCGTGCTGTGAGCCAGGATCCCGCATCGGGCCTTGAAGCGCGGCTCTTTGCCGGGGTTGGGATCGATTTCGGTAACCGCCGACGAAACAAAATTGCGGGCTCCATACGTACCGCAGATGTCGAGGGCGAGGAGAAGATCAGGTTACAACTGTTGTCCGATCAGCACTTGGGGAACTGTCCAAAGTACATTACAGTCCGTTCCTTAGGGCACACGCGACGCAACCCTGAAATTATCCATGACGGCTTCGATGTGCACTCGTCTGTGCTGTCGAATGAGGCCAAATCCGTCGTGGCGCGCGCCAGCACCTTGTTCTTGGCGACAAAGCATACAAGCGATGCCACCACTGCAGGCGCTCAGACCGATATGGGCGTCAATCATCGCGGCGGCGCGCCCGGCTTTACCCGGCTCTACGAGGAGAACGACGGAGCGCGGGTTACGACCTATTTGGTTCTGCCCGATCATTCTGGCAATCGCTTCTACCAGTCGCTGGGCAATATCGAAACGGACCCGAAGGTTGGGCTGGTCTTTCCAGACTTTGAAACCGGTGAGATCCTCTACATTACGGGGGATGCTGAAAATCTGCTTGGGGATGACGCAGATGCGCTGATGCCGCGCGTGAGCCTGCTGACACGTATCAAGGTAACGGGCGCGGTTTTTGTGCGTGGAGGCCTAAACCTCAAGCTGGCATCAAAAGAGCAACTCTCCCCCTACAATCCGCCGGTCAAATATTTGCGCGCAGAGTTGGAGAAGATGGGGCATGCAATAAAGGCGCACGACGCCGCCATCCCGTTGACCGCCAAGCTTATCGCTACAAAACCCCTGTCCAGCACAATCAGTACCTTCGAATTCGAGTTGTCTGAGGCAATCAATGCCCCATTGCCTGGTGGCTTTGGCGTCTTTGACTTCTCCGACCTGGTGGACGCCGGATACAGCCACATGAACGAGACGAACCCTCAGCTTGTGAACGAGGATTACGTCCGCACATGGACGCTTTCCGGAGCGCCAAAGTTTGACGAAGAGAACAACGCGTTTCGCACGACCAATCGGATCAGTGTTACGGTCAAACTCAAACCAGGCGGTCTGATGTCCAACCTCCTGCACAACAATGCGGAGAAGCTGATCGCGTACAATCTTCCAGTTAAATTCAAGGGCACCGGAGCGGGCTTTTCCTGTTTTTCCGAAGTGGCTGAGGGCAGCCCCCCAAAGTTCCCAGCAAAGATGCTTTGGATCGCGGGTGGCGTTGGCATCACCCCGTTCATGGTGATGTGGGACGGACTCAAACAAGTGGTAGAGGCTTACCCGCAGGACCAGTCCATCGATATCGTGTTTCTGTTTTCCGGTCGGGACGATGACATTGCAGTTCTGCAGCACTTTGCGAAAAAAAACAGCTGTGTTTCGGACCAGGTGACACTACGTATTGTCGCGTTTCAAAGCGCAGGCGAAAACGCATTGGCTGCGAAATCCGCTCGCGATGATCTGAACGCAGCATTCACCGATCAGCCGCTGCAGCTTCAGGAGCGACGCATGCATAGCAAAGACATTCAATCGGTCGCGCATCTCGGAATGCGAGATGTATATATGTGCGGCCCTGAAACTTTGATGACCAGTTCTGAAGCGGCGCTTAACGATTTGGGCCTCGAGGAAGCAAGGCTTCACCGTGAGACGTTTGTGTTTTGATAGGGGGATAAAAAGCCTGCCCATGACGTCTCCGGGCAGCATAATCAACTCTATGATTGAGTGTTGGAAAGGTTTTCACCAAGTCGAAACGATACCGGTTTCCTCAGTGCTATCCCGGATCGATGACCGCTATGTGGGCTGCACTCGCGGAAACTGATCGCTCCGCGCAAGGCCCGGTTTAGGCCGTTGGATGTATCGTGGAGAACGGGGAAGGCGCTTGCGCTGCGTCTGCACCGAAGTCTGCAACGAGCCTGAAGCCGACCTGTTTAGACTCAAAGCAAATACGCTTTTCGCAAGACGTGTCTATTTTCGACTAAACAGCGCCTTGTGACTGATGTTGCAGCTTGCGGACTTTCCCTGGAGGCATGTTAAAAACCCGTTTGAATGCTTTGTTAAAAGAAGGTTCAGATAGGTACCCGATCTCAGCCACGATTTGCGAGATTGGTTGATCGGTAGCAATTAATCGTTCTCGCGCCAGATGCATCCGCCAGGTCGCAAGGTATTGTATTGCCGGCACACCGACGAGCTCGGTAAACCGTGCGGAAAATGCCGATCTGGACATACCTGCAACCTGTGCAAGAGACTCGACTGTCCAGTTTGCTGCGGGTGCGCGATGAATGGAAACAATAGTGCGGCCAATCTGTTGGTCTCTGGCGGCTTTCAGCCAACCTCGATTGGCGTCGGGCGCACTGTTCAACCATCGGCGAATAGCCTCGATGACAACCACATCGGCCAAGCGTGTAATCACTGTTTCGCCGCCCGGTCGTAATTCACGCGCCTCTCTTGCAATGAATTGCAAAGTTGCTTGTAGCCAGCTCCCTGCATCCTCTTCCCACGGATCGATTTTGAGTACGTCGGGAAGCAAGGCCATCAACATGCCGCTGGCCGCGTGATCTATCCTGACGAGCCCGTACATGATTCCGGTCTCGGCTCCACCACCGCCGTGCTCTAGCGTTTCGTAGAGCTCGGTCACCTTGCGTATGGGCAGTTCTTCCAGTTTCAAAAGTGGGGTGTCTTTTGAGCTGGAGAACCCAACTGGCGCGCCATTTGTCATCAGAACCAAGTCGCCTTTCTCGACTTCAAACGGCACATCTTCTCCGACCCTCATAAAGCAACGCCCGTGCGTAATGACCGCAAAGCTCAGTATTTCGGGGAAACCCGGTATAGAAACGCCCCAAGGCGCAGACATGCGCGACTGGCAATAGAATGTACCCGTCAGTTTCAGAAGATGAAGAATTTCCCCGAGCGGATCACCGATTGGCTGCGCCAGTGCATGGGGGTCGGGAATATGGGGGTTGATCTGGCTCACTGCACCAGACTGTTCGATATCTTCCCAATTGTCTACAGTATTTGGATGAATGGATAAAAAGTTAGGACAATGCAGACTTTTTCGTCCTTCGTGCTTACCTATTTTGGGGTCATTGACTGATTTTAAGGAGATGACCGATGACACAGCAAACCATTCTCGTACTTGGCGCAACAGGTAAAACCGGATCACGTATCGTGACGCGCCTTGAAGACAGGGGTCATGCAGTTCGGCGTGGATCGCGGAATAGCAAAACCCCATTTGATTGGGAAAAACCGCAGACATGGCCCGCAATCCTGGACGGTGTTTCTGCCGCCTATATTTCCTATTTTCCTGACATCGCCTTTCCGGGCGCGGTCGAGCAAGTTGCGGCCTTCACGGCATTGGCTCGAGAAAAAGGACTGCAGCGACTTGTGCTGTTAACAGGTCGCGGAGAATTTCATGCCGAACGTGCTGAAGGGGTTGTTCGGAACTCCGGTGTGCCCTTTACGATCGTCCGTGCGGCGTGGTTTGCGCAAAACTACTCTGAAGGTGCATTGCTGGAGCCGGTAATGGCCGGTGTGTTGCCCATGCCCGCAGGTGACGTGCGTGAACCGATTATCGACGTGGACGACATTGCCGACGTTGCCGTCGCCGCCTTGACCGAGGAAGGACACACTGGTGAGCTGTATGAAGTTACAGGGCCGCGTCTCATGACATTTGCCGAAATGGCTGCCGAACTTTCGCGCGCAATGGGCAGAACCGTGCAATATGTGCCGATTTCGTTTGAAGACTTCCATGCGGAAATCATCAACGCGAGCGGAGAGATGATTGCTGACGTGATTACTGACATAGCGAGGGAAACGCTTGATGGTCGCAATGCGAACACTGCGGACGGTGTTCAACGTGCCTTGGGGAGAGCTCCGCGCGATTTCTCTGATTTTGCTGATGAAGCCGCAAAGTCTGGCGCTTGGGCACAAGCTGCATGAGTCGGTCTGACGACAAAGGAACACAATCATGACGTTTGACGTAAAACGCAGGCTTGTCCTGGGGTTGGCGGGTCTTGTTGCAGCCACCCTGGGGCTGATCATCACGCTGGCCCCACTGGCCTTTTACTCCAGCTACGGCATTGATATTTCGCCGCAACCGAACTTGATGAGCGAATTGCGCGCACCTGCTGCCAATCTGGCTGCACTTGGCCTGATCATTCTGTCGGGAGCGCTATACCAAAAGATGGCCCAGACATCAGCTTGGCTTGGAGCCACTGTGTTCTTCGCCTTTGCCGCGGGGCGCGTGGTCAGCATTATGCTTGATGGACGACCATCGGACAGCATCCTTTCTGCTCTTGGGATAGAGATGGTACTTGGACTGCTGTGTTTGTGGGCCGCGAGCAAAGGGCGGCTAACGAAAGCTGGCATGCACCTCATGTCGTCGCGTAAACTTCGGATTTGAGACACAGTGAAAGCTGCCTGAGTGCATTTGGCCATTCACCGATACAGAGTGGGTGGCCAAAATATCTGAGTGACTCCGCGAAATACTGAATGGCTGGCGCTACCGATTGTGAGTTATGACATTAAAACCTTCTTCGGGTGATGGTGCCTCGAAATACCTCGCCAAACGCCAATATTGATCTTCCGTTGCTGCAAAGGCATGCGCACCTTCACTGTTGCGCTTGTGCAGCCGGCGCAGACAAACCTCATCCGGTAAGTCCAAAAAGTGAAGCTGGTGCGTCGCAGCAGTTTCTTCCAGCAGCTTGCGCATCCAGGCTCTGTTTTCAATTGTGTTCGCCGGAAAGTCGAGAATGACAGAAACCCCGGCCTTCAGCAACGATGCGATGTGCCGCCCCATGACCGGCCGCAATTTCAAAGCGTAATTTACATAATCCTGCAGGGAGTTCATCTGGTCGCCGAATAGGACGCTAAGCCATTCATCTTCTGAAATGAGCACCGCCCCGCCGCTATTCGCAAGTTTCGCCGCCAGACTTGATTTTCCTGAGGCGACTTTACCACAAAGCAAGTGAAGCGTTGGTTGGACCTGTGACATAGGGTGAACTCCCGGACTACCTAATGGCCCCTGTGCTCAGTTGATCTGCAAGTTGATCAAACACCAACCTGATCCTTCGCGCAGTATGTAATTCCGAGTGCGTCGCCAGCCAAATCGGGAACTTAAACGGCTCTCGGTCGGGTAGCACGCGCTCCACACCTGGTGTCAAGGCAGCCACGTCATCCGACATTACACTGATGCCAAACCCTTGGCGCACCAGCTCCCAGGATACAATTCCGCTTTGCGAGCCAATCCGGAAACTCTTTCGAGTGACCTTAACGCCCGCCGGATCGAGAAAACCGATCATCGTGTCAATGTCGCCAAACCCCACGAAATCCAACTTTGCGAGCTCGTTTTCATTTTTCGGCCTTCCCAACTGATCAAGGTACGCAGGTGCTGCGTAAAAATGTGCCGTCGCCTCGGCAACAAGCTTTGCGGTCAGATCTGGTTGCGTCGGGCGTACATGTCGGATGGCGATATCAGCCTCACGTTTCTGTATGTCTCGTAAGTCATTGGCAGCAACGACGTCGATCTCAAGACGCGGTGCTGCAAGTCGGATCTTTTTCAGTATAGGCGGCAGCTGATAGGCAGACATCACATCTGACGCGGTGATCCTGACTTGCCCTTCGACAGTTTGCGACTGGCTTGTAGCAGTAAGGGAGATCCTGTGCGCGACATCCGCCATTTCTCTGACATGCAACAAAAGCTCGGCGCCAGCGGTCGTTAGACTAAGCGATTTACCAACTCTTTCAAACAGGGTGATCCCAAGCGCCAATTCCAGCGCCGCAACCTGACGACCGACAGTAGGTTGAGTTTGCTCGAGAACGCGCGCCGCTGCGGAAAACGAGCCTTCTTCAGCCGTCGCAAGAAAGGTCCGTACCTGATTCCAGTCGAAATTGATGGCATTCCAGTTCATGCATTTATGCATAACACTTCTGCGAATTATGGCAATTTAGTAAATGTGTGTATGGATGTATGGGATGCGACAACAAACTTGAAAGAGAGTAATAAAATGGCTGCTTTGTCCAAAGATGCCGCGTTCTGGAGCAGAATCTCGCGAAAGTATGCGGCGGACCCAATCCGGAACATGGAAGGGTATCTGAACACACTCGAACGTACGAAGTCGCACCTAAAAGCAGAAGACAGTGTACTGGAAATCGGTTGCGGGACGGGTTCAACCGCGCTGTTGCTTGCACCGCATGTCAACCATATCACCGCCTCGGATCTCGCTCCGGGCATGATCGAGATTGCCAACGAGAAGCGTGCTAAAGAAGGATTGGAGAATGTCACTTTCAAGGTGGCCGAAGTTCTCGAGCACGATCCTGTTGAAGGTGGTTACGATGCGGTTCTGGCGCATAACCTGCTTCATCTCCTGCCTGATTTGGATCAAGCGCTAGAGCATATTGCCAAATTGACAAAATCCGGTGGTGTTTTCATATCCAAAACGGTGTGCGCGCCTGAGAATGGTGGGTTCAAGTATGCGATGATCAGTCGTGTCGCGATACCTATCATGCAGTTTTTTGGGAAAGCCCCGTTTGTGAATTTCGTGTCTATGTCGATGCTTGATAGGAAAATTGAGCGCGCAGGCTTTGAAATCCTGGATACTTCCGATCAAGCCTCGATGCTCCAGAGTCGTTATGTTGTCGCGCAAAAACCTTGAAGCTCTAGTTCATTCAGCTTTGCAAGTGGAAACGCTATCTGTGTCACATCACCAATAACAGTACATTCGTGAATGAATGGACTGCATTCAGGTTTGTTTCCACCTTTAGAAAGCTATTGCGATTGGCGGCGTTGCCCGAAAACCATGAGTTTATAAGAACCAGATGTTGCGGCCGCGGCGAAAGTAAGGTCTGTCGGGCCGCGATTCAGCGTTGAGAACTGTTTGCCAATAGAAGGTCTGAGCCGTCCACACGAACGGCCCAAGTGTTTAGATTTCGATAGCTTCTGCAATGGCAAATCACTTAGCGATGGTCCAAAGCGCCATTTGATCGGTTTTTCCGCGGGCATTGTAGGCGGGAAGTTGGGATAGCATTTTGTTAACTTCATCGGACAGTTGTTCCCTGACAGCATCCGAGATCACCACTTCTACTCCGAAGTCTCTGGCAGCACTTTCTATCCGGGCGACGGTGTTCATTGTGTCGCCCAGCAAGGCTACCTCCTTTTTCCATGTCCCGATCTCACCTGCCGCAACCGGCCCACAATGTAGAGCCACCCTGATCTTTGCCTCTTGCCCAAATCTGGCGACGTATTCTTCGGTCTTACTCTCTAACGTGCGGGGCATTTCCTTCGCGCACACAAAACTCCGTTCGTAACTCTTCGGGCTCGCTGTCGGCCATGTCACGATGACTGCGTCTCCCACGTATCGATGCACTTCGCCCCCACTGCTCTCTATGGGCTGGGACAGATCGTAGGACACGTCAGAAAGGAACTCGTGGAATCTCAAATCGCCAATCCGCTCCGCGAGCGAGGTCGACCCTACCAGGTCGGCAAAAAGAACAATTCGGTTTTCTAGCCGGGGGCGTCGATATTGTCCGGTGAAGATTGCCAAAGTTGCCTCCCGGCCTAACAGTCTTAGCAGTTCAACTGACGTGGAAATGACAGAAGCGATCGCAGCGGATAGAGCAAAGTTGAATGCAAACTCAGGTTCCTGCCAGAGTCTCTGATCAAGCAGTACGCGCGCGGGAAGTATGATCCCGATAACGATAATCAGACTATAAGTGACGGCCCTAAAGCCGATTATGACGATAAGCGGGGTCTGCCGCAGCCATCGGATCGATTGATTAGAGAGAAAGGTGAGCTCAACCGTTAGGCATCCTGCACCAATGATTAACCCGGTCAAACTGCCGACAATTGCATCCACTGGTTTCTCGTATCCGTCTAGGAATATGAGAGGCGTGAGCGCGCCAATGCACATAGAAACTGCAATGACCTTCAAAGCAAAAATCGCTGTTAGTCTGTCGATCAACGCTGCCCCCGGAACGAGAATTCTCTGTTTTGCTATCAGAATCGTTGGGTGGCGGGAACGTGAACTTCAAGGGTCGGCGCATTCACTTTGTCACGCGGAGAATTCATAGGCAAATGCAGCGAATTGGCGCTTTGACCCGCAAAACGTACGAAGTCTGCCATCCCGCCTTGCGATTGCGCCGATAGTCCGGTCTGACGGGCCGCGCCGCAGCGCCCTCAAGGTCGGTCAAAGGCCTAGTATGGGCCGTTGAATGCAATCCAGTTGGCTCGCGCTTCCGATTGTCGAACGCGCTTTAGTGCGTCTACCCACGTTCACGAGTGCCGCGAGTGCCAGATAAACGAGTGAGTGCTTTTTCATGATTCTGCGCGAAATTGTTGGGTTCGACGGTGAGTCTGTCGGGCGACCGGATTGAAGGCCCTGCGTTGGATCAAGCAAAGCTCCCACCGCGGGGTGTTATCATTGGATTGTCGGACGCCGCGATTGCCTGCAGGCACCTTTTCTCTAAGCGGTCTGGCTTATACCCCTGACCAATTCTAGAAACGGCGACATTTGGATGATGCTGAATGGTCTATCACCGAGTGAAATGACGTGACGCGTGCAATGGTTTTCATGGCGCTGGTCGCGAAAAGCTTTACGATATTGCCGACAGAAACCGATCCGAAAAGGATCAGGGATTGTACGCATGATCGACGCGTGCTGGTGTTCCTCGACATCGCAAAAAGCGGACGTCGCCGATGGTGCAGCATGGAAACCTGTGGCAATTGCAGCAAGGCTGCCGCATTCAGAGCAGACTTACACCAGTAAGGTTTTAGCTTAGGAACTGCTCAATCACGGCTGCTTGTTGCTTTTTTCCATCCGGGTCTGCTTCGGTTTTCAGGCGAGTAAACGCCTCACCCCAGTTTGAAGTGCGAACGCGGATCGGCGGGTCAGAGGCTTCAACCACACCCATGACAACTGATGCCACTTGTTCCGAAGTTTGATAGATATCGCTGCCATCCATTCGCGCCTGAGCGCCACCGATATACTTCTGGAGAATAGGTAGATACTCATCCTCAAGCATCCCACCCGTGGCCTCGACATGTTTCAGCACATTGGTCGCAAACTCGGATTGAATACCGCCCGGTTCAACTGTCGAGAAATGGATACCGAAATTGGGCGTGACGTAGCTGGCCAAAGCCCCAGTGTACCCCTCAACCGCGAACTTTGCGGCGCAGTAGATCTCGTTGAACGGCTGACCCACTAGGCCGCCTACGGATGAGATTGTGATGACATGGCCCGAGCGTGCTGCGCGCATGTGTGGCATCACCGCTTTTGTGCAGCGCACGACACCCATGAAATTCACATCCATGACCCAAGCGACGTCTTCTTCGCTGGCTTGTTCGGTTGTACGAACAAATCCAGCACCCGCATTGTTGATCAGCTTATCGATCCGCCCCTCGTTCGCGATGATCTGATCGACCGCGGCGTTTACGCTGGCGCTGTTCTGCACGTCCAGCTCAAGCACGTTGAAATTGACGCCAGCGTCAGAGGCGGCCGCATCCAAGATGCCGCGCTTGGCGAGGTTTCGCATAGTAGCGTAGACAGTATGGCCCGATTGGGCCGCTTGTACGGCGATTTGAACACCAAGGCCGGTCGACGTGCCGGTGATCAGAATGACTTTGGGCATAATGGAAGCTCCGAATATCAAATGAATTGCTTGCGGCAACGATCCGATGTGTCGGGGCGAAGGTCAACAGCGGGACTTTAAAACGCCCAAAGCCTCATCGAAGGTATTCACATTCTCTTCTGCGCGCGCGGTCAGATGCGCGCCTTCCAAAAGGGCCAGTATCGCACGGGACTCCGAGATCGGATCGGTGATACCGGTGATTGACTTGTCCTCTTGGCCAAGCTTCAGGATCTCTTCGATTTGGGTAACCATCATGGCGCGGAATTTTTTGATCTTTTGGATCACGTCATCCGAAAGGCTTTCACGGCTGCTGATAAGCGACACGCAGAGGCACAAGGTTTTCCCGTCATTGAGTGCATCCCGGTAGAGGTCGATCAGGGCCAGCAATTGCTCGGCCCCGGTTTTGTGTTCTACCCGGATGCGGTTGCACTCTGCCTGCAGGGTCTCATGATAGCGACCCATGAGTGCCGCCGACAGCGCCGCTTTGGTCGGGAAATGATAGTGGATTGACGCCTTGCGAATACCCACCGCCTCTGCCAGATCGGCATAGCTGAACCCGTCAAACCCCCTCGCGCGCGCAGCGTGTTCGGCAACATCCAGAAGGGCCGTCTTGGTATCACTCGTCATACGTGCTCAAACCTTTTCCGTCATGATCAGGGCCAGCGCGTTTTCCGCAGACTCCAGGGCGCCTTCGATATAGCCCCCGAACTGTGGTGCAACTTCGGTCCCGCCAAAGATTAGTCGGCCATCCCACAGACGGGTCATCGCATGGGGCAGCCCGTATTGCGGATGAGCGTATAACGGCTGTTGATCCGCTTCGATAGAGGTGAACAGGTCAAAGGCCCAATCTTTGACAAAGAGTGTCTTTGGCTCCGCAGCTTCGGCGCCGAACAGCCTGGACAGTTGCTCTTTGAGCAACTGCCGCAGCCGTTCTTCGTTGCTACGGGTGCGCGGGGGTAAGCCGATAAAGCCGAACAACGCGTAAGGTCCGCCCTCGGCAGGGGAGGCGTCGTGTATTTCCACCATCGGCCCCCTGCGGCTCATCGCGTCACCGGACAGCCAGGCCGTGCGCCAGAACGGGGTATCATAGACAGCGATGACTTTGGCCTGACCGGCCATCCAAGTCGCGATCCCAGTCATTGCCGCTAAAGCTTCATCTGGTAAAGCAGGTGAGAACGCGATCTTGCTCGCCACGCGAGGAGGGAGGGCCAGTACGATTTCCTGAGCATGAATGACCTGCCCAGTTTGAGCGGTCGCGGTGATCCCAGACGCAGACTTCTCTAACCCGACGATAGGCGCGGATAAGATGAGCCGCTTCGGCGGTATCTCAGCGGCAAGCGCATCAGTGAGGGCGCCCAGACCACCTTTCAAGCGATAAGATCCTTGCATCGAGGCAAACCCGCGATCGCGCTCGACCTGGCCGATCTCGTTTTCAAAGCTGAGAGCGCCTGTTGAATATTGCTCGAACCACTCCAGTCCGAGCCGCTTTATTAACGCTGCAATACGCGGCTGCCCGGGCCAGAACCAGGCGGGACCCATGTCGAAGTACCCACCCTCCAGCCTTTCCGTCAAGATACGTCCGCCCGGACGACCCCGCGCTTCGACCAGCAGGTAGTCATGGTTTCGTGCCTGTAGCTGTCGCGCAAGGCAGAGGCCAGAAAGGCCTGCGCCAATGATCAGAGTTTGCGTCTGCATCGCTCAGAACCCCTCAGATGCCGGGCGCAGGTCCAGCTCATGGGTCCAGGTGGATTGCGGTTGATGGGCTAACTGCCAGTAGGCCTCGGCAATCTCGTCCGGTTTCATCATCTTCGACGGATCCAGCGAGTGCAAATCCCGCGAGCGGGGTGTATCGATGATCCCGTCCAAAACGACGTGCGAGATATGTACGCCAGCCGGTTGATATTCACGTGCCAGCGATTGTGTCAGCCCGCGCAGGGCGAACTTAGCCGACGCAAAAGCGGAAAACCGTGGGCCGCCGCGCAGCGACGCTGTGGCCCCCGAAACGATCAGCGCGCCACCACCGCCGCGCACCATCGGTTGCAGAACACATTGCCCCAGCAGGACCAAAGATTGCACCATTGATGTCCACGTTCTCTGATAGTCTTCCAATGCGGTTTCGGGGAATGGCGCGATCACCAGCTCAGCCGTATTGTGCACCACGATCTTCGGCGGGCCATGCGTAGCGATCAATTCAGAAATCACTGGCGCAACCGCACTCGGATCGGACAGATCGACCTGATGAAACGGCGCGATCGTTTCCTGCGGCTGCGTCCGTCCAAGACCAATGGCCGTCATGCCACCTGCCTGAAACCGCGCGAGAAGGGACTGGCCAAGGCCAGCTCCCGCACCGGCGACAATCGCCAGAGGTTTCTTGCTACTCATGAATTAAACCACCGGTGGCTGTGCAAAGGGCAGGTGGCCAGTCTTCATCCAGACCTTCGCCCCGTCTGGGCCAGCCATAGCCGACAGCGCTTCACCCTCAGGCAGGCGTAGCCAGTCGTTCTTTTTCAGAACGTCACCGCCTGAGGTCAGCGATCCGCCAATCATTAACAGCTCAATACCACCCGGCGCATTCGAAGTAATCTCGGTGCCTGCATCAACATGGCTGTAAGTGACAACCTCGCGGTCATCCTTGTGCAGGGTCGCAGTGGCGACCCCGTTCACGGGTGCGGCCAGTTCGTCGGCCATGGTTTTGCGGAACTGATTGCGGTCCTCCATGTCGAACTGCCAGAGTTTGACGAAGATCGTGCAGCCGGGTTCTGAGCCGGGCGTGTGCCCGGTTGTGGGCGGATTGCGCACATAGGTGCCTTCCGGGAAATCGCCATGCTCATCCTGAAAGACGCCGTCCAGAACGATGAACTCTTCACCGCCTGTATGGGTGTGGGCCGAAAACTTGCTGCCTGGTGCATAGCGCACAATGGTGGTGGCGCGGGCGACTTCGCCACCAATTCGGTCCAGCATGCGCCGGTCCACACCCTTCATGGGCGAGGCCTGCCACTCAAGCTGATCAGAGTGAACAACGACACGCGAAGAGAAGTCCGAGTTGAGTTCCATGGGAGGGGTCCTTTCAACTTAAATGGCAGTTCTCGCTTAGCCGGCGATAGATGGACGGGCCGCCATCTTAGCACGCCAAGCTTGCAGGTTGGTCAGGGTTTCAGGAATTTCAACTTTGGCAAAATCGGCGAACGCCAATCCTGCAAAGGCGGTGATATCAGCCACCGAGAATGTGTCTCCAGCCAAGTATTCGTTTTCGGCCAATACCGCATCCAGATAGGCCATAGTGTTTCCGGCAACCTCTTTCTGTTTGTTGCCCCATTCGGCGCATTGATAGGTTTCCAGGTCCGGGCCGAGGCCAGGTGTGGCATGGTGGAAGTAGGTGCCGACCGCATTCAACAGACCGTTTTCCGCGCGCAGGTTCATCATCGAGATTCGGGCGCGCTCTTGCGCAGTCACGCCGGTCAATGATGGGCCATCGAAGGTTGCGTCGATATATTCAGTGATCGCGTTGCATTGAGCGATGTGCGATCCATCTTCCAGTTCCAAACAAGGCACCGCGGCATCGGGGTTTTTGGCTTTGAACTCAGGCGTACGATGTTCGCCGCCCATCACATCCACAGGGATGTATTCAACTTTGTCTGACGCACCTTTTTCAGCCAGCGCAATACGAACACGGGCAGGGTTCGGGAACCCTTCGACGTCATAAATCTTCATCTGAGTACCTCCGTCAGGGCTTGCAATACTATCTACCTATCAATAGGTAGATAGTATTGCAAGCCTTTATTGCGTCTTGTCAGATTGAATTGCTCTGATGGTCTTGTCAAAAGAACTTTGTTTGAGTGGGACAGGGGTATTGCGTAGCTATTGCCCATTACCGGACCTGCTTCTTTCAAATACTATAAACACCTGTCCTGAGATCATCCGCCTTGCGGTGATGCAGTACAACCGTTTCTCGCTCTCGCTTCGGAATGTCGAAGATCTGCTGCACGAGCGAGGTATCGATGTCAGCCACGAAACTGTCCGCTATTGGTGGAACAGGTTTGGCCCGATGTTTGCCTCTGAGATCCGAAGAAAGCGGGTGCAACAACTGGGCGCATTCTCGAAATGGAAGTGGCATGTGGATGAGGTTTTGTGAAGG
>NZ_JBQFRU010000013.1:0-15570 GCF_056537585.1 Ruegeria sp. C9
GAAAGCGCCGGGGACGCTTTCACGCCGCGCAACTTCCATCAGTTGAACTCCGGACTTCAGATCGTGGGTCCAGCCATGGGCGCGGATCAACATGGACCGGAGGCGGGGATCGGGTTGCGCCTTTGGTATCTTCGCTTGTCATATTAATAGGTTTTTTTGCGCTGTTTTCCTCCGGGGACACAGGCGCGTATCCCATTGTCTTTCAATGCTTCACGGAACCAATTGGTATCGTACGCGCGATCAGCGAAGGCAACACTTGCAGGTATCGAAGACACACATGATCCGCGGAGGATAAATTACGCCTGGACTCGGTTAGTTTCAACGCATCGCGGATTTGGCTGCTTGACCTGTTGATCCGACGAAATTTCCACGCTCAGCGATAAATTTCGCGACAGAAATACGCCCTTTGAAAGCAGGCCCACTTCACTTTCTTTCAAGCGTTTCTGGGGAAAAGGCTATATTAAACCGTGGGCTAATGATCTGCTTTGGTTTTTTTGGTTCGGGCCTCGGCTTCGCACTGTTCTCCGAGCGGCGCGCAGAAAACATCTTAGCAAGTTTGCGCTTAATCTTTCGTCTCATCCATTTACTCCTTAACGAGGCGTTCTGTCATGGCCGCGAAATACCGCCATTGGTCGAAGCCAAAAAATATTCTATTGAATCGTACTTTTCCGGCTCACCGTGATTATCTGAATTAGCCTCACTAATTTCCAACATTGCGTCGACAACCTTCCTTAGATTGCCTCCAAGTTTCTTTTGCTCTGCTGTACCTTGACGAAATAGATCTTGAAACGCGTCATATTGTTTGCGCACAGTTTCATCACAGAACAGCGACGAACACCCAAACCCATCCAAAAACTGCGGGCTGCCACCTGTCCAATGGGCAATTTTCATTGCAATCAGTTTATCTGCGATTGACCGAGCTTCTTGATTGTCAATTGCCGTAGTTGAGGCAATTTTTTCAGTATAGTAATCTCTCAGGTTTAAGGTTTCTTGTGCATGCTCCAGATAATGCAGACGGCTGGGCGGTCCAAACCTACTATGAGTGGCTAGTTTTGTGGTGAAGTAGCCAATTTCTGGCAAGGCCTTGATTTTTCCAGCCAGACAGTCGTGGAGGCCGACATTATAGTCGCCAAATATTTTCATGGCATTAAGCTGTAAGTTGTTACATCTTTCAAGGTAGTGATCGCGGCGTGTCGCAGCATAACTGGTCGCGAAGGCCCATTGGCTGTATTTAGACAGACGAGAAACTATGTCTTCGTCTTGAAGGCTGAATGCATGAAGAAATTTCGCGTTGAACTGATCTTCGTCTAACATTGACAGGCAAATGATCCCGCCGATAGCGACGACGTGGTCGTGGTTTGCGCGCAGGAATTCAACACCTTGATAGAGTGTATCAAGCACAGGAAAATCATCATCTGCTCCGACGAAGATAATGTCATCATCCAACCCGCTCACACAATCAACCATGCGGTCCCGAAAATGCAGATCGGAATCGTACTCCTTATATTCGATCTGCAAAAGACTGTCGTTGTCACGTACCGCTTCCTCATAAGCAGCAAGGTATGAATGATGACTGCCATTGGCGATCACCACACGTTGTCCCGGATTGAACTCGCCCAGATACTTAAGGAGAAAGGACAAAGACATTGGACGGTTACGTGTGGGAATAACTAGAGGGACCATGGTGCATCCTTATGCGGCTAATACCGGAGATCTAGTGGGCTACACGGCGTCGAATTATGGTCTATTAGAAATTTGACGGTGTAGATATGCGGTCCAGCGCGGCTCATAACTTGATATTTTCGCATGTGTCCAACCCCAAAACACGATCGAAGTCAATCTGTGAAAATATAGGTGCTGGCAACTGAACTGGAATTATTCCATGCTAACCAGATTCTGACTCTTGAATTTTTGGCTTGTTCGGGCGGGAGCAGCCTCACTTCGTTGCGCTCGATCAGATACGCTCAACCTCTGGGCTGACTACTCCGGTAGAATGGCGGCATGAGACAACATCTGCGAATAGATCGCAGTCTGCCGCAGACAACTTGGCAATACCCGAGTTCAATCAGGAACGCCAACTCAACTCACGACCGAACTTTGAGCTGACCCAAAGTGGCAGCTTTGATTCACATGGGTTTTCAAATTATGTAGCAAACTGAGACCAGCTCGACGCGTCTCACACCACTCTCCTTGCTAATCAAAGTTATCATGCTTAAAGGGAATTCAATTATCTGCGGCCTGTTGGTCGATTAGAACAGAGCGGAGCGATGATTTGAAAGCGGTAATTCTAGCGGGCGGGCTTGGAACTCGGATTAGTGAAGAATCTCACCTCCGCCCAAAACCCATGATTGAAATTGGTGGTTTGCCCATATTATGGCACATCATGAAAATCTATGGCGCCCATGGGATCACTGAATTTGTCATCTGCTGCGGCTACAAAGGCTATCTGATCAAAGAGTATTTCGCGAACTACTTTCTACATACATCCGATGTCACATTTGATCTAAAAGACAATAAGATGAAGGTGCACAATCGATACTCGGAGCCTTGGCAGGTTACACTGGTCGACACCGGTCAGCTAACCCAAACCGGTGGCCGCCTAAAGCGTGTGAAGGAGCATCTGACCGAAACGTTTTGTCTTACATACGGCGACGGTGTGACGGACCTTGATATTACCAAGCTTTTGGCCTTTCACAAAAGAACTGGCAGCCGTGCGACCGTTACCGCCTTGCAACCAGCAGCGCGGTTCGGAGCCTTGGAGATCGAGGGTGATTTTGTGACCCGGTTTAACGAGAAACCCGATGGAGATGGCTTCTGGGTTAACGGCGGTTTTTTTGTCTGTGAGCCTGAGGTGATTGACTACATCGACGGAGACGAAACGATTTGGGAACGCGCTCCATTGGAAACTCTGGCAACTGAGCGACAGCTTTCAGTGTTCAAGCATTCGGGTTTCTGGGCTCCGATGGATACGATGCGGGATCGTGATTACCTTGAAGAGCTTTGGAAATCCGGCGATGCACCATGGAAAACTTGGTGATGAATGCGTTCTGGAAAGACAAACGCGTTCTGATTACCGGACATACCGGGTTCAAAGGTGCATGGCTTGCGCTGTGGTTGACGCAACTCGGTGCCAAAGTCACTGGCATAGCACTGGCACCTGAAAGTCCCTTTTTTTCCTCTCTGAAACTAGAAGATACCATCAGGCACATTATAGGTGACATTCGAGATTCGTCTGTCGTGACAAACGCCGTAACAGTGTCAGACCCCGAAATCGTTTTTCACATGGCAGCACAATCTTTGGTTTTACGTGGATACGAAACCCCGATTGAGACCTGGTCCACCAATGTGATGGGGACGCTCAATCTGATGGAGGCGCTGCGTGATCTGACCGGTCCACGCGCCGTGGTTATGGTAACTACAGACAAAGTGTATGCCAACGACGAACAAGCGCGGCCATTTCGCGAAACTGATCCCCTAGGTGGTCATGACCCATATAGTTCCAGCAAAGCCGCGATGGAAATTGGCGTCGATAGCTGGAGAAAATCTTTTTTTGCACAGACAGAGATCCGTATGGCTTCGGCGCGCGCAGGCAACGTTATTGGCGGTGGCGACTGGGCCGAGAACCGCATCGTGCCCGATATTGCACGTGCACTGGCGGCCGACATTCCAGTCAAAGTGCGCAACCCGAATTCCGTTCGACCATGGCAACACGTCCTGGAGCCTCTGCGAGGGTATTTGATACTCGCGGAAAAGCTGTTTACGTCGGCAGATCCCGATCTCCAAAGTGCGTTCAATTTTGGTCCACCATCTGAGGGGGTAAGAACCGTAAAGGACGTTGTTACAACGGCACTCTCCATGTGGCCGGGCGCATGGGAAGATACTTCTCGGAAATCCAATTCTGCCCACGAAGCTCAGATTCTCCGGCTTGCCACTGACAAGGCAGAGGCACTGCTGGGTCATTTCGCCTGTTGGTCTTTCGAAGACGGCATCCGCGCCACAATACAGTGGTACCAGTCTGTTGCGGAGGGCCAGTGCCCTCGTGCGGTCTCACTTAAACAGTTGCAATATTATGGTGAATCTTGAAGCTTATCCCTCAAGATATTGATGGGCTTTACGAAGTCCAGTTGGCGCGCCAGTCCGATGCCCGCGGTGCTTTTGCTCGTACATTCTGTGCTGACGTTTTTGCGCAAGCCGGTCTGCTGACCAATTGGGTACAAATGAATATGTCGCAAACCAAGGGGCAAGGTACTTTGCGCGGTCTGCATTTTCAGCGTGCGCCTATGGCTGAGGCAAAGCTTATACGTGCAACCGAAGGAAAGGTATTCGATCTGGCGCTTGACCTGCGCGAAGGCTCTCCAACATTTGGTCAAAGCAGAGCAATCACATTATGCGCTGAGGCTGGGAACGCAATCTACATTCCTGAGGGCTGCGCTCATGGTTTCCAGACATTGACCGAGACTGCGACGCTACACTATTGCCACACTGCTCCGTACACACCGGAACTTGAGGGTGGTGTGCGTGCGACAGACCCCGATCTGGGCATTGATTGGCCCTTACCTATCACGCTTATGTCGGAAAGAGATCAAAACTTGCCTGCCCTGCTGGATGTTCGCCCCTTATGACCAATACCTGCCGACACTGTCTGTCTTCACGCACTATGGCGTTTCTTGATTTGGGATATGCACCCCCGTCAAACGATTATCTAAGTGCGGAAGCGCTTTCTCGTCCCGAACTGACCTATCCGCTGCGGCTTTTCGTGTGCAAGGAGTGCCGCCTTGTACAAACGGAAGACTTCTCGTCGGGCGAGGCGCTATTCACCGAAGAATACGCTTATTTTTCTTCCACCTCGACCTCTTGGCTTGCCCATGCCAAAGCCTATTGCGACACGGTTATCGAACGATTTGCTCTAGATGCGGATTCTCATGTGATCGAGGTTGCATCCAACGACGGTTATCTGCTGCGCAATTTTCGGAAGGCAGGGATCCCCTGCCTAGGTATTGAACCCACACATTCCACCGCCTCCGCAGCGACGGCAATCGGGATCAATGTTGTAGAGGAGTTCTTCGGGGAAGGGTTGGCTAAGGGGCTGGCCAAATCTGATCTTGTCATAGGTAACAATGTCTTTGCCCATGTACCCGACATTAACTGTTTCTCGCGAGGGCTGGCGGTTTGCCTAAAACCTCAGGGCGTGGTCACACTCGAGTTTCCGCATTTGTTGAATCTGGTGACGCAAAACCAGTTCGATACCGTGTATCACGAACATTTCTCCTACATTTCTCTTCTGTCAGCCGAGCGTATTCTGGCGGCGGCAGGTTTGCGGGTGTTCGATGTTGAACAACTAACAACTCATGGCGGCAGCTTGCGTCTCTTTGCCTGTCTTGAAGGAGCCAGACATGCACAAACCGACGCCGTGAAGGCCATGCGTGATCTCGAAGCATCTCACGGAATGAACGACGATGACTTCTACACAGGTTTCCAACTCAAAGCGGAAAAGGTCAAAGACGATTTCTTGCGGTTCGTGCTGGATGCTAAAGTGGAGGGAAAGTCGGTAGCAGGATACGGCGCAGCCGCGAAAGGCAACACGCTTATGAACTTCGCAGGCGTTGGTCCAGACGCCATTGAATTCGTATGTGATGCTGCAGAATTTAAGATCGGCAAATACCTACCGGGCAGTCATATCCCCATTCTGGCGCCAGACGAGCTACAGAACCGACGTCCAGACTACCTGGTGATATTCCCATGGAACCTGAAAACCGAGATTATGCAATCACTTGATTGGCTTGTAGATACCCGTTTTGTAACTGCTGTGCCAGAACTGCAAATCCTATGACCGACCGCATCGTCTATACCCGACCCTCTATCACCGATCTCGAGGTTAGTTATGCCACAGATGCCGCCCGCACTGGTTGGGGGCCGAAATGTTATGACTACATTCATCGCTTCGAGGCGACCTTCGCAGAGTATGTCGGAACAAAACATGCTATTTCGACTTCCAGTTGCACGGGCGCGATGGAGATGGGTCTGGCTGCGCTAGGTATCGGTCCGGGCGATGAGGTCATCCTTGCCGACACAAATTGGATCGCTACGGTTGCTCCCGTCGTGCATTTGGGCGCAACACCGATTTTCGTTGATATCTTGCCAGACAGTTGGTGTATTGATCCTGATCAGGTCCGCGCGGCGATTACATCGAAAACCAAGGCCATCATAGCCACACATCTCTACGGTAATCTCTGTGAGATGGACACACTGTTGAGCATCGCAGATGAATGTGGAGTGGTGCTTATCGAAGACGCGGCCGAAGCGTTGGGTGCGCGATATCGCGCCATTCATACAGGCGCGATTGGAAAGTTCGGGACCTTCTCTTTTCATGGTACGAAAACGTTGACCACCGGCGAAGGCGGGATGCTGGTGACCGATGACGATACTTTGGCGGATCGCATTCTGACGCTGTCCAATCACGGACGTGACAAGGCGCAGAAAAAACAATTCTGGGCTGATACGGTCGGCTACAAATTCAAGATGTCAAACATTCAAGCTGCAATAGGAATGGGGCAGATTGAGCGCATTGAGGAACTGACGAACCGCAAAGCGGAGATACTTGCAGCTTACAAAGAGCGGCTGTCGCATCGAGGACTATCGATGAACCCTGAGCCTCCTCACGTCCGTAATGGCGCGTGGATGCCCACTGTTGTTTTTGACAAGGCACTTGGCGTCTCCCGTGAGAGGGCCTTGGCAGCATTCGAGGCAGCAAACATTGATGCGCGGGTATTTTTCTACCCGCTTTCCAGCCAGCCTATGTTCGTAGAAGCGCCTACCCCGCATGCCCATGATATTTGCGAGCGGGCACTGAACCTGCCCAGTTTTCACGACATGACAGACGGGGACATTGATCGAGTCTGTCGGGTAATCGAGACCTTGGCCTCTCCTTAGGCTTTCATAATCTCGTCAATACGCCCGTTGATCTGGGCGCCTTTGGCAAGTCCGCGATACATGAACTCTTCGTACCCGCGCTCTTTCATCGCGCGTATCGTGCGGTCGATGTCATAAACGACTCTGTGCAGGGCAATCTGGCCATCTGATAAGATTGCGTAAGCTGCACGTGGGTCTCCATCGCGCGGCTGTCCGACCGAGCCCGGATTGCAAAAGACGTGCGTACCAAAGTCTAGAACGCATTGCACATGGGTATGACCCGCAAAGAGCCGTGTTACGCCTTTGGGAAACGTATCGATCCCCACTTTATAGAGGTATTCATCGACATGATCCTGCGGTCCTCCGTGTACAAACAATGTTGTGCCATCTTGGATGCTGTCCAATGATCGGCTCAACCATGCCACGCTGTCCGAACTTAGCTCTGCCTGATGTTTGTCTATGATACCCGCGACGACCTTAGAGCGTTCGCAATTCTGTCCCGACGTAACGTAGCTGTCGTGATTGCCCAGTATATTGCGCACCCCTTCTGCCTTGAGCAGTTGTACGCATTCTTCCGGCTGCCCATTATACCCAATAACGTCGCCAAGGCACACAAACTCTGTCACCCCTTTGGACTTCGCGTCAGCCAAAACCGCCTCAAGCGCGGCCAGATTGGCATGAATATCAGAGATCAGGCCCAGCATAACGTATCCGATCTGCGTTGTGACGCTGCGCAATCCCTTCACGCAAGACAGGTTGCGCAGGCCGTCGTCGGTTCAGGTAAAAGTCAACACACATCTCAGCTTCGTTGAACCCGAAAGCGGTTCGCAAGGAACAACTACTTGAAAACCGAGGGTTGATTTCAAGAAGATAAGCATCCTCACCTTCCAAACGGAATTGTAAGTTGGTTGGACCCAGCGGCTTGTAGTAGCGCATGATTGTATCAGTTGCTTTGGATACGGCTTCATGAGTGACGGTCTTTGCCTCGCCAGTGTTCCCGGCACGTGTCAATCGGCGCTGAAAGATCAGTGGGCCAATGTATTCGCCGTCGCCAAAGCCAAATGTACCGACAGTATATTCATCGTCGTCCGTACCAACAATCCGCTGCACAAGAAATTCGCCCGAGGTTTTTCCGCTCCAATAATCAAAATCTACTTCGTCATGAAGAAGTACAATGCCAACGGAGCCTTCCCCATTGCTGGGTTTCAAAAGAAATGGCGGTTTCCCCAGCGCCGCGCAGGCCGCTTCCCAAGTGCCACCTCCTGTAATCGACGGGATGACTGGCAACCCCAACTGCGCATAGTCGGCTGCAAAATCCGACTTGTTTTCAGTCAACGCGATAAGATGCGACGTGTTTAGGGCCAACGCTACCCCGAGGTCTTCGAAAAAACTTCGGTGGGCGTCTAGAAACGCCATGTCGATGCTGATACCTGGAATAATCAGTTCAATTCCGTGATCCTGCACCAAATCTTTCCAGAACGTCAGATACGCATCTGAGCTTTCGTCTATCTTGGGTTTCAGCAGAGTTTCATCGCACAGCTCTGCGCCGAATAGCGACATGCGCCGGTCAAGTCCAATTAACCACGACCGCCCGTCATCCCGCAGACTGCTGGCGATGCCCTGGCCTATGAGCGCTCCTACGCCGGTGACCAGAATACGTCGGCGCTCGTTCACAACTCAGGCCCCGCACAAACAGCTCTAGTCATGAGACACTTCTACAAGAAGACCAACACAAAGATCTGGAAAGTCAACGCCAACAGCCATCATCGCGCGCATGTTCTCTTCAAAGTTATCTAGCGTTCTTAGAACACCCAATGGAAGAGGCTTCAGGTAAAGCCCTTCCTCATGCGTTACTCTGTACCCGGCCAGCTCGATGGCGCTTCGCAATGTATCGCGGCAAAAATTGCGTTGATGTCCGAGCATTAAATCCGTTTCGTTCAGATCATAAATGTCCTCGATCATCCCCATCTCAAGCCCGAGGCGCCGGTTTAACGATTTTGCATTCGGTACAGCAATCCAAATGCGACCGTTGGGAGCTAGAAACTTTTTGTACCGGCTTAGAATGGCGACTGGATCATCCACATGCTCGAGCACGAATCCCATGACAATCAGATCGAAGGTGTCGGTAGGTGTGTAAGTTTCGAAGTACCCCGCCTCCAATGATCCAGTATACCAAGGGTTCTTGGACTGAAAATTCTCGATGACCTTTTGAGAGCCTTCAACGACGACGTGCTGGTCACTCATCTTGAAAAAGAAGGGAACTGTGTAACCATGCCCCAACCCAAGCTCTAGCAAACGCCCAACATGTCCCGCACGCTCAAAAATCCTCTCGGGATACCACCGCATAATGAGATCATTCTCAATCTCGACACTAGGTGGCTGCAAATACTTTGATGCGACGTCGTCTAGGTTTTCCATCAGATAGTCAGCCCTTTCGAATACACGTCATGACAGGTAGAGGAATTTCCGATCAGGGGTCTGAAAATTTGGAATTCCTTCAATTATTCGGCGCGCGTGACGTGGGTTTAGCCCCACCAAAATTGCCGCGGGCTCCGATTGCAAATCTCGCGGGGGGACTATCGGAATGCCATCAATCTCCTTGCCATGCAGAAACGGATTCTGATCGACAAAATAGCTGACGCGGCAGGGTTCTTTCAGACAGGAATAGATGAAATGGCCATAAATCCCGGCACCATATATCGCCAAAGGCATGTCCACCTCGACTGTCTCCTCGAATGTGGTGATCCGTGTTTTGATGTCGCTCCAAAAAGCGGCCAACTGCTTGGCATCATCTACCCGGTTCGGGAATTCTGGTGGAGTTAGAACTTGCGCGTCGGTTGCGGTGAGCCGACCTGAAACGACGTAAGCCGACGCATGAGCATCTGGATCAATATCTATGCTATCGAACCCAGCATCGGTCATGAGGCGCCACAAAGACGACTCGGAGAAGTGGTTTACGTGATCTGCGACTACGAAATCAGCTGCGTTCTGATACATGTCCGGCACGATAAAGTAGAAATACCCTCCTTCTTTCAGCAGTATGCTGACCTCCGCCAGTATCCGATCAAGATGTGGGATATGTTCCAGTGCGTAGAACGAAAGAACGACGTCCATCTGCCGTTGCCAACTCGGGTCAGGTGCATGAGTGGCCCATTTGGCGCTGGTTGGAAAGCGTTCCCAAAACGGTATGTATTTGTCTGTCACATCAAACAAATACGGCTCTATCTCTGGTATTTCTTTGCAAACGGACCTTAGAGTGGGAGCCTTGGCGCAGCCGTAATCTAGTACCTTTCGATGTTTCGAAAGATCAATTTTTGACATCAGCACATTCGCCTGATGTTGCGACCGATAAACTTCCTTGCCGTCTACGACGGCGTAAAGCTGATCATCGTCTTCGCTGTCAATACTGATCTCATACTCGGTGGAATAAAACGCTTCCAGATCAGGCAGTTCATTGGTTTGAGCGTGCTGGCAAACTTCACAGAAATAAACAGTAGTGCGACCCTCAATGAGGTTGTTCATTGTGGTAAGTGATCTGTTTTCGCTGCTTTCAAAAATCGGAGCACCGGAAGGCGTACCGCAGACATTACATGTTGTCGTCATATCTTACGTCTCGTCGTTGTCATACCTTACGTCTCGATAAAGTGATCGGGAAACACCTGTGCGACGTCAGTACCGGATGTCACCGACGCTTTCCAACCTACTTTCTGTCCCACAGGATCGCGGTAGTTAAAAAAACGGCTTTGCACTGACCAGCGTGCTCTTTCTGCTCGGTTCACGCCTGAGCCATGGAGCGTCAAAAAATCCATTAACAATAAGTCACCGGGTTCCGTCAGTGGGGCAGCTTGTTCGTATTTGCCGATAATCTCGTCCTCGTCGTGCAGGCCGATCTGATATGCGCCTTGCTTGTCAGCGTAATTCGCTCCGCGAGAATAAACGCAAAGTCCGTCGCGATGGGATTTGGGTAGAACAATCACAGGGCCATATTCATCAGTTACCGGTAAAAGCGGGGTCCAAAATACAATTCCATCAATGCTTTGAGGCTGGTACATGAATTCTTGATGCCAATGAGAGCGAAATTTGTCTTCGTATGGGACATCAATCCGAATGCCATAAGACGCCGCACCAATCCCCGAATGCGTAGTATTGCGCAAGCTACGAAATAGCGCATCTGATCTCTCGTTACAAACCAAGCGCAGGAACGCCGGTATTTGCTTAACCAGATCGTAAATCTCGCCGCCATAGCTACGGTTCCTAGCAATAAGGGTGTTGTAACCTGCGTCAAATTGTTCGGGCGTAAATCGGGGGCGGTTCAGATCTTCACCATGACGCTCTGCCACCAGACCGATAATTTCATATATATCTTTCTGAATCGGTGTGATTTCTTTAGCGACGTCGTAAAAGCCCTTGATTATCAAATACCCTTCAGCTTCGAAGAATTTCCGGTCCGCTTCGGATAAGATCGCTGTCACGTCAAAGCTCCTCATACCTCAGGACTTCGTCTTTCATAATGTCCCGAGACCGTCAATACCAGACCGACGACCCCAAATAGACGGCGAATTAGCGAGTTCTTTTGGAGTAGGACAGTTAAAGCTGAGGACATTCGAATTGGCTGAACTGATCATGGCCAATTCATAAAAGACACCGAGGCGGCTATGATGTAACGATAGCAACATGGCCCCGGTAGTAGCTAGAACGTTCTAAGAATTCGGCACACTTATTCAAAGTGGGATGCTCTATTGTTTTAGTAGAGACCTTTGAGCTATTCATTTCGGAAGCTAGACAAAAAAGTGTTCGGGTTGTTCAAAAGCGTGTCGGACCGACGCGAATGTTCGCGATATAAAACCTACTCACACAATGGATGGTGACACGACCTGCAACAAAGCTTAGATGAGAGCTCCAGAGCGTGGCAAATCACTTAAAAATGCTGAAGGCAAATCATGACGTCAAAAGACGACCGCAAAGAGTTTGAAGCTCACAAGAAAAAGCAATGCTTGGCGCTTGGGCAAGACGAGCAGGTTTTTCAAAGTTCAATTGCACATATGTTGCAACTTGATCCTTATGACTACTCTTATCTGTGGAGCTGGATGGGTGCACCCATCATTCAGATGCCTGCAGATGTGATGGCGACACAGGAAGTGATCTGGAATACGAAACCCGATGTCATTATCGAAACTGGCGTGGCACGCGGTGGCTCGGTGCTGTTTATGGCCTCACTATTGCAGTTGATTGGCAACGGCACCGTGATCGGAGTCGACATAGATATCCGCTCTCATAACCGTGACACGATCAACAAACACCCTATGTCGAAACGAGTCACTCTAATTGAGGGGCCGTCGACCAGCGAGGAAACATTGGCCGCTGTGCGTGCCGAGATCCCTGAAGGCGCCAAAGTCATGGTAGTTCTAGACAGCGATCACAGCCGCGATCATGTTCTGACCGAATGCCGTGCCTACGGTCCGTTGGTGACACCCGGCTGCTACATGGTCGTTGCAGATACGATGATCGGGCATGTCGCCCAAAAGGACAGTCCGCAAAATCGGTCGAAATCGTGGTTTACTGGAAACGAGCCGCTATCAGCGCTCAATGACTATATGTCAGAGGCAGACTTATTCGAAATTGATCCGGTGTTGAACGGCAAGCTTGTGCTATCCTCTTCGCCTGGCGGGTACATTCGCCGCAAACCAGCATGACCACCGTAGTCATTTCGCAACCAATGTATTTTCCTTGGCCGGGGTTTTTGGCTCAACTCGCCTTGGCCGACATAGTCGTTTGGTTGGTAGATGCGCAGTTCTCCAAGGGTTCGTTTACCAATCGGGTGCAAGTAAAGCTGCCTACAGGTACCTCCTGGCTCAGTGTACCGGTAAAACACACTGGCAGTAGTACCAAAATCGCTGATCTCACCGCCGCCAATCCACACTGGCTTGAAAGTCACGTTGCTAAACTCAAACAATCGTTGAAAGACACCCCTTATTTGGACACGACATTGGCATTGGTTCAAAGATTGGAACGATACGACAAGCTCTGCGACGCCCTGATTGCCAGCAGTGAAGGACTGGCCTCTAGATGTGGAATTGCGCCCAAAAGTACCTGTCTCAGCACTGATCTGAATATTGGCGGGCACGGGTCAGAACGGGTCATGCACATCGTAAAGGAATTGGGCGGAACGCGCTATGTCACCGGACATGGCGCACGCAACTACCTGGAGCACAAGGGGTTTGAAGTGGCAGGGATCAACGTCGAATACATGGAATATGATGTCAGGCCCTGGGGGCGTGTTGAAGATGATTTTTCGCCGTTCGTGACCGGGCTTGACCTGTTAGCACATGTAGGCCCTGCTCAAGCTGCATCTTATCTAAACCCGCGCACTCGCCACTGGAAAGAATTTCTTCAGAACCACCAACAGACATAGGCTTCCTAATATGGGATCGTTTCCGGTTTGGAACAGGATCGCATCATAGCGTTGACGGCTCGGAGTGTTCTATCTGTACCCCCAACTGTCCGGGGCAGAGGAGGTGATAGCCAAAGGATTGACGCCGCCCGAAGTGAGCTCCCACGCCCAATCTTACTGTGCCGTTAACTATTGGGCGCTAACTTGAATAATTTAAGAAAATCAGTGCCTTATTGTGGACCTTAGTTCTGGTCTATATCATTAGCTTCCGGTGTCTGCCGTCAGTACCATTGGGACAGTATTGGTCGATTTGATAAGAGTAGATTTCTGGCTCATCGTAGCTGCCAAGGAGTGGAGATGAGAAAGAACCCCTAAAACAAGCAGAGTCACGGTGAGAAGCCAGCAAAGGACATTTGGCGTTCGACCCGTAAACAGTATTCCGCACAAGAAAAGATCCAGATTTTACTGGACGGCCAAATAGGCGAGGAAAGTATTGCAGAGCTGTGCCGTCATGAGGGCACCGCGCAAAGCCCGTCCTGGGCGGACGCCTATAGGCGCACCACCCTTTCGAACTATATTGCACTTGCTACCCCCCAACCCTCGCCGGGAGCAGGTTTTAGAGACGAGCACCCTGAAGGGCTTCGCCCAAAACCAGTTGTTAAAGGGAAATATGTACGACGTAACCACTTGGCAGAAGGCATGGCTGTGCGGCGTAATGGAAAATTTCTATCGCAAAAGGCAAAACTATTTGTCGCACATAGGGAGTAAGTGGCGGACCAAGGGGGAACAACCCTATTTGAGTAACCATTTTTCATGCAAAAAAATAACTGCCACAATATGTACCAAGAGGTGGACAAGATTCGGTGGCGTGATCGGTCTACCACTCAGGAATTCGGGCTTTGTGCGGCCTGCCTTGTGCCCAGTTCAAAATGCAGCTTGATGCATGGATCAATCCGAATTGGTAGATTCACTTTCAAGACTTTGGTTTCAGTAGGGCAGCCTGGGCTCTACAATGCTATAGATTCTAACGCGCGAGCACAGATATTCGCTATAACCAAGCGAATGAATCTTCGCTCAGATCCATAAATGCCAGATCCTCAACTAAGACTTTGGCACCACTTAAATTAAGCAGCACCCCGTCATCCAGATCCCGGTACTTAATGTCAGAGATATTGTCTGCAAATAGACCTGAGCCAATCCCAATCTGATCAATCCCAACTTCAAAATCAGTCATGATGTTGAAGCCATCAAAAAAGTGAAACTCAAGAAGGTCAGCTTCCTCTCCACTAATAAGAACACCGCGGCCTGGTCCGCCTCTCAGGATATCGGCGCTTTCCCCACCATCCAATTTGTCTCTTCCGAAGCCATCCTCCAGGATATCAGCTTCATCCAAGCCATTGATATGGTCTCGTCTCCGACTTCCCGAAAGCGATCCGCTGTCATCCAGTATTTTTACAGAAATGAGGGCCGTGGCTTCGGAAGTTCTACCGAACGTGTCTTCAAGTTCATACGTGAATGTCTGGACTATCTCGTCACCGGGGGCGACCAAATCAAGACATCTGAATCTGCTTCATATGTAAACGATCCATCATTATTCAGGTTTGGTAGCCTCTCTTCCGGACCTGAAAGCAGGGATACGGTTAGTCCTCCGCCTGTGTACCAGTTGTCGTTGGCTAGGATGTTTCCAGCGATGACATCGTCTTCGTCAATGTGAAAAACACCGTCTTGTGCATTTTGGTGGAAATAAAGCTGCTATGGCCGTCGCCCCATCGAGATCTTTCACCGTAGATTCCGAACCGGAATAATCGCCCCCTAGAACGATGGTTGTATCGGCAAATCCATCATTGTCTGTGTCTATGCCCAAAATTGCGGACCCCAAATAAACACTCAAATCACTTCGATCAAAACTGACACCATTCAATATAAAGACGTCATCAATCCCAAAGGTCTCGTCGGTAGACCTTGCCTTGAGGCGGGCAGGGGGCTTTCTCAGCATTTACCCATGACAAGACCTGCTTCTTTCAAATACTATAAACACCAGTCCTGAGATCATCCGCCTTGCGGTGATGCAGTACATCCGCTTCCCGCTTTCGTTTCGGAATGTCGAAGTTCTGCTGCACGAACGAGGCATCGACGTGAGCCACGAAACTGTCCGCTATTGGTGGATCAGGTTTGGCCCGATGTTTGCCTCTGAGATCCGAAGAAAGCGGGTGCAACAACTGGGCGCATTCTCGAAATGGAAGTGGCATGTGGATGAGGTTTTGTGAAGG
>NZ_JBQFRU010000014.1:0-8753 GCF_056537585.1 Ruegeria sp. C9
CCAACGCAAAATATGTCGCCCGCAACGCGCGATTGAAACTACGAGCCGCCGTGATGGCGGGAGCCTCACACTTCGAGCGTCTCAATCACCCAGCTTGGCGTGAATCTCATCTAGATCGATCTCACCCGTCGGCATTTTGTTGGCGGGATTTTCGAAATCATACTTGAACAGTTCAAAATCCTGTTTGTAGATCTCGTAGACCAGATGCATCGACAAATCGTCAAAGTAATCCTCGACCGGATGCACGCGTTTTGGCCCATGGCCTTCGGATTCGTTGAAGCGCGGGATTTCGGACAGAGTCACGGGATGCGAGGTTTCAAGATTGTCCAACACACCCTGCATCCCATCGTTGAACTTCTCGGTCCAAAAAATCCGATCATATCGCCCGCCATTAGCGATCAGCGTCGAGACATGGCCAGACATGGCCGACCAGTGAATGTCGGGGTCCATCGGACGCCGCCAACGGATCGTGTCGCGTGCGAATAAAAGGAACCGGCGGAAACTGGCAATTTGGTCAAACTCGCCCTTGCCGTCGTCACCCCCGACTTCGATTCCATAGTTGTAAATCAGCGTTGGCACCAGATTGCCGCGATAGCGTTTGCCGTTGCGCTGGATGCCGCAGATCTTGTCAAAAAAGGAACTGAGAATGCGTGTGTAGGGATTACGCACGCAGGTAAACGTATAGGACTGGTGCGATTGAACATTTCTGGCAATCGGATCCTGACTGGCACCAAAGGCCCACTTGTGCATTCCGTCCTTGGCATCGTGAATGTCACCATCAAAGAAGCTGCCATGATCCGAGAAATACATGATTTGCCCGATCGTCGAGCAGGCGCATTTCGGCACAACACGGTAGACCATGCTTTGACTTTCGGTCATCCATGTTCCGGGAAAACCCATCTACTGCGCCTCCTTAGCCAGTTATCGCATTGATACTCCGGCATTTTGACCCAAAGAACCAAAAATATTCTGTTTATTCAATCGCTCATCCTCAGTATCACGGTTGCAATTGGGCAGAAACGGGGAATTACGAAACGCAAATGGCAAAGATTGCCTATATCTTGCTGTGTCACAAAGACCCTGACGCGATCATTGCGCAGGCCAGTCAGCTAACGGCTGCCGGCGATTGTATGGCGATCCATTTTGACGCTCGCGCCAACGATACGGAATATGCGCAGATACGCGACGCCCTGAAAGATAACCGCAACGTCGCATTTGCAACGAAGCGGATCAAATGCGGATGGGGCGAATGGTCACTGGTTCAGGCCACGCTCCATGCATTACAGGCGGCGGTGGATCAGTTCCCGAGGGTCACCCATTTTTACATGCTGTCCGGCGATTGCATGGCAATTAAAACCGCCGAGTATGTGCACAGCTTCCTTGATGAACGCGACATGGATTTCATCGAAAGCCATGACTTCTTCGAAAGCAATTGGATTAAGACCGGAATGAAAGAAGACCGGCTGATCTATCGTCACTATTTCAACGAACGCAATCAGCCGCGCCTGTTCTATGCCGCATACGAAATGCAAAAGCGTTTCGGTCTGACCCGCGGCATACCTGCAGACCTGCAGGTCAAGATCGGCAGCCAGTGGTGGTGCCTGCGCCGTCGCACAGTCGAGATGATTCTGGACTTCCTGCGCCAACGCCGCGATGTGGTCCGGTTCTTCTCGACCACCTGGATCCCGGACGAGACGTTCTTTCAGACGCTTGTTCGCCACCTCGTCCCGAAGCAGGAAATTGAAAACCGTACACTGACATTTTTGATGTTTTCCGACTATGGCATGCCTGTCACCTTCTACAATGATCACTATGACATGCTGTTGGGGCAGAACTACCTGTTCGCTCGCAAGATCAGCCCCGAGGCCCATGAGTTGAAGGAACGGTTGGGTCAGCTTTATGCCAGCGAAGGGGTCACGTTCCACATCTCGGACGAAGGGCGTAATCTGTATCACTTCCTTGCCGGTCGCGGTCGGGTAGGACGACGTTTCGCTCAGCGCTTTTGGGAGGTCGGCAATACGTTAGGCCCCGAGCGTCAGGCGTTTTTGATTGTTTGCAAGAAGTGGCATGTCGCCAAACGGCTTGTTGACCAGATCGCATCCGAAACCCCCATTCCCTGCATCGAATACATCTATGATGAGCAGGATACGCCATTGCCCGATTTGGGTGGAATCGAGACGACCCTGATTAAGCGGTCGCGCCATCGGCGGGCCGTTGCACGTATGTTGTTCGATTATTTCCAAAGCGACAGGCTGGTACTCTGCATAGATCCGGCCAATCTGGACGTCATTCAGGATTTCTGTGCAGATCAGGCCCAAACACGAGTTCTGGAAATCGAATGTACTTATTCAGATGAATATCTGACCGGCCATGCCTATCGCGTCGGTCTTGCGGGCCAGAACAGCTCACAGGATTCTCTTGCACGTCTGCTACCGACCCTTCGCAATGCGCTGGCTTACGAATCCGAATTGATCCGCAGTACCCAGAATGATGGGCTGTTCCATTTGCGTGAGGCGGCGGAACGTTCGGAGAATGAGGTGATTATCGCGGAATTTCTGGGGATCAGTGCCGATAAGGCCAAAGCGATCATGCAACTGGATTACCTGTTCGCTGATTGAATCCGGCGGCACGATCAGGTGCCGCCGGACATTCGAGTTCAGATGTCGAATTTGACACCTTGCGCCAATGGCAACTCGGCCGAATAGTTTACCGTGTTGGTCTGACGGCGCATGTAGGCTTTCCAGGCATCTGATCCGCTTTCGCGCCCGCCTCCGGTTTCCTTCTCGCCACCAAATGCGCCACCGATCTCGGCCCCGGACGGGCCGATGTTCACATTGGCAATCCCGCAATCCGACCCGGCCGCTGTCAGGAATTGCTCGGCTTCGCGCATGTTCAGTGTAAAAACGCAGGACGACAAGCCCTGTGGCACGTCGTTCTGAATCTCGATCGCCTCGGCAAAATCGTCATAGCCCATGACGTAAAGGATCGGAGCAAAGGTCTCGGCCTTCACAGTCGCGGTCTGGCCCGGCATCTCAACGATGGCCGGTTGCATATAAACACCGCCCGGCACACCTTCGGTCACGCGCTGACCTCCGAACACGGCACCACCCTCGGCCTTTGCTGACTCAAGCGCTGCGGTCATCGCATTGCCCGAAGCTTCATCCACCAACGGCCCAATCAACGTACCCTCGGTCAACGGATTACCGATGGGCAGACCTGCATAGGCTTTCTTCAGACGCCCAACCAGTTCCTCGCGGATCGAGTTGTGTACAATCAACCGCCGCAGTGTCGTACAGCGCTGCCCTGCTGTCCCGACAGCCGAGAATACGATCGCGCGCACCGCCATTTCCAGATCAGCCGACGGCCCAACGATCATCGCGTTATTGCCGCCGAGTTCCAGAATACACTTGCCAAAGCGCTGCGCCACAATCGGCGCAACCGCGCGGCCCATCCGGGTCGAGCCGGTGGCTGAAATGATCGGCACATCCTCGCTGGCAACCAGCGCCTCACCCAGATCGGCACCACCGATCAGGGTCTGCAAAAGCCCCTCGGGGGCGTCACCAAACCGGGCCAATGCCCGCTCAAAGGTTTTCTGGCAAGCCAACGCGGTTAGAGGCGTTTTCTCGGACGGTTTCCAAACTACCGGATCACCACAGACCAGGGCCAGCGCAGCATTCCACGACCATACCGCCACGGGGAAATTAAAGGCCGAGATCACTCCGACCGGTCCCGCCGGATGCCACGTTTCCATCATCCGGTGACCCGGACGTTCCGAAGCGATGGTCAGACCATAAAGCTGCCGCGACAGACCAACAGCAAAATCGCAGATGTCGATCATCTCCTGCACTTCGCCCAGACCTTCCGAGGTGATCTTGCCTGCCTCCCAACTGACAAGCGCGCCAAGGTCGTCCTTGGCGGCCCGCAGCTCTTCGCCCAGCAGGCGGATCAACTCACCCCGGCGCGGAGCCGGCACAACGCGCCATTCCTTGAACGCCGCTTTCGAGCGGGCAAAGATGGCCCCCATCTCGGAAACCGGAGTTTCGTGAACCTCGGCCAACAGGCTGCCATCTATCGGAGAGGTCACCCGCAGCGACCCGCCGCTAAGCTCCGCTGCAGTCAGGTCCAAATTCGCAAGCGTGGTTTCAGCAGTCATTATAATGTCTTTCATATCTCAAGCCGCCTTGTTTTGTTCGGTAACGTCACCGGCGCGATAAAGCCGGCCAAATTCGGTGTTCAGGAAATCGGCAAGCTTTACCTGCTCTTGCCGAACAAAGCCTTTCGAGGGCAGAACCCCTGTCCGCATCAGATCGACGACACCCAATACGCCTGCCGCAGTGGTTACTTGGATCGCACTCCAGACTTGTCCATCGATGGTGCGCGCAAAGGATTTGTTGATCAGGGATTTCTCACGCAACGTGCCGTCAACGATGCCCTTTGCCGTGCAATAGACCAACACGACGTCTTGATCCGTACGCGGCAAGGCCGTTTCAAAAATCTCTTTCAGCAGATCGCGGCGACGCTCTAGTCCCAGGTCACTGAGCAACAAGCGCAAGATATCCCGATGGCCCGGATAGCGGATCGAGCGATAGGATACCGCCTTCGCCTTACCGTCTAGCGTCTCGGGCAAGGTGCCCAGCCCGCCCGATGTATTGAAGCACTCGTACTCGACTCCGTCATGGCCGATCAGCTCATAATCTTCGAGGGGGGCGGTCTTGACCCTCTCGCCATTCACAATTGCATCACATGGATTGCAGTATTCGTTGATTAGCCCATCAGTTGACCAAGTCAGGTTATATTTCAACGCGTTGGTCGGATAGAGCGGCAACGCCCCGACCCGCATATGCAGGCTGTCGATTTCATCGAACTCGGCCGCCAGCGCAGCGCCCGCAATCCCGACAAACCCGGGGGCCAACCCGCATTGCGGCATAAATGCCGTCTCGCTGTTCTGCGCCAGCTCGCGCACCGCGTTGGTGGCGGCGACATCTTCGGTCAGGTCAAAGCAATGCGCCCCAACAGTTTTAGCTGCGCTTGCAATTGCCGGTGTCAGAAAGAACGGCGCGGCAGAGATCACCACATCAAACCCTTTAAGGCCTTTCTCCAAGCCCGCGCTATCGCTGGCATCAATCTGCCGCGTAGAAATGCCCCGCTTCTTGAATGCAGACAGGGCCGCAAGATCGTGATCGGCAACAGTCACCGTGTAATGTGCCGAGGTTTTCAGCAAAGTCGCGATCATCTGACCGATCTTCCCCGCCCCGACTACGCAAATATTCCAGCTCAAAACGCGCCTCCATTCTGTGTTTCTTTTGATTATGAAGGGCGACTTGTTCGGATTGCAGATCGTATCTTGACGAAATGAGGTAATATTCCGTCATTTTGACGTATCATGTGTCACTTTGCTAAATAGCTTATTCGAAAATGACTTCGAACATGGTCGAAGTCACAATCGTTTCAGCGCTCCTTTGAAGTGATTGTACTATCAGGTATGAGAGGACCATTGTCGGCTATACAACGCGGGCAATCGCGGTTCGCCCAAGCATATAGGTGCCTTCAATGAGATCTCTCCGTGTCCTGCTTACCTGTTTCGCATGCCTGCTTCCTTTTGCAGCTCTGGCCCAATCCGCTGAGGCACCTGCCGCTGAGATTTCGTTAGAGCTCAATGCCTTGGAAGACGTTGGTAGTGCCTGCAGACTGACCTTTCTGGTGACCAACCAATCCGGAACCACTATCGATGAAGCCGTATTCGAGACGGTGATATTTAACACCGAAGGCAGTGTCGTTACCCTCTCGCTTTTTGATTTTCGCGACTTACCTTTGGATCGCCCACGTGTCCGTCAGTTCGATCTGCCAGAGATGTCTTGCACGACTGTTGGGCGCGCATTGATCAATGGCGCGAGTTCATGCGTGGTAAAAGGCTCCCAGAGCGACATCTGTCAATCGACCCTAACGCTCAGCAGCCGGATTGAAGTGGAGTTGCTTGGATGAATATTCTCTCTTCTCTTCGAGAGATCCTGACCCTTGGCGGGCCCGTTGTGGCTATCCTTATTGTCATGTCGGTCCTGACCGTAGCAGTTACTCTTTACAAGCTTTGGCAGTTCGCTGCCTGTGGCGTAGGGCGGCACAAGGTTCTGTCACAGGCGCTGCAGGCCTGGGATGCTGGAGATCGAGCCACTGCACGCGCGCGCCTCGCTCAGAGCAGCAGCTATCTTGCACCGCTTGTCGAAGCCGCCATGGACGCGCCGGACACTCCTGATCTGGACGCTCGACTGGATGCCGAAGCTGGATTGGCACTGGCCGGGCTGGAGCGCGGATTTCGGCTTTTGGATACGGTCGCCCAGCTTGCACCCCTGCTTGGATTGTTCGGAACAGTTTTGGGAATGATCAATGCATTCCAAAGCCTTCAGTCTGCCGGGTCTTCTGTCGATCCCTCATTGTTGGCAGGTGGCATCTGGGTTGCTCTGGTAACAACAGCCGTTGGCCTTGCGGTGGCAATGCCGACTTCAATGGTCTTGTCTTGGTTTGAAAGCCGAACTGCCCGGGAACGGGTGTTTGCGGACAAAGCACTGCGTACGGTTCTGGTCCCGAACAACTCGAACCAGGCCGCCTCAGGCAGGACCGAGATTCTGAACGCTGAACATGCGTAACACGGAACCCTTTGTCAGACGACCGATGTCGATGACCCCGCTCATCGATGTCATCTTTTTGCTGTTGCTGTTTTTCATGTTGTCTTCAACTTTCTCAAAGTTCGCGGAGATCGAAATCAGCAGCGCAACCTCAGGAGCATCAGAATCGGCTGAACCCGTCGAGCGAATATTCATCCAGATCGGTACCGAGCGCGTGACTTTGAATGGCGAAACACTGGCGCTGGATGAACTGTCTACGCGGATCGGGGCCGGTCAGGCACTGGTAAGCCTTGATGCGGATACGTCCGCCCAACGACTTGTGGATTTGCTGGTTATTTTGCGTGGCCGCGATGGCTTGACCGTCACGGTGTTGGAGTAGACCGATGATCCGCTTTGGTCGCCCAAGCCGCAAACGAGACTCGACCATCCCTCTGATCAACGTCGTCTTTCTGATGCTGATCTTCTTTCTGATTGCAGGCACCCTGGCACCACCGCTTGATCCCGAGCTTCAGCTTGTCGACACATCGGAACTCGAAGGCCGCGACCCTCCCGATGCGCTTGTCTTGAACGCTGATGGCATCCTCAGCTTTCGCGGAGTGCAAACCGACCCTGAGGCTTTTATGGCCAGCCATGATGACGGACCCGTCAGGATTGTCCCCGACCGCAATGTTTCAGGCCAACGATTGATGGAGGTAACCGGTGCCCTTCGACGGCATGGGGCGCCATCTGTGTACCTCGTGACCCAGCAGGCTTTAAAATGATCCGGAAGTCAGCAGCCATCGCTGCGTTGGCGGGTGTGCTTTCGCTTGTCCTGCATATCATTGGGATCAGTTTCTACGGTTCCAGTCTGCCAGAACTGCGGGCCAATGAGGAATCGGTCAGTTTGATCGAGCTTGGCAACACATTCGAGGAATTCACCGAAGACACGACGGACCCGGTGCAGCCGGACTCTGCTGAAACACCCGAGCCTCCGGTTGAAGACACTGTTAAGCCCGATACTGCCGACATCCCGATCAGCGATACACTCGTCGCTTCCCCCAATCCTCAGCAGGTATCTTCACCCGATGTCGGAGCGCCCGTCGCCCCACGATCAGAGCTACAGGAAGAGGTGCCGACCGAACCGGTCGCCCCGTCCAATCCGGAACCAGCCACAGACGCAGATACCGCCGTAACGCCAGCGGTCGACCCGGAACCCGAGCGTTTGGCAGCTTTACCGCCCACAGACGGCTCAACAGCGCCGATCCCTCCACTCGAGAGTACGGCAGTCGAACCAGAAATCCCTAGTTCGGTCGATGAGCCAACAAACGAGCCACCAGAAGAACAAGCAGCGCCTTCCGATCAGGCCGTATCTGTTTCCAAACGCCCCCGCCTCCCGGACAGAAGGCCAGCAACTGAAACACCAAAATCACTTGATGGGTTCAATAATTTCGATAACTTGCGCAACCCTACGCAAACATTGGAGTCGCCGCTTAGCCTTTATCAAAAGGAAGGGGCTGACCCGTTCCGAGCCAGCAGTGGCCGAAATCAATCCTCGGGTCGCGGCGTTGGAAACTCCGATACCACGAACTATGCCGGACAAGTCCTGGTCCACCTCAATCAAACGCCCGTCGTCTACGTCCCGGTCCGCGGGTTTGCGCAGGTATTCTTTGAAATCAGTCCGGATGGATCACTGGCGTGGGTTGATATCGTCGATAGCTCTGGCTCACCCGAAATCGAACGCGCCGCCAGAGATCAAGTCATCCGCGCCGCTCCATTTCCCCGCCCACCAAGCGGGTCAAGCCGCAGGCTATCGTTTTATTACCAGAATAGTTGATACCAAAGACGGCAGTTCGCCGAACCAGTTGATCGTTCCCTGAATGCTTCAACACGCTCCAGCGAGAGGATTTCGATCGGTCGTCACGGCAAGATCACCATGGGCGAAGCGCAGAAATTGGCAAAAAAGAGCTGAGGGGGTAAGTGGCTAGTTACGAAAAGAAGTTTCCTATCGTTGCTTCCACAGTGCTTCTAGAAGTGTTGGCGCAAATAGGAACACCGCCCTAGGGCGGTGCGTAAACATCTGATGTTGCACGGTGTTTTTGTTTGCGGGAGTAGGAATTGAACCTCTGAGTTTCAGGTTATGAGCCTGACGAGCTG
>NZ_JBQFRU010000015.1:2500-6153 GCF_056537585.1 Ruegeria sp. C9
CTGAAACGAACAGAGTTGTCCAAGTCAAGTACACTAACCCGCATGATCTGACGATCATGCATGTCTTCTATTCTCCATGTGGGGCCGACCGACATCGGCAGCATGGGTTCCAGGATAGAAGGCGGGAAAGTATGCTTTTGGTTCAGAAGAAAGATCGCCTTTAGTTACCAGCTGGGCGATCGCGATTGACCTGACTGCGCTCAAGTAGCCGAATAGGCGGTAGCGCACTAAGTTGTGTCTTTCTCTTTCTGGATCAAATCAAGCGCGAGAAGGGCGTTTGGTGAATGCCTTGGCAGCAAGAGGCGATGAAAGACGTGATACTCTGCGATAAGCCATGGGGAGCTGAGAATAAGCTTTGATCCATGGATCTCTGAATGGGGCAACCCACCTGAATGTTTGTTATTGTTAGCTCTGCTAATCAATAATGAGCATGAACAGGTACTTAAGACCTGAATACATAGGGTTTTAAGAGCAAACCCGGGGAACTGAAACATCTAAGTACCCGGAGGAAAGGAAATCAATTGATACTCCCCTAGTAGCGGCGAGCGAACGGGGACCAGCCGAGCCAGATAAGTGACTAGAACATGTTGGGAAGCATGGCCATAGCGGGTGACAGCCCCGTATAGGAAGCTTTGATGGACGTATTAAGTAGGGCGGAACACGTGAAATTCTGTCTGAAGATCGGAGGACCACCTTCGAAGGCTAAGTACTCCTTGCTGACCGATAGCGAACCAGTACCGTGAGGGAAAGGTGAAAAGCACCCCGACGAGGGGAGTGAAACAGTACCTGAAACCGAACGCCTACAATCAGTCGGAGGATCCTCGAGATCTGACGGCGTACCTTTTGTATAATGGGTCATCGACTTGGTCTTACGAGCAAGCTTAAGCCGTTAGGTGTAGGCGTAGCGAAAGCGAGTCTTAATAGGGCGAATGAGTTCGTGGGATCAGACCCGAAACCGAGTGATCTAGGCATGGCCAGGTTGAAGGTAAGGTAACACTTACTGGAGGACCGAACCCACATCCGTTGAAAAGGATCGGGATGAGCTGTGCCTAGGGGTGAAAGGCCAATCAAACTCGGAGATAGCTGGTTCTCTGCGAAATCTATTTAGGTAGAGCGTCATCCGAATACCCCGGGGGGTAGAGCACTGGATGGGTAATGGGGCCCCACAGGCTTACTGATCCTAACCAAACTCCGAATACCCGGGAGTACTAGATGGCAGACACACTGCGGATGCTAACGTCCGTAGTGGAGAGGGAAACAACCCTGACCTACGACTAAGGCCCCCAATTCATGGCTAAGTGGGAAAGCAGGTGGGACGACCAAAACAACCAGGAGGTTGGCTTAGAAGCAGCCATCCTTTAAAGATAGCGTAACAGCTCACTGGTCTAAATAAGTTGTCCTGCGGCGAAGATGTAACGGGGCTCAAGCCATGAGCCGAAGTCTAGGGATGCGTAAGCATCGGTAGCAGAGCGTAGTGTGACATAGTCTCATTCCTCCTTCATGCCTTCGGGCAGATTGGAGGAGAGAGGCTTTCGATGAAGCGGGCGCGTGAGCGATCCCGTGGAGAGATCACTAGTGAGAATGATGACATGAGTAGCGACAAAGAGTGTGAGAGACACTCTCGCCGAAAGTCCAAGGGTTCCTGCTTAAAGCTAATCTGAGCAGGGTAAGCCGGCCCCTAAGCCGAGGCCGAAAGGCGTAGGCGATGGGAACTAGGTTAATATTCCTAGGCCAGGAGGATGTGACGGATCACAGGTGTAGTTCAATCTTATCGGATTGATTGGGCTGCTGAGTGGTTCCTGGAAATAGCCCTCCATCAGACCGTACCCTAAACCGACACAGGTGGACTGGTAGAGCATACCAAGGCGCTTGAGAGAACGATGTTGAAGGAACTCGGCAAAATACCTCCGTAAGTTCGCGAGAAGGAGGCCCGGTTCCTAGGCAACTAGGGGCTGGGGGCACAAACCAGGGGGTGGCGACTGTTTATTAAAAACACAGGGCTCTGCGAAGTCGCAAGACGACGTATAGGGTCTGACGCCTGCCCGGTGCCTGAAGGTTAAAAGGAGAGGTGAGAGCCTTGAATTGAAGCCCAGGTAAACGGCGGCCGTAACTATAACGGTCCTAAGGTAGCGAAATTCCTTGTCGGGTAAGTTCCGACCTGCACGAATGGCGTAACGACTTCCCCGCTGTCTCCAACATCGACTCAGCGAAATTGAATTGCCTGTCAAGATGCAGGCTTCCCGCGGTTAGACGGAAAGACCCCGTGCACCTTTACTACAGCTTCGCACTGGCATCAGGATTGTGATGTGCAGGATAGGTGGTAGGCTTTGAAGCGGAAACGCAAGTATCCGTGGAGCCTCCCTTGAGATACCACCCTTCGCACTCTTGATGTCTAACCGCGGTCCGTTATCCGGATCCGGGACCCTGCGTGGCGGGTAGTTTGACTGGGGCGGTCGCCTCCTAAAGCGTAACGGAGGCGCGCGAAGGTTGGCTCAGAGCGGTCGGAAATCGCTCGTTGAGTGCAATGGCAGAAGCCAGCCTGACTGCAAGACTGACAAGTCGAGCAGAGTCGAAAGACGGCCATAGTGATCCGGTGGTCCCGAGTGGAAGGGCCATCGCTCAACGGATAAAAGGTACGCCGGGGATAACAGGCTGATACTGCCCAAGAGTCCATATCGACGGCAGTGTTTGGCACCTCGATGTCGGCTCATCTCATCCTGGGGCTGGAGCAGGTCCCAAGGGTACGGCTGTTCGCCGTTTAAAGAGGTACGTGAGCTGGGTTTAGAACGTCGTGAGACAGTTCGGTCCCTATCTGCCGTGGGTGTAGGAGACTTGAGAGGAGTTGCCCCTAGTACGAGAGGACCGGGGTGAACGATCCACTGGTGGACCAGTTGTCGTGCCAACGGCAGTGCTGGGTAGCTATGATCGGACAGGATAACCGCTGAAGGCATCTAAGCGGGAAGCCCCCCTCAAAACAAGGTCTCCCTGAGGGCCGTGGAAGACCACCACGTCAATAGGCCGGAGATGTAAGCGCAGTAATGCGTTCAGTTGACCGGTACTAATCGCCCGATAGGCTTGATTTGATCCAGTAATGGAAAGACAAATCACCAAAAGCATACACTGACCTTGAGTTGGATAACGTCGCAGCGCCAAGCCGCGATGTTGGTTGATTATATAACCGAGTGGCAACGCGCCTTTTGCAAGCAAAAGACGCTGCCTGCCACCTCGTCGCTTTCTTGCAAAGCAAGAAAGTCGACATGGGCTTTTCCTCGGTTTGGTGGTCATAGCGCAAGTGAAACACCCGGTCCCATCCCGAACCCGGAAGTTAAGCACTGCCGCGCCAATGGTACTTGGGCTTAAGCCCCGGGAGAGTAGGTCACCGCCAAACCTAGTAAAAGCCCACAGTCTCTCAAACACGATGAAAAGAACACTACCCGGTCTCAAGTAGCCGAATAGGCGCTAGACCAACACAAGACCTCAAGTAGCGTAAGCGATAGGTCACTTAAAGTGTCGCGGGATGGAGCAGCCCGGTAGCTCGTCAGGCTCATAACCTGAAGGTCGCAGGTTCAAATCCTGCTCCCGCAACCAACTCTAGAAAATCCCAGAGCAGCCCGTGCAGACTACAAACAGTCCACCGGATCAATTGCTTAACG
>NZ_JBQFRU010000016.1:0-3922 GCF_056537585.1 Ruegeria sp. C9
GCTGACATTTGAGCATTTGAAGGCTGAGGTTTCGTCTGGCGAGATTGATACGGTATTGGTTTGTCTGGTTGACATGCAGGGCCGTTTGATGGGGAAGCGGTTTCATGCGGGTCATTTTGTTGCGGGGGCGTGGGAAGAGACGCATTGCTGCAATTATCTGCTGGCGACGGATCTCGAGATGGGGACGCCGGATGGGTATGCGTCGACCAGTTGGGAGCGGGGCTATGGCGATTATGTGATGAAGCCGGATCTGAGCACTCTGCGCCCTGTACCGTGGCTGGAAGGCACGGCGATGGTGATGTGCGATGTGCTGGATCATCACACGCATGAAGAAGTGCCACACGCGCCGCGCTCGATCCTGAAGCGTCAGGTGAACCGGTTGAAGGCGATGGGTTATGACGCGATGTGCGCCACCGAGCTGGAGTTTTTCCTGTTCGAGAAAAGCTTTGATCAGATCCGCAAGGAAGGCTTTCGCGACCTTGAGCCGATCTCGGGGTACAACGAGGACTATCACATCCTTCAGACCACCAAGGAAGAGCATGTGATGCGCCCGATCCGCAACCATCTGTGGGATGCGGGGATACCGGTCGAGAACACGAAAGGTGAGGCCGAGACCGGGCAGGAAGAACTGAACATCAAATATGCGCCTGCGATGGAGACGGCCGAGTATCACTCGATCGCCAAGAACGCGGTGAAAGAGATTGCCTGGCAGCATGGGCATGCCGCGACCTTCCTGCCGAAATGGCATCATGAGAAAGTGGGCAGTTCCAGCCACGTGCATCAGTCGCTCTGGTCCGAGGGGCGGCCGATCTTTTTCGACGAAAAAGATCCGCTCGGCATGTCGGATGTGATGAAAAGCTACATGGCGGGTCTTTTGAAATACGCCGCCGATTACACCTGTTTCATGGCGCCCTACATCAACAGCTACAAGCGGTTCATGAAGGGGACCTTTGCGCCGACGCGGATCATCTGGTCGGTGGACAACCGCACCGCCGGGTTCCGCCTGTGCGGTGACGGCACCAAGGCGGTGCGGGTGGAATGCCGTATCCCGGGCTCGGATATGAACCCCTATCTGGCGATGGCTGGGATGCTGGCGGCGGGGATCGCTGGGATCGAAGAAGGGCTGGAATTGCAGCCGCCGACCACGGGTGACGTCTATCAGGGAGAGACGGGGATGATCCCGGGCAATCTGCGCGCGGCGCGGGATGCGCTGCATGGCTCGGCGATGTTGCGGGCTGCGATGGGAGATGACGTTGTCGATCACTATGCGCGCGCGGCCGAGGTTGAGATCGAAGAGTTTGAGCGCGTGGTGACCGATTGGGAAATTGCCCGCGGGTTTGAGCGGGCTTGAGAGGGTGAAGGCGAGGGGCCAGCCCCGCCGCCATTGGCGCTCGAACCAATGGCGCACCAATGGCGGCCCCAGAGATATTTATGGCCAGATGAAGCAGGGATCCTGCTCTCTTTAGAGATGGAGTGACTATGGGGCAGATGTTGCAATGTGTCTCGCCGATTGATGGGTCGGTTTTTGCCGAGCGCGAGGTGTTGTCGCGGGAGGCCGCGTTTGAGGTTGCGGGCCGGGCGCGGGCCGCACAGGCGGCTTGGGCGGCGCGGCCCTTGCGGGAACGCATTGATCTCGTGATGGCGGGTGTGGCTGCTGTTGGCGCGATGAATGAGGAAATCGTGCCCGAGTTGGCGCATATGATGGGTCGCCCGGTGCGCTATGGCGGTGAGTTCGGCGGCTTCAACGAGCGCGCAAGCCATATGGCCGGGATTGCCGAAAGCGCATTGGCTGATATCGCGGTGGGCGAAGATGAGACGTTCAAGCGCTATATCAGGCGCATCCCGCATGGGGTGGTGTTTGTGGTGGCGCCGTGGAACTACCCCTATATGACGGCGATCAATACGGTGGCGCCTGCGCTGATCGCGGGTAATACGGTGATCCTGAAACACGCCACGCAGACCCTGCTGGTGGGCGAGCGTATGGCGCAGGCCTTCCATGCAGCGGGTGTGCCGGAAGACGTGTTCCAGAATGTCTTTCTGAGCCATGACGTGACCAACGATCTGATCGCGGGCAATGCGTTCGACTTCGTGAACTTCACCGGCTCGGTCGGCGGCGGCCAGGCGATGGAGCGCGCGGCGGCGGGCACCTTTACCGGCGTCGGGACTGAGCTGGGCGGCAAGGATCCGGGTTATGTGATGGACGATGCCGATCTGGAGGCGGCGGTTGAGACGCTGATCGACGGGGCAATGTTCAACGCGGGCCAGTGCTGCTGCGGGATCGAGCGGATTTATGTGCATGAAAGCCTGTATGACGACTTCGTCGCCAGGGCGGTGGAGATCGTGAAGGGCTATAAGCTGGGCAATCCGCTGGACGCTGAGACCACCATTGGCCCGATGGCCAATGTGCGCTTTGCCGATGAGGTGCGGGCGCAGATTGCCGAGGCGGTCGAGGCTGGTGCGGTGGCCCATATCGACATCTTCCCCGAGGATGATGGCGGCGCATATCTGACGCCGCAGATCCTGACCAATGTCACCCATGACATGCGGGTGATGCGGGATGAAAGCTTTGGTCCGGTAGTGGGCATTATGAAAGTGTCCACGGATGATGAGGCCATCCGGCTGATGAATGACAGCGCGTTTGGCCTGACAGCGAGCCTCTGGACCAGCGATCTGGATCGCGCGGCCCGCGTGGGCGACCAGATTGAGACGGGCACCGTCTTCATGAACCGCGCCGATTATCTGGATCCCGGCCTGTGTTGGACCGGCTGCAAGAATACCGGGCGCGGCGGCGGTCTCTCGGTCATTGGCTATCACAACCTGACACGTCCCAAATCCTATCACCTGAAAAAGGTCACGGGCTAAGGACGCCGGCCTGCCTCGGAATGACCCCCTCGCCGGGGCAGGCCTTTTGACACGAAGGAAAGCAAACATGTCACTTGTTGGAAACTGGTCTTATCCAACCGCAATCAAATTCGGGGCCGGGCGGATCAATGAATTACCCGAAGCCTGTGCTGCGGCCGGCATGAAGAAGCCGCTGCTGGTCACCGACAAGGGGCTGGCCGACCTGCCGATCACCACCGCGACGCTGGATATCATGGAGACCGCCGGTCTGGGCCGGGGTCTGTTCGCGGATGTGGACCCGAACCCCAATGAACAGAACCTCGAGGCCGGTGTTGCGGCCTATAACGCGGGCGGCCATGACGGGGTGATCGCTTTTGGCGGCGGCTCGGGGCTGGATCTGGGCAAGATGGTCGCCTTCATGTGTGGTCAGACGCGCCCGGTCTGGGACTTTGAGGACATCGGCGATTGGTGGACCCGAGCGGATGCCGATGCCATCGCGCCGATCATCGCCGTCCCCACAACTGCCGGGACCGGGTCCGAAGTGGGACGCGCCAGCGTCATCACCAATTCTGAAACCCACGCCAAGAAGATCATCTTCCATCCCAAGGTGCTGCCGACCGTGGTGATCTGCGACCCCGAGCTGACGGTGGGCATGCCCAGGTTCATCACCGCAGGCACCGGTCTGGATGCGTTTGCGCATTGTGTCGAGGCGTTCAGCAGCCCGCATTACCACCCGATGTCTCAGGGCATCGCGCTGGAAGGGATGCGGCTGGTCAAGGACTACCTGCCACGTGCCTATGCGGACGGCACCGACATCGAAGCCCGCGCCCAGATGATGAGCGCGGCGGCGATGGGTGCCACCGCCTTCCAGAAAGGCCTGGGCGCCATCCACGCCATGAGCCACCCCGTCGGCGCGGTGTTCAACACCCACCACGGCACCACCAACGCGGTCTGCATGCCCGCCGTGCTCGAGTTCAACGCGCCAGTCATCGCCGACCGCTTCCAGCAAGCCGCCGCCTATCTGGGCATCGACGGCGGCTTCGACGGCTTCCGCAGCTTCGTGCAAGAGTTCAACGACAGC
>NZ_JBQFRU010000017.1:0-596 GCF_056537585.1 Ruegeria sp. C9
CAGGTTTGGCCCGATGTTTGCCTCTGAGATCCGAAGAAAGCGGGTGCAACAACTGGGCGCATTCTCGAAATGGAAGTGGCATGTGGATGAGGTTTTGTGAAGGTTAATGGCAAGAAGCATTACCTCTGGCGGGCCGTAGATCATGAGAGCAAGGTGCTGGGAGCCGTTGTCACCAAACGCCGAAACAAAGCTGCAGCGCTGAAATTCCTCAAGACATTGATGAAGCGACACGGTAAAGCGGAAAACGTTGTCACAGATCGCTTCGCCTCATATAGAACCGCTTTCAGAGAGCTTGGTGCTGACAAAAAACAGAAAACGGGCAGGTGGCTCAACAACTGCGTCGAGAATTCGCACCTGCCTTTCCGACGACGCGAACGCGCCATGCAACGTTTCAGGCGGATGCGAAGTTTGCAGAAGCTCGCCGCCGTCAACTCCTCTGTCTACAACCACTTCAACGAGAAAGAGCGCTTGCCAGCCGAGGCACCTTCAAGCTGATACTCACCGCCGCTCTCGCCGAGTGGCGGGGTCTTTGTGACGAATGAAGGACAGCTATACTGGCCTAGCTGAGACTGGTTCGAATTCGCCTGACTGCACCG
>NZ_JBQFRU010000018.1:0-547 GCF_056537585.1 Ruegeria sp. C9
TCCGAGTTGTCATCCTGATCACCTGGTGTCGGATCAACAGGTGTCGGATCAACAGGATCATCCTCAACGGGATCTTCGTTCACCGGCGTCTCATCGACAGGCGTCTCGTCAACGGGTGTCTCATCGACAGGGGGCGGGGTTCCGTCGCCAGAGCTTGCCACATGATCCCCGGTCAGCAGGACGCGGTTACCACCAGTATCGGGGCCAGCCCACTCGAGCATCAGGGTCGCATCGCCATAGGCCTCGAAGTAGAGCGCCTCAAGGCTATGGGTGCCCGCCGACAGCTCGATCGTGGCGGTCTGTAGCTCAGTCGCATGCAGCCCGTCGTTGTCGATCAGGTCCTGACCATTGAGCCGCAGGCTGGAACCGTCATCCGATAGCAAATAGAACGTGTAACTTCCCGCCTGCTCAATATGCAAATCGGTCGTGGCGCGCACGGCAAAGACGTCCTCACGGCCGCCCTCCCAGATCTGAGTGCTCCCATCGTAGTTCAGTGCATTGGTGAGCGTCGTTTCATCCGCTGCAGCAGAAAAATCAATCTGCGACA